>JAFGFO010000172.1 GCA_016931085.1 Thermoflexales bacterium
GGGCGCCGCTTTGCCCAAAGCAATTCCTCCACAATTGGGCTTTCCTCTCCACTTTCAAAACCAGGCGCGTGGCGTATGGGTCGTAGAACCACACCAAGGGGAAAATCTAGCTGATGCAGACGTACGCATCCTGGAGACACTCGCCCGCCAGGCCGAAACATCGCTAGGCAAGGTACTCCTGGTTGAAACACTGCGCCGCCAGTTGGCAGAGATTCGCGCCAGCCGCGAGACGCTGGCCCAGGCGCAGCACCAACTGCTCCGCTCGCGTGAAGAAGAACGCGCCCGTCTGGCGCGCGAGCTGCACGATGGCCCCCTCCAGGCGTTGGTAGGCATAAATTTGCAACTGAGCCTGCTGCTGCCGCCAGAGGATCAAGACCATTCACCACTGGCAGAAACCATAGCCGAGATGCGCGCCCAGGTGCGCGGGCTGCTGGTTGACTTGCGGCAGGTATGCGCCGAGCTGCGCCCACCCATGCTGGACATGTTAGGGTTGGGAGCGGCCCTTCAGGCATTGGCCGACGAATGGTCGAGCCAAAACGATGTACCCCTCTCGCTCGATTTGCCCGCCGATGCCACACCGCACTCACTCCGCTCACTGCCCGTCGAAGTGGAGATCAACCTTTATCGCGTGGCGCAAGAAGCCCTGGCCAACGTCGCCCGCCACGCCGCCGCCCGGCATGTATGTGTCTCCCTCTTGGGTATCCCAGATCACCTGACCTTGAGCATCAAAGACGATGGGCGCGGCTTTGCCATGCCACCGACTCTCGGCTCCCTGACCGCCCACGGTCACTTTGGCCTGGTAGGGATGCAGGAGCGCGTAAACCTCATCGGCGGACAACTGGCGCTAGAATCTTTTCCCGGCCGCGGAACGACGGTGCGCGTCACCTGGCAAACGACGAACGACGCAGGGCGAACGCCGCGCAACCAAGAAGGCGCTTGATTGCCCTCCAACCGGTACAGCAGTACCCTGCTTTACCCTCCAAGCCAGTACAGCAGTACTAGAAATTACCTTCAAAAAACAGTACCCTACCCCGATGCTAAACCCTCACTCTTGTGCTATCCTGAATCAGAGCACATGTCTGCTCATAAAACCTATTTCCAATCAAAGGAGGTACAAGATGAACAAACGATTGAATTTTGCTATTGGTCCTACAATACTGCTTCTATTGTTCGTAATGGTGGGATTGACCCAGGCACAAGGGCCGGGAACGGAAAAAACCAGCCCGCAAGGCGAGGCTGCCGTGGCAGCGCAGGTAGTGGGCAGTATCCCCATCCAGGGGCGCTTGACCGATACGAGCGGCGACCCACTTAACGGCACCTACAACCTCACCTTCCGTCTTTACAATAGCACCGCAGCCGCGGCGACGCCGGTATGCACAGACACCGATTCAGTCAGCGTTGACAATGGGCTGTTCAACACTTACCTAAGTAGCTGTGGCGAACACGTGGACGGACAGCGACTACATGTGGGCATCGAGGTCGGCAGCGACGGTGAAATGAGCCCTCGCCAGACCCTGTACACTGTACCTTACGCCCTCAGCCTGGTGCCAGGCGCAGTCATCAGTGCGACTAGATCGGGGGCAAATCTGACACTCAGAAATGACCACGCTGAGGGGACCGGCTTGAACAGCTCTGGCGCAAAATATGGCGTGTATGGCTCAAGCAGTACCAATGGATACGGCGGCTATTTCTGGAACTCTCTGGATGGCGTCGGTCTGGCCGGTATCAGTGTGGCCGGCACAGGCGTCGAAGCCGCCAGCTTCGCGGGCACAGCGTTGAGCGCCTCCTCACTCGGCACCGCCATCGCCGCCGGCGGCAGCGGCATCATCACCAGCACAGCCGACATCAAGATCGCCGTCAGTCCACTCGACGTGATAGCAGATTATGAAAGCAGAAGCGATCTGGAGTTCCTTGCCGATGGACCTTATGTAGAAGTCCGTCCTGGCGCTTCGGCCTCAGGTTTTGAATACATTCTCATCCCTGTAGACCTCCCCAGCACGCTCTTTGGCGCGCCTACCAAGCTCAAGAGCATCCGTCTTTGCTACAGAAGCGACCAGGCCGGGAGCTTTGTCAGCACAACCATGGTCGGACAGGGGGCAGACTCGGGGACTATTGACACCCTGATCAATGATACAACCAATCGCACCAGCACGGACTGGGCATGTTACACCGTCACAGACGCAACCCCGCCAACAATCACCGGCTCCGTGTATATCCAACTCACCCTGGAGCTAGCCGGAACAGGCTCGGCTCACGACATTCGCATCGGCAACATTACCCTGACGCTGACCGAAAAGTAGGAGGCCAAGGTGAACAAACGCAAAATGCTTGTTTTACTGGCCGCCTTGGGGTGCCTCTTGCTGGCCAGCAGCGCCCTGGCCATGTCTTCCGCCAACTACCGGCTGGATTGGTTCATACCGCTCACCGGCAGCGGCGGCGGGCCGGGCACCTCGGCCAGTTATGCCGCCAATTTGACTGTGGGCCAGGTCGTCATCGGCGCGTCGTCCAGCGCCAACTATGGCACCGGCCTGGGTTACTGGTACGGCATAACGGGTGGAATACCGTTACCGCAGCACTATATCTATCTGCCCACGATCTTGCGCAACATCGGCTGAACGTAACTGCCACCTTCCCGCAGGTCCCAACCTGCGGGAAGGTGGAACAGCTTCAAGCATCAAAATAACGAGGGCGAGGACCCCGGCCATGACACGTGTACTGATTGTAGACGACCAGCCCTCCTTTCGTCGACAATTGCGCCAGTTGCTGGTTCAGGCCGGGCTGCACGTCGTCGGCGAGGCTGGCGACATTCCCACCGCCGAATCACTGGCGCAAGCCCTGCAGCCCGACATGGCCGTGGTAGACATGATGCTGCCGGGCGTCGATGGGCTAGAAGGTACGCTTCGCCTCAAGACTTTGCTGCCCGGTTTGCGCGTCATCCTGATCAGCGCCCTTCGAGACCGCGCCCATATTTTTCAAAGCTCGGCGCACCAAGCCGGTGCCGAGGCCTTCTTTGCCAAAGACGACCTGGATTTGAGCCTGGTCAAGACGTGGAAAGAGCCAGTCCGCGTGAACAATCCCGGCAAGTTGGAATGAAAACGGGATGGGTACACACTGTAGGGGCGCATCGCGATGCGCCCCTACAAGTCGCCTGGCTGTCGCTATTTGAAAAGTATGTATCATCTCAATAATTCGGGGTAGGGGCGGCCCTGTGCCTGCCCCCAAGGGCAACCACGGGGGGTTGCCCCTACATTTTGAAAAGATACTCCTGATCTATCGTATGGAGCAAGTTGCGTGCCGTAATGATCACAGTCTAGCCTTTTTGCGGAAGAACGCAAGTTCTCGTAGTGACATCTTCCAGCAAGTGGCCTGTCTGTCTACATTTTGCTCGCCCTCTTTGCGGAAGAACGCAGACAAGTGCGGGAAGTTGGCTTTTTACAAACCCTAGGCGTGTGTTATAATTGCTGCGAATAGTCCATTTTCTAGACACACAAAAACTTGGGAGGGAATGATGCAATACAAAAGATTCGGTCAATTGGATTTTCAGGTCTCTGCCCTTGGATTTGGCGCCATGCGCCTGCCCACCAAGGACAACAAAATCGACGAAGTCGAAGCCACCCAGATGCTCCACTATGCCATCGACCAGGGCGTGAACTATGTGGACACCGCCTACCCCTACCACGAAGGGGCCGGCGAAGCGTTTGTGGGCCGGGCGCTCAAAGGCGGCTACCGGGAAAAGGTCAAGCTGGCCACCAAGCTGCCCAGTTGGGAGATCCAGGCCGCCTCCGATTTCGACAAGTATCTGAACATACAACTGGAACGGCTGCAGACGGACCATATCGACTTTTACCTGCTGCACGCTTTGAACAAAGATCGTTGGGCCAAGCTGCGCGACCTGGGCGTGCGCGAGTGGGCCCCAAAGGCTATCGCCTCCGGGCGTTTCCGCTACCTGGGTTTCTCGTTCCACGACGACTATGCCGCCTTCGAGCAGATCGTCGACGAGGGCGACTGGACGATGTGCCAGATCCAGTACAACTATATCGACGTGGAAAACCAGGCCGGCACCAAGGGGCTGAAATACGCGGCCTCGAAGGGACTGGCCGTCGTCATCATGGAACCACTCCTGGGCGGCAAACTCACCAATCCGCCGCCGCCGGTCCAGGCCATCTGGGACGGCGCTGCCGCCAGGCGCAGCCCAGTCGAGTGGGCGCTGCGGTGGTTGTGGGACCAGCCGGAGCTTTCCACCGTCCTCAGCGGCATGAGCGCGATGGCGCACGTGGAAGAGAACGTCGCCCTCGCCAGCACACCCAAGGTCAATTTAACGGCTGACGAACTGGCGCTCTACGACCAGGTTCGGGCCAGGTACCAGGCGCTCACGGCCATTCCCTGCACCAAGTGCGGATACTGCATGCCGTGCCCGCAAGGCGTCGACATCCCGGGCAACTTTGCCAGCTATAACGAAGGGATCATGTACGCCAAGCCCGAAGCTTCGCGCGGGCACTATGCCTGGCTCAAGTTCGCCTACGAGATACAGCACGTCTTGGATCACGATGTCCGGGCCGCCCAATGTATCCAGTGCCAGGAGTGCGAGCCCAAGTGCCCGCAGAACATCCCGATCAGCCAGTGGATGCCCGTCATCCACGAGGCGCTTGGAGAGAACGGCCCCTATCTCACAAAATTAGACTAGCGCGCATTTTCCAAACAGAGCACATGCGCTTTGCGCCTCACCAAGGACGAACACTTTTAATCACGAATTTCGCGAATTGAATCCGAAGCGGATGACACGAATCGGGCTATACAAAAGACATTCGTGAAATTCGACTATTCGTGCCATTCGTGATTTATTTTCAAAGTTTATCGTGAGGGAGTATGTGTCTAGCCATCCCGGGAAAAATTGTCGAGCTCTATGAATCGGGCGGTCTCAAAATGGGCAGGGTGGATTTCGGCGGCGCGCTGCGCGAGGTCTGCCTGGAATACGTGCCCGAGGCCGTAGTCGGCGATTACGCCGTCGTCCACGTCGGCTTTGCCCTCAACCTGGTCAGTCCAAGCGAAGCCGAGGAGACCCTCAAGCTGCTGCACGAGATGCAAGACCTGGGCTCGGAGTTAGGCTTGTGATGAAACACCTCAGTGAATATCGCGACGCTCACCTGGTCGGCGCCGTGATCGAGGAAATCCGGCGCACCTGCACGCGGGCGTGGGTGCTCATGGAAATCTGCGGCGGGCAAACGCACGCCATCTTGCGCCACGGCCTCGACCAA
>JAFGFO010000173.1 GCA_016931085.1 Thermoflexales bacterium
GGCCAGGCTGCGGGAGGTGTGCGGGAGAAAAGTCAGCGCGATGGACAGCACGACGCCCGCGTCGTGAAAAGCGCGCGGCGCGAGCTGCACCAGCTCACGCACCGGCGTCACCTGGTTGAAGGTGACAAAGCCGCCAAAGATGGTCGCCAGGATCAGGCCGTTGATTGCGCCAAAGGCGAGCGCTTCGAGTGTGATGGGCCCGCCCCAAAAGGGCACGAGGGCGGTGGCTCCAACGCGGGCCAGCAGGCCGTTGAACAGGGCTGCCAGCGGAACGGCCACCAGCGCAAAGCGCAGCGGCGAGCCAGGCGCGCGCGAATTCGACGGCGCACACGCCCTCTTTACCACCATCGCCATCAGCAGCAAGAGCACGACGTAGAGTGGATTGCGGGTGGACGAGGCCGCCACGAGTGTCGTCAAGACCCAGGCCAGCCATGCGCGCGCGTCAAGCATAGACAGAGTGCACCTCAAAGTGAAACCTGCGTTGAAAGCGCGCCAACGCCTTGATCACGGGCTCGCCTAGCAGCCAGATCAAGGCCGCGTTGCCCGCCGCGCGCGCTATATCCCAAACCAGCGAAGTCGCCACGTAAAACGCGCCGTAGCGCGCCAGCAGCGCGCCCAGGCCGATGTCCGGCGCCCAGGATTGCCCGCCTGGCCCAGCGGCAAAGGGCCAAAAGTACAGGTTGATGATCAGCCCATACAACAGCCCCCAGGCAAAACCAAAGCCGCACAGGCTAAGGACGTGCCAGCGCGAAACGTGAGCGGGGCGGTGCATCATACGCGCCAGCCAGCCGGCCGTCATGCCGACCCAGCCGGCTGTGAACATTTGATAAGGCAGCCACGGCCCCACGCCGCCGGTGATCAACGCGGAGGCGAGTAAGGTGAACGCGCCCATCAAAAAACCAAAACGCCCGCCAAAGACATAGCCGGCCAGGATGATGGGGGCAAAGATGGGTGAAAACCCGCCCGGCAGTGGAATGGCAACTTCGATAAAGCGCAGCGCACTGGCGATGGCGACCAACACACCCAGCATGGCGACTGTCTTGGCGTTGATGCTTTGCCCTTGCAGCTCTACCAGCAGCGCGACCAACGACAAGCCCACCAACGCGGTGGTCACCAGCAGCGCGTCTTGCCCATGTCCCAGACCACCAGGCGTCGCGGCCCCCGCCGACGTGAAAAAAGGATAGGCAAAAGCCGCCACGCCGAGCAGCGCGCTGAGGGCGTAAATGGCATGGCCCAGGACGCGGTGCATCTTATTTGCGCCGCAGCGCCCCCCAGGCCAGCCAGACTGTCAACCCCAGGGCGATCAGCCCAAAGGTGAGGTAGCCCCAGGTGGTGGAGGGCTGGCTCGCGGCGCTATGTGAGCGCGCCTCGCTCGATGATGCGGCTGGCGACGATGGGATGGCGTTTGGCGTGGGGGAGGCAATCACGATGGCGGCCGCAATAGGCGTGTAAGATGGCGTCGCCGTCGGGGATGGCCGGACGGTCGATGTGGATGGAGGGCGCGTGGCCGTGGCTGGCGCGAGGGTGGGGGAAGGCGGGCGCGTGGCCGTGGCCGGCGGAAAGGTGGGTGTGGAAGGCGGGCGCGTAGCCGTGGCTGGCGGAAGGGTGGGCGTGGATGGCGGGCGTGTAGCCGTGGCCGGCGCGAGGGTGGGGGAGGGCAGCGGGAGCGGTGTGGACGTTGGCAAGTCGCCCGTCACGCCCAGCGTCAAGGTGTGAACTTGCTCGCCCGCCGCGTTGACGACGCGCAGATGGTATTCTTGCGGCGCGCTCGGGCAGGCCTCGAAGCCGCCGATCACGTCGACGCGCTGCCCGTCCAGGTAGAGCTCGCTTGCGCCGGAAGTGTCCCAACGCACTGCCGTGCACGTGCCGGCTGGGATGGGGTTTTGATCCAGGCGAAACCAAACCACAGGCGTCGGCTGTGGCTGCGCTGGCGCGGGCTCTGAACCGGCCGTCGGCTGCGCCAACGCGGGCTCTGGAGTGGCCGTCGGCTGCGCCGGCACGTCGGTGGGCGGCAGGGGCGGCACGCACACTTGCTCAAAGGCGAGGATGGGAGGAGGAGCGCCCGTCCCCCAACTCCAGCCCTCGACGTCGCCATCGTGCAACCTGTAGCTGCTGCTGCCTTGTTGAGCATAGACCCAACCGCCACCCTGCAAGTGCCAGTAGGACCAATAGCTTGGGGCGGCGCAGGTCAGGCAATCGCTGGCCGGGCAGCCGGTCCCCTCGATTTTGCAGATGGCCGTGCCGAGGTTGGTGTAATCGGCAACGATCGCCAAGCCGGAGCGCGCCAGCGCGTCGTGCCCGCCGATCTCTGCCTCGCTAAACTCGATGCAGCGCGTGACGGTCGACCCGTCACCAAATTGCACGACGAGCGCCACGCGGTTATTCGCTTGGGCGTGACCGATCTGAACGCCGCTCGACGCCAGCAAGACCATCGTGGCCAGGCAAACTAGATCACGAATGGCACGAACGCTTCGCACACGAAAGGCGCGAAAGGCTGCTTCGAAAACAAGTCTCTTACACAGAGTTACACAGAGAAGACACGGAGCCACACAGGGAAAAACTCTGTGCGCTTCGCGTCTGCCGAAGCTCTGTGCATCTCTGTGTTCCAAAGATTTTCGTCGTTGGTGAAGAGTACAGCTCATGTGTTCCTCAAGACGGCCGGCAGGTAGACGCGGAATGCCGGGCACGCCTCCAACTGCTTCCTGGCCAGCGGGAACGGGCGTCCCATCAGGGCCACGATGGCCTGCTGGGTCGCCGCCTGGTTCGCCCCGGATCCTTTTTGCCATTCAAAGCTCCCATCGGGCAACTGCATGCCCAGCAGGAAGCTGATGGGATGGGTATGGCTGATCGTCCAGGTGCTCGTCGTCGGATCCTGGCCAGCAGCTATCAAGGCCTGGACGACGTAAGCGCTCGAGTTGGTGTCGCTGTCCCTGCCCCACGCCGAGTTGGGGTCGTACGCAAAGCCGCCGTCGGCGTTTTGAGCCGATTTGAGATAGTTCAGCGCGCTGACGATGATGGATGAGGTGAGGGGTTCTCCCGCCGCCGCCAGGGCCTGGATCGCCAACGCCGTGCTGTTCGTATCCGTGCCCAAGCCTGGCTGCCATTCCCAAGCGCCGTTGGCCTGGCGCAAGCTCTTCAGATGATCGATGGCCGCTGCCGGGATGTTTTGATCCAGGGCGGCGATGCCCAGCATGGCCCAAGCCTGCTGCCCGCTGCCCAGCGCGAGCGCGCCCGTCGTGGGGCTGTAAAAGTCCATCGGTTCTAGCGCGCCTTGGGGCCAGCAGCCGCTGGCGCCCGTCAAGCCTACCGCAAGCTTGCCAGAGGCGTCGGCGCCCTTGGCGAAAGCAGCGCCGTGGCTGGACAGATAGCTCAACAACGAAGGCGTGCCGGCCGTTCGCCGCCAGCCGGACGCCTCGAGCAGGTTGGCGCCGATCGCCAGCGCCGTTTCCACGCTGCCCCCAACGCTGCCATAGCCGCCGTCGGCCGCTTGCTGGCTGAGCAGCCAGGCCAGCGCATCCGAGGCCGCCAGCACAGGCGGCGCGGGCGGCAGCTCGGGAAAGAGCAGCGTGCCACCCCACGGCCCCCAACGCCAGCCTTCAACGCCTCCATCGGTGATCACCGAAGAGCCAGCCCCGACCCCGTAGCCTTGCCACGTGCTGCCGACCCAGTGATAGTAACCCCAATAATTGGCCGAGCAGAAGCAGTCGGCGATGGGGCAGCCAATGCCTTCGATGCTGCAAACGGCCGGGCCAAAGCTGGTGTTCGAGATGCCGACGTTCAGGCTAGTCAGTTGCAACGCTGCAAGCCCCGAGATGGGCGCCGTGAAGGTGATGTGCCGCACCGTGAGGGCCCGAAGGCCAAACTGCACGACGACGTCCGCCTCGGCCGGGGCCAGAAGCTGGCTCGTGTCACCCTCCACAGGCGCGACAGCCTGGGCCGGCGTGAAGGCCAAGAGCAGGATGGCCACGGATACAAGTCCCAATCCCAGGGACGAAAAGACAAGTTTTGCGCGTTTCATGGAATCTCCTTATGTATGTGTATGCTCGTACAACAAAAAAGCCTTCCCTTCATCCGCCGGGGAAGGCCTGGAAACAGGCTTATGCTCCACCCCCTTTCTGCGAAGGTCCAAGAGCGACGATTAGAGCGGGTATCCTGGCTTGGCCAGCGGCAAGTGCTTGCACTTGCCGCCAACCCCACAGTTGCGCGACAGCGCCGGACTCTCACCGGCTTCCCCTTCAAGCCCTGGCATCCGGGCCATGGGTACTCAAATCGAAGTGCTATTCAATTGATGTTCTTATACCTCACTTTACAGAGTTTGTCAAGGTTGGGCGTTCTTGACAAATCCGCCGCCTGGTGCTAGAATTCTAATTGAAAACTGTTTTCAATTAGGTGACTATGATTATCAGTAGATGATTATGAACATCAGCGTCGACCAACTTGGCCAGAAACTCGTCTCGCGCGGCTTCAAGCTCACCGCGCCGCGTCGCGCCGTGCTCCACGTGGTGGCGGATATGCACGAGTCGCTTTCGCCGGCGGAAATTTACGAGCGTGGGCAGCGGCGCTATCCGCGCCTGGGGCTGGTCACGGTCTATCGCACGCTCAGTTTGCTGGTCGAGCTGGGTTATCTCCAGCGGCTTCACCTCGACGGGGGTTGTCACAGTTACGCGGTGATTGCCCAACCCAATAGCCACCATTTGCATTGCTCGATGTGCGGGCGGGTGGAAGCGTTCCCGTGTGGTGAAATTGAGCCTTTGATCGCGGCCTTGCAAGTCCAGACAGGTTACGAGATCGACGTGCACATGCTCGAGTTGATGGGGCGCTGCCCGGCCTGCCAGGACAAGGCCTCTTCCGAGGAAGGCTGAGCGATGTTCCGTACATTACGGCAATCTGGTTTACTTGTGTGCGTGCTTGTAGTGCTTGGCCTGGCAGGCTGCTCGCCGGCGGCAGCGCCATCGGACAAATTGCAGGTGACGGTGAGCGTTGCGCCGCAACAATACTTTGTCGAGCGCATCGGCGGTGAGCACGTCGAGGTCAACGTGATGGTCCCAACCGGCCGCGATCCGCACAGCTACGAGCCGAAACCCGACCAGCTCAGGGCCTTGAGCGCCTCGGTGGCCTATTTCAGCATCGGCGTGACGTTTGAAAAGGCATGGTTGGACAAGATTGTCTCTGTCAATCCCAGGATGGCGCTGGTGGATACCACGCGAGGCATCGAGCGGATGCCGGGGGCGCATCAACACGAAGAGGGTGGGGGACTTGATGCCGACGAGGAGCTTGACGAACATATCTGGACCTCGCCCGAGTTGGTCAAGATCCAGGCGCAGACGATCGCGGCCGCGTTGGTAAAACTGGATCCAGAGCACGGGCAGGTTTACGGGGCTAACCTGAAAACCTTCCAGGCCGACATCGACGTGCTGGAGGCCGACATCCGCGACGCGCTGGAAGGGGTGCAAACGCGCAAGTTCATGGTCTTTCACCCGGCGTGGGGTTACTTTGCCCGCGACTTTGGACTGGAGCAGATCTCGGTTGAGGTAGGTGGGCAAGAGCCGAGCGCACAGGAACTGGCCAACCTGATCAGAGAGGCCAAAGCGGAAGGCATCCAGGTCATCTTTGCGCAGCCCGAGTTCAGCGCCCAAGCGGCCGAGACGATTGCCGCCGAGATCGGCGGCAAGGTGCTGCTCATCAGTCCATTAGCGCCCGACTGGTTGGACAATATGCGCCGCGTTGTGGTGGCCTTTTCAGAGGTGATGGGGAAGGAATAGGGAGTAGGGAGTAGGGAGTAGGGGGCAGCGTTGGAGAGGCAAATGGCAGCATCAGCAGAGGCTCGAACAGAAAAACACCGGCAAGAGGTGATCTCGATCCGAAATCTCTGGGCAAGCTACGATCACGAGCCGGTGTTGGAAGATGTCAACCTTTCGGTCAAAGAAAGGGATTTTATTGGCTTGATTGGCCCGAATGGCGGGGGCAAGACGACGCTGATCAAGGTGCTACTGGGCTTGCTGCCCCCCCAACAGGGTGAGGTACACATCTTGGGACGGCAGGTCGCCGAAGGACGCCGCTACATCGGCTATGTGCCGCAGTGGGTCGAGTTCGACCGCGAATTTCCCATCAGCGTGTGGGACGTGGCCCGGATGGGACGCCTGGGCAGCCGTCGCTTGCTACAACGCTTTACGGCCCGCGACGACGAGATGGTGGAAAAGGCCTTGTGCCAGGTGGACATGCTGCACTTGCGTAAGCGCCCGATTGGCGATCTTTCTGGTGGGCAGCGCCAGCGGGTCTACATTGCCCGCGCGTTGGCGGTAGACCCCGCCATCTTGCTGTTGGACGAGCCGACGGCCAGCGTTGACCCCCAGGCCAGCGCCAGCATTTACGAGATCATACGCCGCCTTAACGAGCGCGTGACCATCTTGTTGGTTTCGCATGATATGAACACCATTTCGTCTCACGTCAAAACGGTCGGGTGTTTGAACCGCCGCCTGTTCTATCATGGAGAAAAACAAGTGACGCCCGAGATGTTGGAGGCAGCCTACCAATGCCCGGTGGACCTGATCGCGCATGGCGTGCCGCACCGCGTCTTTGCTGAACACACGCACACCCCGCCCGGCGGCGATTGAAAGGAACAGCTCTATGCTCGAAGCGCTGCAATTCACATTCATGCGCAACGCGCTGATGGCCGGCGTGCTGGTCAGCATCGCCTGCGGCGTCATCGGCGTTTTCGTCGTCGTCAACCGCCTCGTCTTTATCAGCGGCGGCATCGCCCACGCAGCCTATGGCGGCATTGGGCTGGGCTACTTTTTCAAGTTCAACCCTGTGCTGGGCGCGCTCGTCTTTAGCCTGGCGGCGGCTTTAGGCATGGGCGCGGTGCACCGCAGAACCCGCCAACGCGCCGACACGATCATCGGCGTGATGTGGGCCGTCGGCATGGCGATTGGAGTCATTCTGATAGACCTATCGCCGGGCTACAAGGCGGATTTGATGAGCTACCTCTTCGGCAGCATCCTGACCGTTCCCTCGAGCGACCTGGCCATCATGCTCATCCTCGACCTCGTCATCATCGCGCTGGTGGCGCTCTTGTACAAGGAACTGCTGGCGATTTCGTTCGACGAGACCTTTGCCACGGTGGAGAATGTGCCGGTGGACGCCATCTACATGATCTTGGTGTGCGCGATCGCGCTGACGGTGGTGATGATGATGCGGGTCGTGGGGCTGATCATGGTCATCGCCCTGCTCACCATGCCGGCCGCTATCAGTGGACATTTTGTCCGCGACTTGAAAAAGATGATGGCGCTGGCTTGCCTGTTGGGTGTGTCGTTCACCACCACGGGCTTGTGGCTATCTTACTTTTTGAACCTGAGCTCTGGCGCAACCATCATCCTGGTGTCTGGCGTGGCTTACGGCTTGAGCCTCGCGCTCCAACCCATGCTCCAACGGCCGGGATCGACGAGCAAGGCGACCCAGCTCAATCCGCGTTGAGGAGGGTGTCCAATTTAAAAAGGGTCTTGACAAATTTTGACCCCTAGTTTATAATAGTTACAAGTTAGCAATCATCACAAAAGGAAACCCAATGCAATCTGTTGAAGCGCTTGTCGAACTGTTTCGCCAGCACGGCTTCAAGATCACCCCCCAGCGGCGGGCCATCTTTGAGTTGCTCAGTCAAGATGACAGCCACCCGACCGCTGAGGAAGTCTACCAGCATGTCTCGGCCGTGATGCCCGACATTTCACGCACGACGGTCTATAACACCCTGCGCGAGCTGGTCGAGTTGGGCGAGGTAGCTCCGGTCGAAGACATGAGCGAGAGCGGCGTCCACTACGATACCTATACGGGTGGCCACCACCACTTGTTTTGCATGCGCTGCCACGCTTTGATCGACATCAGCCGGGACTTTGCAGGTCTGGAGCTCACGCCGGACGAGAGCGCTGGCTACCAAATCGTCAAGCAGCAGGTGACCTTCTATGGCTATTGTCCTCATTGCAGGAGCAATCCAAAGCCATGAGTCCACTGAAAAAAGGTCTTTTTCACCGCCAAGACGCATCCAATCCCCTGCGGGGATTGGCGAGCGCAAAGATTTTTAATATTGGCATGAATAATCTTGATGAA
>JAFGFO010000174.1 GCA_016931085.1 Thermoflexales bacterium
CTGGACATCGCCGGCTTTATGCAGCCGGCCGACGAGGTGGGCGGCGATTACTATGACGTGCTGAAACACAAAGACTCGGTCAAGATCGGCATTGGAGACGTGACCGGCCACGGGCTGGAGAGCGGGGTGGTGATGCTCATGCTGCAGACGGCGGTGCGCTTGCTGCATACACTCGAGATCGACGACCCGGCGCATTTCCTCGACGCGCTCAACCGCTTGCTGCTGGCCAACCTGGGACGGATGAAGGTAGAAAGAGGCGTGACGCTGGCTCTGCTGGACTGTGATGCGGGCCGCCTTGCGGCCCCAGGGCGTCTGCGGCTGAGCGGCCAGCACGAGCAATTGATCGTGGTGCGCGCCAGCGGGCAGGTGGAGCTGCAAGATACCCTCAACTTGGGTTTCCCATTGGGCTTTGAGCTAGACCTGGCCAGCTTTGTCAACGAGGCCGTCATCGACTTGCAACGCGGCGATGGCGTGGTGTTGTACTCGGACGGCATCACCGAGGCTGAGAACGAGGCCGGCGAGCTGTACGGCCTGGAGCACTTGTGCGAGGTGGTCAAGACGCATTGGGCCAAGCCCGCCGAGGCGATCAAGGAGGCGGTCGTGGCCGACGTGCGAGACTTTATCGGCCAGCAGAAGGTGTACGACGACTTGACCCTGCTGGTGGCCAAGCAATTGTAGGGATCCCAGACCCTCAGGGTCTTTAGATGCGATGAACACAAAACAAGAAGCGAGACAACAGCGCCCTGGCAAGCCAAACACGCGCCCGACCATTGGCCTGTTGTGCATCATGCTGAATAGCGAATACAGCATCGGCATGTGGAGTGGCGTCCGGGATGCCGCCCGCGAGCAGGGCGTTAACCTGGTATATTTCGCCGGCGGACAGCAGGGCCTCCCCCGCGATCCGTATATCGATTTGCTCCAGGCTTGCGCGATCTATGAGCTGGCGACTCCCCAGACCCTCGATGGCTTGCTGGTCTGGGGCAGCCAACTGTCTCACTACGTGGGACTCGAGAACGTCAAGACCTTCATCGAGCAGTACCGCCCCCTGCCCATTCTCAACATCGGCCCGGCTTTGGAAGGTATCCCCAGCCTGACCGTCGAGCGCGGCTATCTCATCCACGACGCGATGGTGCACCTCATCCAGACGCACGGCTACCGGCGGATCGCTTTCCTGGAAGGACCCGAATCGGTGTCTGGTGACCGCAGTCGCTACTACAGTTATATCGATACCTTGGCCGAGCACGGCATTCCTATCGACCCAGCCCTGGTCGCCACCGGACGCGAGATCTATGAACGGCGGCGAGACTCGAGAGCGCTGCGCTGGCACGACGCGATCCGCGTGTTGATCGACGATCGCCATCTCCGGCCGGGGACAGACTTTGAGGCCATCATCGGCAGCGACCAGATGGTGATCGACGCCATGAACGAGCTGCAGGCGCGCGGCGTCCAGGTCCCCTACGACGTGGCCGTGATCGGGCAGGGCGATATCCAGGAATCCCAGCTCGCCCCGTCTCCCCTGACAACCATGCGGACTTCCTCTTACGATTTGGGACGGCAAGCCGTGGGGGTGCTGTTGGCGCAAATGGCCGGCGAGCCAACCCCCGACTTGATCAGCATTCGCTCCAAGCTGGTGGTGCGCCAGTCGTGCGGCTGCCTGGACCCGGCCGTGGCGCAGGCCGCGCTGGGGCCGGTGCTGATCTCGAGCGAGACAGGTGAGAGCGATCTTGACTCTCAGCGTGAGCTGGTGCTGTCCGGAATGCGACAGGCGCTTGGGTCGCTGGCCGAGCTTCTCGACCCCGCTTGGGCAGAGCGCCTTCTAGAAGCTTTTGTCGCCGAGGCGCCAGGTGCGATGCACCTCCAAGGTGCGTTGCACCTGGAGAGTGACTTTTTGTCTGCCTTGAGCGACGACTTGCGCCGGGTGGCGATGGCGGGTGGGGACGTGACAGCCTGGTACGGCGTGATCGCGGCCTTGCACGGCTGGCCGGCGCCGGACGGCCGTGGCGGCGCGTGTCGTGACGGCGAATCGTTGTCGCGCGCCCGGGGCTTGTGGCACCAGGCCCAGGTCAGGATCGGCGAGATGGCCCAGCGCAGCCAGGTGTATCATGCGCTGCAGGCCGATCAGCGGGCGCAACTGCTGCGCGACGTCGGCCAGGCGCTGATCTCTACCTTTGACGTGGACGGGCTGATGGAGGTGTTGGCGAGCGGGCTGCCGCAGTTGGGCATACCGGCCGCCTATCTCGCTCTGTACGAGGACCCCGCCGCGCCGGACGGCTGGGCGCGCTTGAGCCTGGCCTATAACCGGGCCGGGCGCGTCGAGTTGGGGCCGGGCGGGCGGCGCTTTCTTGCCACCCACCTGGCGCCGGAGGGCATGTGGCCCCCGGACGGCATCGGGGGCGCGTGGAGCTGTGTGGCCCAGCCCCTCTTCTTTCGAGAAGACCAGCTCGGTTTTGTCCTGTTCGAGGTCGGGCCGTCGGACGGAAACGTCTACGAGGTGCTGCGTAGAGAGATCAGCAGCGCGCTGCAAGGCGCGCTGATCGTGCGACAACGCCAGCAAGCCCTTGAAGAGATCGCGCGGGCCAACGTCGAGATCCAAAAGCTCAACGAGCAGCTCAAGGCCGAGAACCTGCGCATGGCGGCCGAGCTGGACGTGGCGCGGCGCTTGCAGCAGATGCTGCTGCCCGCCGCCGAGGAGCTGCGCCAGATCGAGGGGCTGGACATCGCCGGCTTTATGCAGCCGGCC
>JAFGFO010000175.1 GCA_016931085.1 Thermoflexales bacterium
CCAGCAGATGTATGGTCTTGAACGATTGTGCGAGGTGCTCAGTCGACAGTGGGACAAGCCGGCTGAACAGATCAAGCAGGCGGTGGTCGAAGACGTGCTGCGATTTATCGGCCCGCAAAAGGTCTATGATGATATCACCTTGGTGGTACTAAAACGCTAGGTAACAGAATTACAAAAACTTGCTAGAGGAGTGCATATGAACAAGATTATTGTCAACGCCGACTGGGGCAAAGAAACGATCAGCCGTCACATCTACGGCCACTTTGCCGAGCACTTGGGCCGCTGCATTTATGGCGGCATCTGGGTGGGTGAGGATTCAGCCATTCCCAACGTTCGAGGCATTCGCCGCGACGTGGTCGAGGCGCTGCGCCGGATCAACATTCCCAACTTGCGCTGGCCGGGCGGCTGCTTTGCGGACGAGTATCATTGGATGGACGGCATCGGCCCGCGCGAACAGCGCCCCCCCATGGTCAACACGCACTGGGGCGGCGTCGTCGAGAACAATCACTTTGGCACGCACGAGTTTATGGATTTGTGCGGCCAGTTGGGCTGCGAGCCCTACGTCTGCGGCAATGTGGGCAGCGGCACGGTGCGCGAGATGCAGCAGTGGGTCGAGTACCTGACTGGCGTCGAGGGACCGATGGCTGATCTCCGTGCGGCGAATGGACGCGCAGAGCCCTGGCGAGTCAGATATTGGGGCGTGGGCAACGAGAGCTGGGGCTGCGGCGGGAACATGCGCGCGGAGTATTACGCCGACGAATACCGCCGCTACGCGACTTACCTCCGCAACTTTGGCGAGAACAAGCTCTTCAAGATCGCGGGGGGTGCCCCATCGGACCATTATACCTGGACGGACGTGCTCATGCGTGAGGCGGCCCGCTTCATGGACGGCCTGTCGCTTCACTACTATACCATTTTCCCGGCCTGGGAGAACAAAGGCTCGGCAACGCAATTCGATGAGGAGCGCTGGTTTGGCGTCTTGCAAGCTGCCCTGCGCATGGACGAGGTGGTGACTCAACACGCCACGATCATGGACAAGTACGATCCCCAGCGGCGCGTCGGTATGATCGTGGACGAGTGGGGCGCGTGGTACGACGTTGAGCCAGACACCAATCCGGGCTTTCTCTACCAGCAAAACACGCTGCGCGATGCGCTCTTGGCCGGGCTGACGCTCAACATCTTTAACCGGCATTGTGACCGCATCAAGATGGCAAACCTTGCCCAGACGGTCAATGTGCTCCAATCGGTGATCTTGACCGAAGGTGAGAAAATGCTCCTGACGCCGACGTATCACGTCTTTGAGATGTACAAGGTCCACCAGGATGCTGTGCTTTTGCCATTGGATCTGCAAAGCGATGCCTATGCATTCGGCGAGCAATCCATTCCGGCGCTCAGCGCATCGGCCTCACGCGACCAGGCTGGGGAGATTCATCTTTCGCTCTGCAACCTGGACCCGCTGCGAGCGGCCGACGTCAGGTGTGAGCTGCGCGGTGTCCAGGTGAGCAGCGTGGCCGGTCGTGTCTTGACGGCGGAGACGATGACGGCTCACAACACCTTCGATAAGCCGGATGTTGTTCGCCCGATTCCTTTTGAGGATGTGCGGCTCGAAGGCGGGACACTGCGCGCGCAAGTGCCGCCCAAGTCGGTGGCAGTCTGTGAGTTGAGAGGGATGTGACAGCAAGCAGATAGCCAGCTCGACAGGAGGATGTTGTAATCGCGTTTCGCGGGCCTTGCGCCTCTTGACCAGCCCTCCAGATACATCTATAATGAAGGTATACCAACGCCATACCCGCAAAGGCGCGGGATATCCACACGCTAGGCGAGACACTCGCCGCGCCATCCGGGCGAAAAAAGATGTAACGACGAGGAGGTTGTTATGAAGCGCGTATTCCTGTTTACCCTGCTGCTTTTGTCCCCTCTATTCCTTGCTGGCCAGGGGATGAGCCACGACGCGGCTGCCAGGCAGGTCTTACGCTTTCCGGCTGAGCCTCAAGCCCCCGCATCACCAGGCGCAACCACCAACATGGCTGCGGTGAGCGCGTTTGGCGGCACGATGCAAGCCTTGGCCACCTCGGGACATTACGCCTATGTATCGGAAGGGATGAGCTTTGTCGTTTTTGACATCTCCACCCCGTCGAATCCCGTAGAACTTGGCCGGACGATGCTGCCCGATATGGCCTGGGAGATCAAGATCGTTGGAGATTACGCCTACGTCGCCGCATGGAGCAAGGGCTTGCAGGTCGTGGATATTTCTGACCCGGCCGCGCCATCTGTGGTGGGGAGTTGGGGGCGAGCCGATAGGACGGGGTGGGTCTATGCGGTAGGTGTAAAAAATGGCTATGCCTACCTGGGTGGCTATGACAACATCGTCGTGCTGAACGTCTCTGACCCGGCTTCACCGGCCTACGTCAAGGATGTTGGCGGTACTTTCTCGGCCCAGGCGATGGCGATCGACGGCAGCTCTCTGTACATCGCCGGCAGCAACGCCGGGCTGGTCATTTACGATCTCAGCGATCCGACCACGCCGGCGTTGGTGAGCGCTTTTAATCCAACCGGCTATGGTTATACGTATGGGTTGGCGTTGGCAGGGGCCTATGCCTACCTGGCGGATGGAACGTATGGCATGCGCATCGTCGATATCTCCGATCCGGCCAGCCCTACCCAGGTGGGTAAATACCCGCCGGAAGGCTATAACCATTCGGGGTCTTTCAGGAAGGTCGCCCTGGGCGGAAATTTCGCCTACCTGGCGGATGACGACCATGGCCTGTGGGTCATCGACATCTCGACCTCCACCGCCCCCGCTTCTCACAGCAGCGTGGCAATCGCCGATGGGGTGAGTGACGTGGCGTTTGCCAATGACCACGTCTTTACCGCCCAGGATCAATTCAAAGCGTTCAGTGCGGCGGCAGGCACGACGGCCCCCACACTGCTTGGCGAGTACAAATCGCTGGACTCGATCAACGTCCTCCACGCGCAAGACAATACGCTCCTGGCTGCAGCGCGTGCCGGGCAATCGATGTACCAGCTTGACATCACGAACCCGGCGGCTCCGCGCAAGCTGGCAGCCTATGATGCCCTTGGGGGCTGTGAGGTGATCCAAATCGAAGGCAACAAGGCCTACGTCGGCGGCGGAGCCGACGAGAATTTGCGAATTTTCGATCTCAGCACCCCGGGACAGATCGACTACCAGGGATCGCTGGACACCCCCGGCTTTGTGTGGCGACTCTCGGCTTCAGGCAGCCTGGTTTTCATTGGGGATGGATCGAATGGTGTGGTGGTCGCCGACGCCTCCAATCCCACTGCGCCATCCCAACTGGATCACTATGCCGCCAATTTTGCCAATGATATCGCCTATGGGAACGGCTACGTCTACGTGGCCGATGGATCGGATCAGATCATCGTCCTGGATGCCTCCGACCCGAGCAATTTAACGTATGTGAGCGGTTACAGCCTGATCTCTAACCGCCTGCACGTTTGGGGCGATTACCTGGTGACGCGGGGTACCCAGCCGGCCAGTTTTTCCATTGTGGACGTGACTAAGCCGGCTTCTCCAACCCTCGCATCGACGACATTTACTTCATTCAGCAATGGCATCGTCGACATGGCCGTCCAGGGCGACCTGGCCTACATCCTGGGAGGTGTGAGCGGGGGGATATCGGGCTCGTATTCTTCGCTGTTGGTTTACGACATCTCGAATCCCGCCTCGCCTGGTCAAATCGCGGCATACGATATGCCGGCCGGGGCGGAGCGCGTGACCGTTTCGGGGAAATACGCGTATGTTGGACTGGGCGGGCGTGGCTTGCTCGTCGTCAAGCTGCTGCTGCCCCGCATCTCTCAAGTCGATCCCGCCATCGGGCCAGTGGGCTGGACGACGCTGATCAACATTTACGGGGATGGCTTTGCGGCTGGCGCCAGCGTGGAAATCGGGACGGCGGCGGCCGTATCGACTACAGTCATGGCTGAGACTCACATCCAGGCTTTGGTTCCCGCCACGCTGGCCGCGGGGGAATACGCTGTCAAAGTGACGAATCCGAGTGGTTATGGACACACGCTCGCCAACGCCTTCAAGCTCGTCGATGCCACCGCCGAGGGGGTGTTTGCCACTGCCGATGACCTGTTCACAACGCCCGCCCCCCCGCGCGCGACCGAAACGACAGCCTTGGCGCTCCACGTTCACCGGGTGGGCGGCGCAACAGCGTTGAGCGATTTCACCGTCGATTTTTACAAAGGGAATCCCGACCGGGGCGGGACCTTGATCGGCACGGGGGTCGTCGCCACCTTGCCCCCTAGCGGCGCCGCGACGACATCGCCGGTCAACTGGACGCCCGATTATGCGGTAGACACCCATATCTACGCGCTCTTGGGGACTTCTGGGATCAAGGTCCACCGCGAGATCGCCGTCTTGCCCTCCTCCACGGATCCCAACGCGCCGCTTGTCAGCAGCGTGCGGATCAACGGGGGGACCGGCAGCCAGGATACGAGCAGCCGGACGGTCAATCTGCAAATCAGCGCCAGCGACGTGGGCAGCGGGCTCAACACGATGTGGGTGGCCGAGTGGATGTGGAACCCAGGCTTGGGGAGTTGGCAAGTGATCCAGGAGCAGGGTTGGATTCCCTACCAGGCTCTCTTGGGCTGGACGTTATCAGGCCAGCCGGGGAGCCGCTTCATCGACGTGTGGGTGGCGGATTTTGCCGGGAACATCAGCGATAAAGCCGAGCAAGCCCATATCAACCTTTTGTACGCGAATATGTGGATCGCCCAGGACCAAACCCAGTGCTTCAACTATGATCTCACCGCAGGCCAGCACATCCAAGCGCAGCTCAACCCGGCCTCTGGCGATGCGGACCTGTATGTGGGCACGTATGACGATGGCATACTTTACTCGAGCTGCCAGGCTGGCAGCGCGGCCGAGTCGCTGGCTTTTGATGCTCCCAAGACGGATTGGTACTCTTTTATCGCCTATGGGTACACGAACGCCATGTACAACCTGGCGATTAACCGCTCAGCCCTCCTTCAGTCCCAAGGGCTCACGGATAAAATCACGCCGACTTTGAACTTGCCTGCTGGAGGCCCGCCCACCCAAATGGGATTACCCCACGCGCCGGTGGAGACGCCCAATTTCCCGCTCTATCTGCCGCTCATCCAGAGACAGTAAGCTGGATCGACAAGAGATCACACTGCCGCAGAGGGGGATAAATCTAACTCTTGACCAGTCGTCTATCTGCGTTTATAATGGCTATTTGTAGCACCTGATTGAATTCGATATGAAAAAGCGACTTTGTTGGATCGTCCTCACCAGCATCATCCTGGCCGGATGGGGCAGTTCTCCAGCGATCCTGGCCACACCCTCCGTCGAACAGTAGAGGCATCAGGCGAGTTAGTGGAATGGCCCAAGATCTATTTACCGGTGATTCAATGTGGAGAGATACTATGAACATTGAAAAGTTTCAAACCCCACCGCAAGACTATCGCGAGATCCCCTTTTGGTCGTGGAACGACAGGCTCGACCCGCAGGAGCTGGTCCGGCAAGTCGCGCTGATGGACGAGGCCGGCTGGGGCGGCTTTTTCATGCACTCGCGTGTGGGGCTGACCACGCCGTACATGGGCCGGCAGTGGATGGACTGCATCCAGGCCTGTATCGAGGCCGCCCGCGAGCGCCGCATGGGCGCCTGGCTGTACGACGAGGACAAGTGGCCGAGCGGCTTTGCCGGCGGCCTGAGCGTGGCCGCCAACCCGGATTATCGTGACCAGTGCTTGGTCTGCAAAGTCGACAACAAGCCCGCGTTGTTGGCCGAGCGCATCGCCACTTTTTCCGCCCGCCAGGTCGAGGGACAACTGGCCGACATTCATCCCGACGAGGCGCCGGCCCTGAGCGACGCCGCCGACCGCCTGATCCAATTTTACCCGCAGACCATGCCGCTGGGCCAGCCCTGGTTCAACGAGTATGC
>JAFGFO010000176.1 GCA_016931085.1 Thermoflexales bacterium
CTGCAACGCCAAGAGCGCTCACTGTGTCTGCTCAAGCCCGATTGGGTCAAAGGCGCCTTTCGCCTGGACGATTATACCGCCAGTTTCGACGCCCGGCTGTCGTTTGGATTAGGCCCACGGCAGTATCGAGGTTCCATTCCCAAAGGCGGCTTGGCAGTGACCGACCTCAGGTGGCGGGCCTTGGGGCGAAGCTGGGTGCCTGCCGAGGGCGGCTGGGTCGATTTCGACCAGGGCGACCTGGAAGCCCGGTTCGGCATCCAGGAGGTTTATCTCACCGTCGGCCTGACCCGCTCGCACGAAGGCAGCTACTGGCCGATCGTCATCGGCGTCCACACCCTGCCCGACTACCAGGCCGTTGTGGACCGTGATAACCTGTGAGGGTTGACGGAGGTGGTGACATGACAGACGACATCCTTGCCAGCTTGGCGTTGACGCCCGCAGACGTGCCAAATCTGCCGGCCAAGGCCCGCACTTCCCTCATTGCCTACCTCCTCCGCTGGGAGCACTATGACGCTGCCAGGCGCTGCCTGCAACAGCTCCTCGTCACCCACAGCCAGATGGTGTCCATATACGACGACATGGCCCGCGCCTACGTGGGTCTTGGGCAGCCAGACAGGGCGCTGGAGATCCTCCGGCGGCGCCAGGCTCTGAAGAGCTCAAGCTTGTCACAGAGTCTCGAGGCCAGGGCTCGCTCAGCCGCCGGCGACCTGAGTGGCGCACGGGCCATCGCCGGCGAGCTGACAGCGAGCCGGCCTGACCTGCTAACAGCCTGGAGCCTCCAGGCTGATATCTGCCTGGCCGCTGGCGACAGCGACGGCGCCGAAGCAGCGCTGCAGCGACGCGACAGCCTCCGCCCGGAAGCCGCAGCCACCGCCCACGGCCTGGCCCGGCTGTGGCAGGCGCGGAGCGATCCAGAAAAGGCGCTCCTATGGGCCCGGACCGCCCTGTCGCGCACCGAGCGCGACGAGCGCCAGCCGTCAGTCGAGCTGTTGCGCCTGCTGGAAACGTTGTACCGCGCCACCGGCCAGCCAGCCCAGGCCAAAGCCACGGCGGCCCGCCTGCGGCAGCGCCAGGAGCAGGAGCTGGCCGACCTACGGCTTGCCCTGGGCCCGGCCTTGCCCACGCAGATCCCGAGCGCAGCGGCGAGAAGCGCCAAGCCGCCTGCGCCGCCTCGCCCGGCGCCGTCTGCCAAGGAAAGACCAGCAGTTGAGCCAGCCGCACGACCAAGCCAGGCCCCGACCCTCACCTCAACAGAACGGCAGCGTCTGGAAGAGGCCTTGCATCGCCACTTTCCCCACAACACCTTCCGTCCCGGCCAGGCTGAGGTGATTGCCGCCGCCCTGCGGCATGAGAGCGTCCTGGCCGTCATGCCGACCGGCGCCGGCAAGTCGCTCTGCTATCAACTGGCCGCCCTGCTCCTACCTGGCACCACGCTGGTCATCTCGCCGCTGATCGCCCTGATGAAAGATCAGGTTGACGGGCTGCCGCCAGCGATCGCCAGCCAGGCGACCACGCTGAACTATATGCTCGATGGCGCCGAGATCGACGCCCGCCTGGCCCGCGCCGCCGCAGGCGGCTACAAGCTGCTGTATGCCGCGCCCGAACGGCTCCGCCAGCAGCCCTTCCTCCACGCCCTGAAGCGGGCCGGCATCTCGTTACTGGTGGTCGACGAGGCCCATTGTGTCAGCCTGTGGGGCCACGATTTTCGCCCCGACTACCTGTTCATCGCCAAAGCCTGGGAGGAGCTGGGCCGACCGCCCATCCTGGCCACAACCGCCACCGCCACGCCGCGCGTCCGCGACGACATCCAGGCCGCCTTGGGCCAGGTGCGCCTGGCTGTCACCGAAGTTGACCGCCCCAACCTTCACCTCGAGGCCCGCCGCTTTTCCAGCGGGGAGGAAAAAGCGCAGGCGTTGGTAGCCCTGTGCCGCGAGATCGAGGGCAGCGGCATCGTCTATGCCACCGCGCGCGCCAAATGCGAGGAGCTGGCTGCACTGCTGCGCCGCAGCGGAGTCGAGGCCACTCACTACCACGCCGGCCTGGACGACCGCAACGCCGCCCAAGACCAGTTCATGAGCGGCCAGGCCCGCGTCGTCGTCGCCACCATCGCCTTTGGTATGGGCATCGACAAGGCCGATGTCCGCTTTATCATCCATTACAATCCGCCCAAGACCCTGGAGAACTATTACCAGGAGGCGGGCCGCGCCGGGCGCGACGGGCTGCCGTCGCGCTGTATCCTGTTCTATGCTAGCAGCGACAAGGTTAACCTGACCCGCTGGGCGCGCCAGGATGCCCTGTCAGTCAAGTTCCTGCGCCAGGTTTATGCAGCCCTGCAGAAAATGCTGAGCAAGGAGCAGTTGGGCCTGGTCGCCCTGGGTGACCTGGAACGTGAGCTGGACGCCGACGAGACGCCTCTGCGGGTCGCCGTTCAGTTTTTAGAGACGGCCGGCCTGGTGTGGCGCGGCTTTGACCTGCCTCGCACCGCGACGCTGACCCTGTTGCGCTCTCCCCAGCCGGACGATCTGGAACTGGCGCGTTTTGTCGAGTCGGCTCGCCTGC
>JAFGFO010000177.1 GCA_016931085.1 Thermoflexales bacterium
GATGCTGCCGTACCAGATCCTGGTTATCCCCCAGTACATTGTGTTTAACAAGCTGGGCTGGATCAACAGCTACAAGCCGCTGCTCATCCCCCGTTTTTTCGGCAATCCCTTTTTTATCTTTCTGATCATGCAGTTTATGCGCGGTATACCGACGGAACTGATCGAAGCAGCCGAGATCGACGGCTGCAGCAAGATTGGCATATTCTTCCGGATCATGCTGCCGTTGATCCAGCCAGCCTTGATCACAGCCGCCATTTTTTCCTTTTATTGGACCTGGGAGGATTTTTTCGGCCCCTTGATCTACCTGACCGATCCCAAACTCTACACCGTTTCGCTGGCGATCAGGGCTTTTTCTGACGCGAGTGGTGACACAGATTGGGGGGCGATTTTTGCCATGTCGAGCCTGTCATTGGTGCCGGTGTTTGCCATATTCATCGCCTTTCAAAAATACCTGGTTGAAGGGATCAGCACCACGGGGCTTAAAGGCTAAACGCGCCTAGAACTCCCGCCTCTTCTAGCTTTGCACAAGGGGGCAGCTATCAAGATCACCTGCAGCGTATGACCAGCTAAGCGCACGAGCCGGGATTGAGGTAACTCGGCCATCTGGCCAGTGAAGGGATCGAACAGCGCGCCATTTCTTAATGGCACGTCGCCAGGAATGTGAAGATCAATCGCGACCTCTACGGGTGTCTTGGCTTCGTTGAAAACAAGGTAGTAGTGAAAGCCACCCTTCCAGGTGTGCCGGACTCGCAAAGAGGGCGTGGCTGGCACGACACAGATATCGCGTGGGACGAGCCTGTCGATACAATCCACGAGCCAGTCACCCGGCGTGTCTTCCGTGCAGCGGATGATTCGCCCTGATCTCTCAAACGGCTCCAGGGCAACCATGGTTGCAGGCTCAGGGTCGTGCTCCACAATCAACGCACGGTAGGACATGCCGGCGATATGGATACCCTCGCGATCGATCGTGGCACGATCGATCAGGTCGCGTTCCTCCACGTAGTTAAAGTCCCGCTGGTGACAAAAGCAAGTTTTTGCCGAGCGCCAGGGCAAATAGTCAGATCTGCCGAGGATGGCAAGTTTGCAGATATGAACGCAGTCTGTGTTCAGCCAACTGAGACGACGGCAAGCGTCAGCGTATTGGGAGTAGCGTTCCCACCAGAGGCTGTTCGGGCCAACATCCGGAGGCCGCTCGTCACGGCGTGGGCCGCGAATCGAGTAGTAAAACGCGTGGGGGCAAAGCAAATTAGTCCCCCGAACAAAACACCAATGAGCCAGCCAACACATCTCTTCCCACGTCAACTCGTGGCCATAAGCACCACAGCACTCGTTGATGTTCCGTTTCCGCCCGGCGTGAATCATGGCAGATGAGGCACACTTGGCCTGGGTCGACTCGGGCCCTTCAAGGGCCGAAGGGTGATCGGGCAGAACCCAGCGCCAGACTGTGTCTTGGCCTGGCATGTGAAAGTATCTCAGAGCGCCGATGTCATCTCCCTTGTGTGGATGGCCGGTGAGCGGCAGGCCATTTTGCTCGCACCAGGCAAAGAGCTGGCTGTAGTAAGTCTCTTCCAAACGCACGTGCACGGCACGCTCGTAATCTCGGCGGAAGCGTTGCGCGTCCGGCTCGTCGTCGTACCACAGGGCCGGCAGGTGTGGGATAAAGTCATAGCCGAGAATCCTGTTGATGTGCTCCAGGATGCCCGTAGTGCCTGGATACACGTCACGCTCGCGGCATCTCCCCAGCAGTCCGGGTTCGTCGGTAAAGATGGCCAGGATGGTATCT
Organism: Thermoflexales bacterium; assembly: GCA_016931085.1. The sequence continues at coordinate 1,784 of JAFGFO010000177.1, forward strand.
CCAAAGTACTCGGCAAAATGCTCGGCAAAGCCGTCGTAGACCAGCCGGATAAATGTGGCTACCGCGGCCGGATTCAAGAGATCAGCCGCAGGGGGCTCCTCCTCGGCTGGGCCTTCGCCTACGTAGTGAATCCCCCGGATGACGCTGTCAGCTTTGCGATCGATAATAGCAATCAGGCTTCCGTCATGGCGCGGGACGATGGCAAGCAAATTCTCGCCAGCCTTCAAGCTCAATCCCTCTTGGCCTGCCAGATCGATTTTCGCCAGGCACCGGCACGCAAAGTCGGGATTCGCCGCTACCACCTGCCCACACGAAGAACCCGATGGGTACATCCCTTCATCATAGAGCACCACAACCATGCCACGCCGGCGTGCCTCCTCAATAGCCAGCCGGTAGAAACGCAGCAGAGCTTGCGACATCCAGCCCAATTCACGCGGCAGGCCAACACGGGGATGGATGACAAAGCCATACACGCCGTGTCGTTCGAAATCACGGATTTGTTCGACGATTTCGCCCTCGTCCAGCGCATCGTTCCAGAACCAAAACGGCATCACGCTGAACTCACGTGGCGGGTCAAGCAGCTTGACTGGCAGATTCATGCGCATAGTCCTTTCACGAAGCAATTATACACCAAGGTCGGCATTTTGACAGTTGATATAGAATGTGATAAGATGCTCTCATGAAACGCATCGGATTCCTGCTCAAGGTGAAAGAGAACAAGATCAAAGAGTACAAAGAACGCCACAAGGCTGTGTGGCCCGAGATGCTCGATGCGCTGCGGCGGACCGGCTGGCACAACTACTCGCTCTTCCTGCGGGAAGACGGCCTGCTCTTTGGCTACTTTGAGGCGACAGAGGACTTTCAGGCCGCCCTGGACGGTATGGCCCAAGAGGAGGTCAATGCACGCTGGCAAGAGTTTATGGCGCCCTTTTTCGAAGGGACAGGCGACCATGCCGACAAGATGATGGTGGAATTGGAAGAAGTATTCCACCTCGACTGAGGAATCACGCCCGATAGACCCTAAAGGTCTTTAAGACCTTTAGGGTCTGAAAGCTCACCAGGCATCTTGCTGCGATTTCACCCCCAAGTGAAGTACACTCTGCCTAACAGGTTGTCGGAGAGACATCTCGCTGAGACTATCTTCCCGAAAGCTCAGAGCTTTCGGGAAGGTGAAAAAGCATTCTCTCCGACAAGTTCCTAGGGACGGATCGACTTTTGGAGGTCACCCCGTGATCAACAACGAAGGCCCAAGTCAAGTCGCGCATACCAGATCACAGGCTATGCGCCTGACCATCGGCTACTTGACACCAGCCATCCACGACGCCAGCCAGCCCCAATGGGCCGGCGTAGTCGATGCGGCCAAGAAGCACGGTGTGAATTTGATCTGCGTCCCCGGGCAAAGCCTGCACTATCCTCAAGAGTTCTCCACGCCAGCCAACATCCTCTACGAGCTGGTCAACGCACAGAACGTTGATGGCGTGATCAGTTGGGCTTCCTCGATAGGCAATTATGTCAACGATGACGAGCTAAGAACCTTTCACACGCGCTATCACCCTTTGCCGGTGGTGACCCTGGGCAGAAGGGTGGACGACAACATCCCCTATCTGGTGATGGATAGCTACGTAGGCATGCGTGAAGCCATCGTTCACCTTATCCAAGTTCACGGCTACCGCCGCCTGGTCTTTATCCGCGGACCAGAGAATCATCTCTATGCGCAGGAGCGGTATCGCGCCTACACCGACACGCTAGAGGCGTATGGCATACCCCTTGACCCAGAGCTCGTCAGCCCGTACTGTTACTGGGAATCCCATTTTGGCGCGGAGGCCATGCGTCTGCTGCTCGACGAACGAGGGCTGCGCCCACAACTTGACTTTGAGGCCATCGTGTCAGCCAACGACCACTTGCTTCTCGGCGTGCTCGAGACCTTGCAATCGCGCGGGATACGGGTGCCTGGGGAGGTGGCCGTTGTGGGTTTCGACGACATCACGCTGGCCAGGACGAGCATGCCGCCTTTCACATCAGTGGCAGCGCCCTTCTACGAGATGGGCCATCGAGCCGTCGAGATGCTTTTGGCCATGATCGAGGGCGAGCGAGTCCCCATGAAAACGACCGTGCCCGCCAAGTTGGTCGTGCGCCAGTCGTGCGGCTGCTTGGACCCGGCCGTCGTGCAAGCTGCGGCGGTGGCAGCGGTCGACGGCGATCGCCGCGATCGCAGCAGTCGCACGGTGAGTCAGCCCGATTTCAAGACCATCCTGGCCGCCCGGCGAAAAGACATCCTCGACAAGATGGTGCAAGCAGCCGGGATGCCAATCGAGGGCCAGGCCCTCGCCTGGGCGGGGCAACTGCTGGATGCGCTGTGTGGCACGTTGAGCGGGGAGGCAACGCGCACCTTTTTGTCAACCCTGGATGATATCTTGCGCCAGGTGAGGGTAGCCAATGGCGACGTGTCCGCCTGGCAGAACGTACTCTCCGCGCTGCGCCACCAGGCGCTACCCTATCTTGAAGACAAGGAAGCGCTGCAAATCGAGGACCTGTGGGGACAGGCCCGCGTGCTCACCGGCGAGGCCGCACAGCGGGCCCAGGCGCACCAGACGCTGCAGGCCATACAACAAGCCCAGGCGCTGCGTGAGATTAGCCTCTCGCTGATCGTCGCGTTTGACATAAAAGAACTCATGGATGTACTGGCACAAGGCTTGCCACGTCTGGGCATGCCCAGTTGCTATCTCTCCTTGTACGAGAATCCCCAAGCCTACCAGTATCCACAGTCAATCCCTGCCTGGTCGCGACTGGCGCTAGCCTACAACGAGCAGGGATGCGCTGAGTTGGAAGGACAAGCTTTTCCGTCCCGCCAGTTGGTGCCGCGGGAGCTGTGGTCGCAGAAGGGCAGCCGGTCCGATCGACCGCGCAGCTTTGTGGTCGAGCCGCTCTATTTCCAAAAGGACCAGATTGGCCTTGTGCTGTTCGAGGTAGGCCCGCGGGAGGGAACGGTGTACGATGCGCTGCGCGGCCAGATCAGCAGCGCGCTGAAGGGAGCGTTGCTGGTGCAACAGGTGCAGGAGCGCTCGGCCGCACTGGTGCGACAGCAGTATATCCTCGACACCTTTATGGCGAACGTGCCGGACAGCATCTATTTCAAGGACCGCGACAGCCGGATTACGCATGCTAACCCGGCGCACGCCCGCGGCCTTGGCTTGCAGGATGTAGCTGATGAAATCGGCAAGACGGACTTTGATTTCTTCCCGGAGGAGCAGGCTCGGATCAAATACGAACTAGAGCAGGAAATCATTCACACGGGTCAGCCCATCCTGGCGATGGAAGAGCCTTGTGCTCAGAGGCGTTGGGTGCTCACAACCAAGATGCCGCTGCGCGACGAGAAGGGGGAGATCGTTGGCACGTTTGGCATCTCGCGCGATATCACCGAGTTGAAACGGATGCAAGAGACGCTGGAAAAGGCCAACGTGGAAATCAGCACGCTCAACGAGCGTCTCAAGGCAGAGAACGTGCGCATGGAGGCCGAGCTGGACGTCAC
>JAFGFO010000178.1 GCA_016931085.1 Thermoflexales bacterium
CGAATTGCACGGGGAATCCAGGCGCCGGCGAAGCGGCGCCTTCGAGCTGCCCAAGATCGGGGGGCAGGTCCCTTTTTGCGCCGGCCAGAACGCCTGGGCCAGCAAGCACAGCCACGCTCAACACAACAGCGATCGCCAAAGCCAGTCTTCGAGTGGTCATTTTTTACCTCCCAGGAGCTCGTCTATAAAATCCAAATAGCTTTGCGCGCAGGCCGGCCAGCTTTTATCCTGGCTGTAGGCATGGGCCGACTGCACAGCCTGGCGATAGTGGTGCTCGCCTCGCACGAGAGCCAGCATGTGCTTGAACAGCACTTGCTCTTCCGTAGCGTCGACAGGCACCTTGGGGCAGCAGGCGTCGGGATACTCTACGAACGAGCCTACCTCGGATACCAGGCTGGGCTTGCCCTGCCCCAACAGCATGCTGAGCGTGCCAGAGGTCTCGCCGGCGGTGGGATAGCGCAAGTTGATGCCCGCGTCCACGGCTTGCATGGCCATCAGCATCAGTTCGTAGCTGGCATAGTTCAAGTAGAGATAGATACCTTGAGCGCGTGCCTGGCGAGGGTTGCGCTGCCAGGGCTCGATGGCCTCGGCGGCCGAGCCATCTACGGGGCCCATGATGAACAGGGCCGTGTTGGGATGCAGGTTGTGCAGGCGCGCAAAGACCTCGAACACGACGGGCATGCGCTTGACACGATGGATGTTGCCAAAGACGCCAAAGATAAAGCCATCCGAGGGAAGCCCCAGCAGTCGCCGGACCAACTGGCCAAAGCGGCCGCCATCGTCCTCCAGCAGGGGCAGCCCAAAATGGATCACGCGCGCCGGCGGCGCGCCGGGATACTGCTTGACCCGATCGATGCTCCACTGGCTGTGGGCGACGACGCCCCGGCTGCTTTGCACGATGTGCTTGTTGAGCGGAAGCAGGTAATCGTCCAGTTTCCCCATCATATAGTCCACCTGGGCCTTGCGGGCCAGGTCGCTCCCTTCGCAGCAGGTCACTTCTTGCCAGAATTTTTCAGCGTGACCATTTGTCATAAGCGCGGCGTGGATGAAATGGTAGATGTAAAAGTCGTGCAGCGTGATGATGCCTGGCTGCGTGAGTATCGGCGTATACATGTAGCGGTGCAGCGGGTTATTCCCCACCTGGTAAAGGTTCATGTCGTACGGCGAGTGGCTGTGCAGGGCCGGGTAGGCCTTGGCGTCAAAGGTGGGGAAAGAATCGAACAAGGGCAAGTTGGCGAGCTGGTAGCCGTCTACAAAGATGTCTACGTCGGCGTGCTTGCCCAGTTCGGCGATGAGGTGCTCGCTGTAATCCGACACGCCCGAGGGGCGGGGGTTGAGCGGCGTCCAAAAAGCCAGCCGCAAGCGGCGGGCCGAGGGCCGGAACGAGGCCGGGAAAACGCGCTCGAGCGTGTAGAGCGGCGCCTCGGCGGCCTTGGCGTATGACTCCAGGACGGCCGCCGCCGTTCGCTCCCACGTGAAGGGGGCGGCTTGCGCCAGGCCTCGCTCGCGCAGCTCGGCCTGCAGGGACGGGCTGCCCAAGACTCGGGCGATGCCCCGCGCGATATCGGACGCCTGGTAAGGGTCGACCAGCTCGGCGGCGGAGCCTGCGATCTCGGGCATAGAGGAAGTGATCGACGTGACTACGGGCGTTCCGCAGCGCATCGCTTCCAACACCGGCAGCCCAAAGCCTTCGTACAGGCTAGGGTGCAGCAGGAGCGCCGCCCCGTTGTAAAGCGCCACCAGTTGCGGCTGGGTGACGTGGGGCAATAGCTTGACCCTGTCTTGAATGTTCAGCTCGTTCAACCAGTCTTGGAGCAGCGCACGGTCCGCTTGTGAGAGGGGGCAGCGGATGACCAGCGAGAAAGCCTGCCGCAGGGCGTCTGGCAGCAGGTGGTAGGCTTCCAGTGTGCGGCGCATGTTCTTGGTGTGATGAAAACCGACCACGCTGAAGAGATAAGGGGCATGGATGCCGGTGTCTGCCAGTTGCTTTTCCACCTCGGCCGCTCCCAGGGGCGCAAAGCTTGGGTCCACGCCGCCGTAGATGACGTCGATCTTGTCGGGGTCGAGGCGGCTGGTCTTGACCAGGTCGGCCTGCGAGGCGCGGCTGATGGTCTGCACGCGCTGGGCGTACACGGCCGCGCTCAACCGCTGGGCAAAGCTTTGCCGGCCCCGCTCGCCCAGCCCTCCCAGGTATTCGTCGTAAAAAGCCAGTGGGATCAGGTCGTAAAACGTGGCGACCCAGCGGGTGCGGTAGAGGCGGCGCGCGCTGAAGGCTTCCCACATCAAGGTGTAGGTGGCGTGGAACAGCTCGATGCCCGCCTCGATCAGGAATGCTTCCATAGCCGAGTCGAACACGAGCTCGCTGTCAGGATCGATGTGCAAGGCCGTTATGGGCATCTCGGGGGGAGAAAAGGGCAGGCCGATGGGGTGTAACTGCCAGAGGGGCGACGACAGGTGAAGGCGCGGGGCGGGCAGGGCCGGGTCGAATAACAGGCGGTATTCAGCGGGCGAGGCCAGGCCCTGGGCGGCCTGAATCCAGTTGCGCAGGTGCGTGCCGATGCCGCGCTCCTTGTAAGCGTCCAACTGAAGCGGGCGTAAGTCTATCCCGATACGCATAAGTGATCGTCCTGGTGCAGCAAGCCTGGCGGCTATGGAAAGCCGCCCTACAAAATCGTCTCTCCGGTAGACTCCTGGTCCGCCCCCGTCTCGGCCAGCCGCGCTTCCAGCTCGGCCAGGCGCATGTGCGTCTCTTGGACCGAATGTGCCATGGATTCCAGGGCTGTAATCGTCTCGCGCAGCGCCTGGGTCACGGCCATGTTATAGCTGTTTTGCTGGGTGAGCAAGGGGAGCGCATACCACTTGGTGGACATCCAGTTCCATGCGTTGCGCACGGCCACGATCAGGCGCCCGACCAGCGGGGCGTGAGAGACGAACGGCATCTCCTTGATCAGCATCTTGCTCTCTAGCTCGGCGACGTGGGCGCGCAGGCTGTCCAGGCGTGAGAAATGGGACGACAAAACGGCCTGCGCCTCTTTGGCCGAGACGCGATCGGCCGCGTTCACTGCTTCGCGGATGTGGCGCATTTGCTCGGCCGGTGTCAAGGGCACGGGGTCCTGGGTCATATTCATCTCCTTACAAGGCCTAGCCGAACAGGCCCGGGTTGGTGTCGATCCAACGCCACAAGCGTTCGATGCCTTCTCGCACCGAAACGTGCGGCCGCCAGCCCAGCTCGCGCTCGGCCTTGCGGATGTCGCTGACGTAGACGGGTTGGTCGCCGGGCCGCCAGGTGGAGTAGGTGACCGGGATGGGGTGGCCGGCCAGCTCTTGCAGGATGGGGCCGAACTCGACCCAGATCGACATGGTGTTGGCCGGCCCGCCGCCGACGTTATAGATTTTCCCGGACGCCACGTCGATGCGCGCGGCGGCCGCGTCGTAGGCCGCCACCAGGTCGTCGATCCACAGCACGTCGCGCACCTGCTTGCCGTCGCCGTAGATCGTGAGCGGGCGTCCCAAGCGGGCGGCGATGCAAAAGTGCGCCACCCAGCCTTGATCTTCTACACCGAACTGGCGCGTGCCATAGATACATGACTGTCGGAATACCACCGTGCACAGGCCATAGATGCGGGCGTAATCGCGCACGTACTGGTCACCGCAGCCCTTGGAGTTGCCTGAGAAATAGGCACGCCCATTCTGGCGAACCATGACGACCGAGTTTGGTACTTCTACGCAATAGACCATGCCATCATAATCAACCCATTCGCTCCGGTCTTGGCCTTGATTGCACTGGGCTGTCCTGGTTGTGCTGATATAAACCCGGTAAAACCCTTCTTTGTCAAGGGAAACAGATGCGGCCATCCCGCACCTGATGGCAATTTCTTGAACATCATCCGCCAGACGTGGGGAAACGGTCGTGTATCGCCAACCGTTTTTGCTCTTTTTATCGCCGTCGCCATCAAGCAGGGACTTGAGCAAGACCCTGAGATGTTTCCGACTCAATTTCTTGATATCTGGTGGAATGTACTTGTCGTGGCTCTTGCCCAGGGATTTGACGTATTCGTACAACTGCCGCGATGTTGCTGTTATGTGATGGTGGTCTACAACGGGCGATAGGCCAATCGCACGCATGACGGCGACCGCTTCATCGGTTCGATAATAAGTGGTAAGGGTGACTGTGCAATTCACGGTCTTGAGGTCTTCGTAACAGTGCCCCTCGGAGATGTACCACCCCAGAAACCTCAGCCAGTCATCCATGGGAATTGTGAGCGGCTTGAAAGTGTGTTTATGCTTACCTGCCTTGATCCCGGGCAAGATGAAATAATCTCTCTCTTCGCCATCCTCAACATTTGCTGCCAGGAGATAGGCCATCGTTTTACCCTGCAGCGATTGTGCCTCAATCAGGTGGGGATGCTCAAGCTCGTCGTGATTGCAATCCCACGACACCAGCATTTTGTGATTGGGGGTTACACACGTTTTGAGGCGGCGATTGGTTTGCGCGTACATTTTCCCTTTGTATGGATAGGCAAAATGGTTCGTGGGAGTTTGGTATTCCGCTACCTTTCGCTCGATGTTATAGGTTAGGACTTGGTCTTGGGGATCTAGGTCATAAAACCTTTTCCATCCCTCGCGGGTCAGGATGTCTGTATCTGCGGAATAACAACACCCGTACGGCGAATGGAAGTCGAGCAGTTGGGTTTCTGGGATGCCCAGCGGCAAATCGCGGTAGCGATAGCAGGTCTCGCCCTCGACCACGGCCACCTCTTCCATCCCCCCGTAGACCTTGTTGGTCGAGGCGTAAAACACCACCGCCTGGGGCGCGGCGGCCCGCACGGCCTCCAGCACGTTGAAAGTGCCCCAGGCGTTGATCTCGAAATCCTCGCGCGGGTTGGCCACCGAGGTTGTCACCGCCACCTGGGAGGCCATGTGATACAGCCGCGCGGTGTCGGCTGGCAGCGCTGCCCGCAGCGCCTCGAAATCGCGGATGTCGCCCTTGACAAAGCTCAGCTTGTCGCCGTGGTTTTCGCGCAGCCAGGCCAGGTTGGTGTCGGTGCCTTTGCGCGACAGATTGTCAAAGACGACCACGTGGTGTCCCTGCCGCATGTGGTGATCGGCCAGGTTAGAACCGATGAAGCCGGCTCCGCCGGTGATAAAGATGTTCATCCTATACTCCTGTTTTTACAAGGTTTGTAGCCATTCGTACAATGCTTGCCGTGCTTTGTCTGGATGCCACTTTTGCGCTTGGACGAGTTGACCGGCGATGATTTCCTGGCGATAAGCCGCTTGGCTGCACAACAAGTGCGCGATGTGTGCGATCAGGGCCGGGTCTTTGGAGTCAAGCAGCACGCCCGCATTGCCCATGGTATCCTTGACGGCCGAGCTGCGATAGGCGATGATGGGGACGCGCTGCACCATGGCCTCGACCAGGGGGGCGCAAAAGCCCTCGTGCTCGCTCATGCACACGTACAGGTCGGCCAGTCTGTACAGGCCGGCTACCTGGTCGTCGTCGGGAAGCCGGCCTGTAAAGATGACCGATTGTTGCAAGCCCAGGCGCTCTACCCAGCGATGGATAGGCTGGGAGTACGTTTCGAAGCTTTCATCTGTTCCGGCAAAGAACAGGCGTGAATTGGGGTTGATTTGGGTGTGGTAAACGTAAAAGGCGCGAATGATGTCCTCGATGTGCTTGTTTGGCACAATTCTGCCCACGTGCAGCCAGTTAATCACGCCAGCCTGCTGATATTTGGCTACTATTTCCTGGGCGGCGAGGCTCTGCGTGGCCTGGATCATGGCGTCAAAATCCAGGATAAGCGGAATCACGTGGACGTCGCGAAAGCCGGCTCGAATCAATTCTTGCCTATTATAGTCCGAATCGGCCAATCCACCCAGGTGGGCCAACTCGGGCAAGCTGTCGCGCCCACGGCGCAAGCCCTCGACCCACGGCACACCGATGCGGGCGAAAAAACGAGCCGGCGTGACGTTGTGATAGCATATATAGATCCGCCCTGGCAATCCCAGCACCCAGTCCTCGCGTTCTCCTCGCCCGCCGTAATGCAACACAATCACATCGTTGGCGTGTTGTTCATACTCGCCAACCAGGCTAACCGGCACAGGCATGTCGTCAACCGGCTCAAACGTAAACAGGGCGCTTTCTACCCCGAACGCTTCGGCGGCGCGATGGATGGCGATAGCCTGCGCACTCATGGCATCGCCTTTGCTCAACGTCACTGAAAACTGGCACAAGCGGATAGCAGGCTTCATAAGCGCTCCTCGACCCGGGCGACCATGTGCTTGATCAAGTCCACCAGTACCAGGTTAAAATTGCTCTGCCAGGTGGGCGCCTCTGAGGCCCGCTTGCCATACGTTAACACCCGGCTCTCCAAGCGAGTAGCTTGTTGCCTGATCCAAGGCTTGCCCAGCAAGGCATCGTGCTGTTCCCTCACACGCCAGTCCGTCACTTGCTGGTTGAGGACGGCCAGCGTGTCCACCACCGCCTGGTTAAAAGCGGCCTGCCGCTCAAAGATGGGGACAACATAAGGCTCGCGCAAATGCGAAGTGAGAGCCTCCCGCAGCCGGGCAATAAGTGGCCCGATGATTGGCTTGTCTGAGCATACCCGGTATCCGCGTTGGGCAATCTCTATATGGGCCTCGAGTCGCTCCAGGCTGACGGGACGGATGGCAGTGATGTCGCGCAAACAGTCGATTGCCAAGCGGTTAAAGGTCATCTGTCGTTCGAGGGCCGGATCAATGTAAGGCTCGCGCAGGTGAGAGGTCAAGTTGCGCCGCACCCAGGCAATCAATCCGCCGATGATAGCTAGTTTGGATCGCACTTGATATCCTCTCAACGTGACGTCGGGGATGAGCGAGCGTACGTGAAACGTTGTGACGTTCTGGAAGGTGTAAAGCTGATCGTAATAGTCCTCAATTTGCTTGGCCAAGCCCTGGATGGCCGTGATGATATCGGCGTTAAACCTATGCTGCGATTGATCCGCGCCTGGCATGCTGATCAGGCTGATGGTGTACAAGACCTGGTAGAAATCTCGTCCCAGGCAATCTCCATATTCTGGCAAGGGGCCGGCCAGCAGGTCGGGGTTGAGCACGGCGCAGTCTTGAGCTGCCCGGGCAGCTTCGTCCAGGACGTGCCTGGCGCAGTCGCTGCCAGGTGGCTGGCTGCCGGCGGCGAGCGAGCTGGCTGTCTCTGCGAGGTGTTGCACGAGTCTCCAGACGATCTCGATTGTCCGGGCCAGGTTCCGGTTAAATATCACCTGCCGTTCGATCGTCGGATCAAAGTACGCTTCGCGCAGGTGGGAAGTGAGGTTGCGTCGGAGCCGGGCGCCCAATGGCCCGACTAATGGCAGCCTCGCTTGCACAGCGTAGGCGCGGTCGGCCACATCCGCCATGGCTTCGAGCCTGGCTGGCAAGGCTTGAATATGGGGCAAAGCGCCGGTCAGACTTGGCGAGCCAGAGGCCTCGCCGGCGCTATTGGGTGTTTGCGGGTTCATAGTGCTTGTAACCATTTGTATCAGACAACTGAGCTTGCAGATGCGCTATCTGTTGCATCAAATGGGACTGGAGCTCTGCGAGATCGCACACCTCTTGCATTAGGAGGCGGTTGAATGCGACCTGTCTTTCCAGGGTGGGATCCAGGTAAGGTTCGCGCAGGTGGGAGGTCATGTTTCTGCGAACCCATGCGACCAGGCCGCCGATCAGGGGAATCCTGGATCGGACGGCGTATCCGCGCGCCATAACGTCCGCCTTTGATTTGATAGCTTCGGTTCGAGCGCAGACTTGCGCTGCCAGTTTCATTGTGTAAGGATCGAACCAGGCCATGGCCGCGCGCACCTCTGCATTTGGATCCATGCACAGGGATTCCAGGGCATTAACCACTCGTAGATCAAGTAAATAGTCCCGTGTTGCTCCAGCCAAGGCGCGAGCCGTGTAGAGGCGACAAAAGTTGTTCGAGTGCGCGCACGCAGATAAAATTCTGGCGATCATTTGTTCGGTCGTCATTGGCAAAACAATCTGCCAATTCTTCATGCCTTCAGGCAGTTGCTTGATCGCCAGGTAATCCACGTTACATTCTGGCTGCATGTGATCGGATTGAACCGGCGTCAAGCGCCCTGGTCCAACCAGGTAGTTTCTGTATCCGAATCGTTCAAAGGCTGCCATCAGGCGATTGGGCGTCTCTCCGAACAAGCGCAACGTATGGCCATTGGACTCGTAAACAACCGGCGGCGCGTCGTCTCTGGAAAGCAACCCAGACATGCCTCGAATAGCGGCTACTTCGGAACCTTCGATATCCATTTTGATCAGGTCAACTCGATCCCAGCCTAGCCGGGCCAGCAAATCATCTACGGTTAACGCCGGCACCTGGGTGCTTTCTCCCTTCATAGTTGGGCTAGACACAAAGCCGTATGGCCCCAACGATACAAACTCCAGGGATCCAGGCTGGTCGCTCACTGCGGCAGCAATGACGTGTACCTGGTCAAACTTGTTGCGAGCGACGCTGGTCTTGAGCAAATCCACGTTGTAAGGTGAAGCTTCGACCGAAGCGACCCGATATCCCAACGCCGCCGCTGCCAGTGAGAAGGTGCCAATGTGCGCCCCAAGGTCGAGCACCGTGCTGCCAGGCTGCAGTAGATCGAACGCAAGGTCCAAAGGAGTCGGAAATGAAAAAGTCTGGTTGGCAATTTCATCGCTGATGGGATCCTCGTATTTCTTTCCAACGGCAATCTCGAATCTGGCGTGCCTGATCTCGAGCGAGCAGTATTCAATATCGTTTGTGTCTGGGTCCATATTGTACTCTTTCTAGCTGATTATTCGAACTTGAAAACTGGGTGATGCTGGGCTGGACTACAGTCCGAGTTTCTGCTTGGGGCATTGCTGTGTGACCAAGTTATCCAGCCACAAATCCCTGGCTCAAACCTAAGATGTGTTTTATAAAGCCGGCGTATTGCGCGGCAACCCTTGGCCAGGTGGCATGCTGGGTGATATAGTCTTGTCCGTTGCGTCCCATCTGGCGGCGCACAGCCGGCTTGAAGGCCAGTTCCAGAAGATAAGCTACCAACTCGTCCTCCTCACGATCGTCTGTATCCACTGTCCAGACACACTCATTGGGGAATTCGGCAAATTGCTCCAAATTGGACGCCAACGCCGGCACCCCCGCCCCCAGTGCCCGGCACAAGGTGCCCGAGGTTTCCCCGGCCGAAGGATAACGCAGATTTACACAAATGTCGCTAACCTGCAAGTAGCTGTTGAATAGCTCTTCCGTTACATAGCCGCTTACTCGAACCCTCTTTTCCAAGGCGTAGCGCGAAAGCAAGCTCTTTATCCAAGCGGCCATGCCGTCATCTTCAGGTTTGCCGACAAAAACCAACGCCGCGTGAGGATAAACCATGCACAGGCGATTAAAGGCCCTGATCACGCTGCCAACCCGCTTGGTGGCCACAATGCGTCCAAAACAGCCGATGACCAAATCTTGCACCGCCAGTCCCAGCTTTGAGCGCAGACGGGCGCGCTGGGTGGGGTTAACTGGGAATACGCGCACGCCGTGTGGAATGACGGTAATGGGGTTGCGGGCCGCGCGCTTTTCAAGCTCCAGGCGCGCCCACTGGCTGTGAACAATGAGACCCTGGCTTGCCTCTACCACGCGGCGGTTAAGTGGGTAGGCATACGGGTTGATTTTGCCAGCGGCTAGCTCGCGCTCGACTGCCTTTCGCGCTGCGCCTCCCTCGCTGTATTCAATTTCGTCCAGGTAATGTTCACGCTGTCCGCGTGCCTCGGTGGTGGCGTATGTAAAGCCTTGCAGCACATAATCGTGCAGCACAACCACCCCCGGCTCGGTGCAAAGCGCATTGTACATGTATTCGTGGAAAAGGCTGTTGCCCATCTGGTATAGATTGATGTCGTAGCTGCGTTGGGAAGCCAGGGCAGGGTAGGCTCGATAATCATACACCCGGAATTGGTCGGTGATGGCGTCGGTCACAGGCGCGTAACCGTCGACAAAGATATCTATGTCGGCGTATTGGCCCAGGTGTGGCAGCAAGTGCTCACTATAGTCCGAGATGCCAGATTGACACGGATTGAGCGGGCTCCAGTAGGCGATCTTGAGCCGAGGGTGGGAGATATGAACGAGGGGAGCCGATGGACTGAGCGTTTGTCGATACAGCCGCAGCGTTTTCTTGGCTACATTTTGCCAGGAGAAGCGTTGGGCTTGTGCCAGTCCCTTCTCCCGCAATTGCCGGCTCAATTCTGCGTCCGTGAGCACCGAGTCTAATTTGGCGGCTAGATCGGCGTGATCTTCCGGGTCAGCCAGCAGCGCTGCCTCGCCGGCTACTTCTGGCAGCGAGGAACGAGTAGAAGTGACAACCGGCGTGCCGCAGCGCATGGCTTCTAGCACTGGGAGGCCAAAGCCATCGTACCGGGATGGATAAAAAAAGACCGACGCGCCGTTGTAGAGTGCAACCAGCTCATCTTGTTTCACTTCGCCCGCCAACACCACCTGCTGCTTGACTCCATAGCTCTCGATCAGCTCTCGTATCGCCTGGCGTTCTACCTCCAGCAGCCGGCACACAATCACCAAGGGCACCTCGCCGCGCAGCGTGGTGGGCAGGTGACTGTAGGCCGCGATGGCCCCTTCGAGATTCTTGGTATAGTGGTAACCTAGCACGGAGAGGATGTAGCGCTTGGGCAAGTCGAATTTGAGCCTTGTGGTCTCGATCAACGTGCGGTCTGCCAGTAGCTTGAAACAATCCTCCACGCCGGCCAAGATCACGTCCAGGCGGTCTGAAGGCAAGCCCAACAGCTCCTTTGCGTCGCGTTTCGACGCCGCCGAGATAGCCATGATCCGATCCGCCCGCGCCAAGAGTTTCAAGCGGTGCAGGTACAACGCCCGCCAATCAGGGCTGGCCGGCCACAAGTAGATGGGCGCAAACACCAGCGGGACCAGGTCGTACAGGGTCACTACCGTCCGGCATATCCCAAAGCCTTGCCCGAAGGCTATTTCCCTTTCGAACAGGCTGGTCACGTGAAATACGTCCAGTTTGTAGTTCGAGACCGCTGCCTGGAGAACGCTCGCCTGGCGAATATCCTCGTCAGGGCTCAGCGTTTGCCCAGCTACAATGCAGGCGTCGGTAGGGGTTTCCAGCGGGATCGCCCGCCAATGCGTTCCTGAGGGTGTGTTCTCCAAAAGTGTTGGCGTTTCCAGGTTGGCAGTATAGAACAATAAAAACTCGTCCTCTTGAGCCATGCTCAACAAAGCCTGGACGTGGTTGTGAACGTAGCGGCCAATGCCGCGATTGCGCGAGTCCTGCGTTTGCAGGGGACGGAGATCGATGCCAATTCTCACAGCTCACACCCTACTTTTGGATCAATAACGTTTGAGAAGTTGAACCAGCTCGCTGATGGGCTTCCAGGCGGACGTGTTGGAATCCCATTCCCAGGGCGATGCTTCTGGCCGTTTGGGCTTCACTCTCTTGGGAGGCCGAGGGCCCCGGCCACATCCAGATGGCCCATCCCCCCACACGCAGCACGCGCTGGCACTGGTCGAGCAAGTGAACCGCGGTCTGTATCGACAGCGGACCGTCCCAGGCAGCTACTACACCGCCCAGGCTTTCATCCGGAAGCTCTGCCAGGTGCTCACTATCACTGGCGTGCTGGACGTCCAGACCGCTTTCCGTGTATTGCTGCACTGAGGCCGGGTCCGATGTGACGCCGTAGGCTTGTAGCGGGTATCCCGCCAGGCCGCGCAGCACTTCTTGCTCGCACGACAGGACGAGCACAGGGCCAGTGGAAATCAGAGCGCACCAGCTTGGCGCCATAGCCTGTACGAGCCGGGCGATTTCGCCAGGCGAGAAAGGCGGGACCGGGCCCGGAACGCTCGCAGCAGTTTGGGCTTGTTCGACTTGATCCAGGCGCTTCTCCAGATCATCCAGCCGCGCGTACATGTGAGCCGCAAACCGAATGACGCTTTTGAGATAAAGCACCAGTTCGCTCCAGGCTTGCGCGACGGACGCGTTGAAGGCATTCTGCTGCTGGACGAGTGGAATCACATACCACTTGGTGGACATCCAATTCCAGGCCGAACGCATCCATACGACCAAGTGACCCAGCAGGGGGATGCGAGATATAAAAGCTTGCTCGGACACGATCCGCCTGGCCTGGATGGCGGCCACCTCGTCTTGCAACTCGTTCAAGTCGGTCAGCGGCGTCATCGCTGCTGGTCCAAGTTGCCCGGCATGAGGGAGACCGTCTTGACGTACCCATTCACGGATTGTCTGCATACGATTAGAAGATGCTTGATCCAATTTGGCGCCTGTATTCTATCTTGCTTTTCTATTGTTCAGAATGAGAGTCTAGCAGTTTTGCCAAAAGAATTTGGACTTTGTGAATCTCATAAGCCAATTCGGCTACCTCTCGTCCGCTTTCGCTGAGATAGCCGGCCATGGCTTGCTGGCTGTGCTCGTGTCGTTCTAGTTGCTGCTCGTTGTGTACGATACGTTCGATGTGTTCGCCTAGCCAAAGCTGGAATTGATCTTGCCGATCCGATATCATTTGCACGTGTTCTCCCAGCCGGTTCAAGTGGGCCAACATCCTGACCACCTTGGCGTTGAATTCGTTCTGCTGCTTGATCAGCGGCCGGGCATACCATACGGTGGCGACTTGATTCCAATAATGACGAAAAGCGGCCAGTGCCGGCCCCAGGATAGGGACTTGGGAGCGGAATGGCTGCTCTTGTACGGCCCAGCTCTGATGGAGCTCTTGCATCATGTCTGCTTGCTCTCCACCCCATATTTTTGCCGGTTGGCTTTTCCCCTCGCTCGATGGAGGCTCAGTCACCTCGCTGGTTGTTTCTCCTGGTGTCCCTGCTGCCTCTAGCACCGGCTTTACATCCGCTTCACTGCCCATGCGGGTCGGTTTCAGGGGGATGACCGCTCGCAGCGTTAAAAGAACCTCGGCCAACGCGTCCATCTCCGCTTGCGAGTCTTCCAACGTCTTCTGCCGCCCGGTCACCACGCTGGCCAGGTGCAGCACGTTGTAAAGATAGGCATGATGCACAGCCGAGATCAGTTTCTCGCCGCTTTCACCCAAGCTCTCGAGCCAGGTTCGCTCGGCCGGCACAAATTCGTCCACCAGTCGTTCAAGCGGCCAGTGCTTCAGCACGAAGCGCAGACGGTTGCGATGAAAAAGGTAGGCCGCTTTGTAACTCGCATCGGCAATTGTGCTGGCCTCTTTGTGAATCAATACGGACGTGGGGATATACGCCACTTGAAATCCGGCTTTGCGCGCCAACCAGCACCAATCTACATCCTCAAAATAGGCTGGGCTGTATCCCTCGTCTATCTCGCCGACGGCAGTAAATGCCTGCCGGCTGATGGCCAGGGCTGCGCCAGTTACGTAATCCACGTTCCGCTCTTGGTCAAACTGCCCATTATCCTCTTGCCTGTAGCCGTAATGTCTACCTTCGCCTTGTTCGGTTACATAGCCTCCCGCGTGCTGAATAGTGCCATCCGGATAGAGGGCTTTGCTACCTGCGATACCAATGCCGGGATTAGCCTGCAGCGCCTCGACCAAGGCCCGCAGCCATCCCGGCCGGACAACAGTGTCCTGGTTCAGAAGCACCAGCACCTTGCCAGTGGCGGCTCGAAGCCCCACGTTGCAGCCTCCTGCAAAACCCAGGTTGCGCGCGTTGCGGATCAGTCGCGCCTGGGGAAAGCGTTCGGCTACCAGGTCCGCCGAGCTGTCGGTCGAGCCATTGTCCACGACGATGACTTCAAAATCGGTCCAGTCCTGCGCCAGCACGGCACTCAAGCATTCTTCCAAGTAGTCCATCCCATTCCACGCCAGCACGATCACCGAGGCTTTCATACTCTCCCTCCTTGCAGCAAGCCGTGCAGCCACTTCGCCAAGCGGATAAAGCGCCCTCGTTCGTAGCCGCTCACCAACGCCTGCAGGCGGGCGATCTCTGCGTCACGCTCGGCCAAGGCCAGCCCGGCCAGGTCGTCGCGTTCCGGTGCGCTTGGCCGGGGCGGGAACTGGACGGGCGGCAGATCGGGTTTCTCGGGCGTGTTCCAGGCCCGGACGACGCCGTGGTAAGGGCCGGCCTGGCCATCGCGATAGTCCAATCGAAACTCGGAAAACCACTCCCAGCCGGCAAAACCCGCACTTTGAACCATCGCTTCCAGGCAAGCCCGATTGGGGAACCACCAGCCATCGCCGCGGTGATGACCGACGTAGAGCGCCAGGGGCTCAGGGCTAGAGTCAGGATTGACTACAGTCGCGATGATGGCCACCTCGCGCGTCACGCGCTGGATCTGCCACAGGGCTTTGATGGGATCGGTCAGGTGGAGCAGCATGCTGCCGCAAAAAACGAGATCGTACATCCCGACCGTTTCAGGCGACATGTCGTAAACGGACCTCTCGACCTTCTCGATCTTGGAAGCCAGGGCCTGCCTGGCCAGCCTGATCGGGTCGCGCAGGTAGCGCCGTCCTTCTTCGGCGGTCTTGTCGGGCGTGTAGCGCGGGCCAAAGTCGTGATCGTGCCAGGCCGGCAGGTCCAACGCGGTCACCTGGGCGCCGCGTTGTTCCATCTCGAAGGAAAAAAATCCACTGGCCGCACCCACGTCGAGCGCCGTCTTGCCCGCCAGGCTGGCGGGTATGCCGTAATAGTCAAGATAGGGCCGGTGGTCATAGTCGCCTGGCGTGACAATGCCGTTCCCCAGGTCAAGCGTGTGGTACCATTCCAAGGACTCGACCTGCCGGCGCAGTTCCACGACATCCAGCGTGGATTGACTGCTCGGTGACATTGTCTTTTCTATGGATTGATGGGGACGCCGGTCGGCTGCCCGGCGAGGCTGATGGCAAAAGGCCACCAGCGGCCGCGCGGCGCGCTCCCAGGTCAAGTCAGCCTGGGCAGCCGCGAAACGCTCCTGCCTGGCACCGTGCGGCTCGTCGAGCAGGGCCAGGATCGCCTCGGCGACGCCGGGCACATCGCTGTAATCCACCACCGTCCCCAGCCCGTATGCCTCGACCATCTCGCCGGTGGCGTCGCCGTGCGTGGCAACGATGGGCAGGGACGCCCACACGTAATCCAACACACGGCTGCGAAAGGCCAGGCGGGTCTCGAGCGTGTCGAAATGCAGCGAGAGGCCCAGGTCCGACTCGAGCAGGACGTTGGGCCAATCCTCGTAGGGCACCCAATCGCCAAAAAACACGCCCCGGTCAACCAGTTCCAATTCCTCCGCCAGGTGGATAGCCGCCTGGCGCATTGGCATGTCGGGCAGGCCGGGGTTGGGGTGGCGCGTGCCGGGAAAGACCAGCTTGACGTCTGCTCGCCGCTGGCGAATTTGCGCCAACGCGCGGATGGCGGTGAGGGGGTCCAGCCACTGCCACAGGCCCCCGCCCCACAATACGACCTTATCGCCTGGCTCGATCCCCGGCCATACCCCTTTGAGCACCTGGCGCGTGTGGCGCGGCGGCGAGCCGGGCAGGCCAAACGGCACCACGTCGACGAGCTGCCGCAGCGTCGGGTCCTGGCCATAAGTCTGGACGTTGACTCGCCCGTTGGCTTCCAGCAAGCCCAACCACCAATCCCGCTGCCGCTGGCTGGCGCAGATAAAGAAATCGCCCGCCCGGCATTGAGTTTGCAAAATCTCTTCTCGCTCCCGGTGCCGAGAAGCCTGCTCGGGCGTGCCGGCGAACATCTCCAGCGTTTCGAGCGGGTGCGGGTCGTAACCGTCCACGACGAGCGGAATGCCAGACTGCTCCAGGGCCGGGAACTGGCCCAGCGTGTCCCCACACAACAGGATGACCTTGGCCTTTTCCGCAGCCGGCGCCAAAGTATCCCACTGCCCGGGCGTGTAGGGCCACACTTGCAAATCCCCTTGCCTCGCCGGAGTGGGTAGGGGGGGGAGGTCATGGGGCACGGCCAGGCTAACCGCGAAATGCTGCGCCAGGACGCGTGCCAGTTGCCGGTAGCGGATGCCCGGCCCCGCCCTCTGCGCACCAGCCACGTCGTGGCTGATCACCAGCACCAGGCTATGCTCACTCAACGCTCCCCCCGTCTCGCCACGTCCACTTTCCTCCCAGGCTCACCAGGCCGTAACGCTCGCCTTGCCCCACCTGGCGCACCTTGAAGGTGTAGAGGCGATCGTGATAATCGTACATCACTGCATCGGACTGATCGTGAGCGGATACGGACAGGAGATACGTCCCCTCCATCAACGGAAGCTGATCGACCTGGTACACGATCTCGCCTGTACCCTCGACGAAGGGGATGTCCAGATTGGCAAAGCGCGTGTTGGGGCCGCAGATGTGTACGCCGTCGTCACGATGCAAGGCCAGCCCAAAGACAGGCATTTCGATGCGCTGCTGCGAACGATAACGCAGCCGTACGGTCCATGGCCGGCCAGCGTGAAAGATGCCGCAAGCCTCACCCGCCTCGTCGAGGAAAGACACGTCCACGACCTTGACCTCGCCTGTGCCCCAGCGCTGCTTTATCTCGACTTGCTCTTTTTCCTCTGGCGCAGTCGTTCCTGCCCCTGGCGGGGCACTCTCTGCTTCTTGGGAAGGGGCCAGGGTGTCTTGGGCGTGTTCTGCCTTCCAGCGGGCCTCTTCTTCAGCCGCCGCGCGGCGCAAGTAAGCGCTGACGGTATCGTCGGCTTTCCCCTCGGCCTGGATGATCCCATCTTCCAGCCAGATGGCACGCGAACACAGGCGGCGCACCGCGTCCAGGTCGTGCGATACGAAGCAGATGGTAACCCCCTGGCGCTTCATCGCCATAATGCGCTCCATGCACTTGTGCTGGAAATTCTGATCCCCCACCGCCAGCACCTCGTCCACCAGCAGGATTTCCGGGCGGGTGTGCACGGCCACCGCGAAGGCGAGGCGGACGTACATCCCTGACGAATAGTTCCTGACCGGAACGTCGATAAAGCGGTCGATTTCCGCAAAGGCGATGATGTCGTCCAGGCTGCGCTTGATTTGAGCCCGGCTGAGCCCCATGAGAGAGCCGTTGAGGAACACGTTTTCTCGCCCGGTCAAGTCAGGGTGAAAACCCGCGCCCAGCTCGAGCATGGCCGAAACACGACCGCGAACCTGCACCTGGCCCGAGGTCGGCGACAAGATGCGTGCCATCAGCTTGAGCGCCGTGCTCTTGCCGGCGCCGTTTTCCCCGATCAAGCCGACCGTTTCGCCAGGCTGAATCTCAAAGCTTACGTGACGCAACGCCCAAAAGTCATGCTGGGAGTTATGAGGCTGGCGCCGGAATAGACCTACGAAGCGTTCCTGGAAAGAACGCGGCCGGTCAATGTCCAATTTAAAGTACTTGGAAACGCGCTCGAACGCAATCGCCGCACTCATCTGCCTAGCCTTGCCCGTAACCGTGCGGGTTAGCCTGGTGCCACTCCCAGGCGCTGCCGACGATGTCGTCTATGCCTGGGTAACGCGGCTGCCAGCTCAGCTCGCGGCGCAGTGTGTCGGACGAGGCGACCAAGACGGCCGGGTCGCCGGCTCGCCGCGCCCCCACGACGCTCGGGATGGGATGGCCGCTCGCGCGGCGCGCCGACTCGATCACTTCCAGCACGCTAAAGCCCTGGCCGTTGCCCAGGTTGTATTTGCGGCTGCCCAGGCGATCCAACGCGCCCATGGCCAGGATGTGCGCCTGGGCCAGATCCACCACGTGGATATAGTCGCGGATGCAGGTGCCGTCGCGGGTGGGATAATCGTCGCCATAGACGGTGATGTGCTCACGCTGCCCCAACGCCACCTGCAGCGTGAGCGGGATGAGGTGCGTTTCGGGATCGTGGTCCTCGCCGCGCGCCAGCGTGCCGCCGGCGGCGTTAAAGTAGCGCAGGCTGGCGTAACGCAGGCCATAAATGCGCTCGAACCAATGCAGCAGGCGCTCGATGAAAAACTTGGACTCGCCGTAGGGCGAGCCTGGCACGATCCGCTCGTTTTCGTCGATCGGCACACGCTCCGGCGCGTCGAACAGATTGGCCGTCGAAGACAGGATGAAACGCTGCAGCCCGTGCGCGGTGGCCTCTTCCAGCAGATTGGCCACGTTGATCATGTTGTCGCGCAGGTACTTGAGCGGCTGCTGCATGCTTTCGCCCACCAGCGTGTAAGAGGCGAAATGCATGATGCAGTCCAGCCCGCCGTGCTCGGCAAACAAGCGCGCCACCGCAGCGCGGTCCGCCAGGTCACCCTGGACAAAGGCAGCTCGCGGGTGCACCGCGGCGCGGTGGCCCTGGTAGAGATTGTCGAAAACGACCACCTCGTGGCCGGCTTGGATCAACTCTGCAGCCGTGATGCTGCCGATGTAGCCAGCTCCCCCAGTGACTAGGACTTTCATAAATGACCTCCAAGATAGCTACAGAGGCATTCGTTCGGCTTCGCCAAACTGCGAGAGCACAGAGCATTAAACTCCGTGTCCTGTGTGCCTCTGTGGCAAAAAAGTCCATACTTTGCAGGACGTACGTTCATGGCATCTACCTGAAAGCTGGATTTTCCAGGTATTTTTTCAGGCTCATGGCCTGCTGGTCGCGCCTGGACAGGATCGGGTCTGTGATCGGCCAGGCCACGCCGATATCCGGATCGTTCCACGCGACAGAGCCTTCGGCCGACGGTGTGTAAAAGCCGGTCTGCTTGTACTGGATTTCAGCGTAATCCGACAGCACCGCAAAGCCGTGGGCAAATCCCACCGGGACGTAGAACTGCTTCTTGTTCTCGGCCGAAAGCTCGAGGCCGAACCATTGGCCGAGGGTGGGTGAACTTGCGCGCAGGTCGACCGCCACGTCGAACACGCGGCCCACGATGCAGCGCACCAGCTTGCCCATCGGCGCCGTCATGTCCTGGTAGTGCAGCCCACGCAGGACATTGGCAGACGAGCCGGAATGTCCCTCTTGCACAAATTCCAGATCCAGCCCGGCCGCGGCAAAGTCGCGCTTGTGCCAGCTCTCCATAAAAAAGCCCCGCTCGTCGTTGAAATAGTCGATCTCGACCACCACCAGGTCCGACAAGGGAGTCTCGATAAGGCGTGTCTTCATCATCTACTCCGAAGATAAACTACTAAGGGCACCAAGGACACGAAGAAAAAAGCCTTTGTGCTCTTTGTGTCCTTTGTGGTAAAAAAATCTTTATCCTCACTCTCAAAACAGGCTCAACTGCTGGGCCTGCTCGACGGCCGGCGCCTGTGTGTCAGGCAGCGCTGCCATCTCGGCCAGCCAGGCCGGGATTTTTCGAAAATCGTCCTCGATGACGCGGCGCAAGCTGGGCTGGTGCAGCGCGGCGGCGGGGTGGAACATGGGCACGTAGAGTATGCCGCCCACCTTGCGCGGCTGGCCGTGAATCTGGCTGATCTTGGCGTTGGGCCACACGCGCGCCATCGAGTGACGCCCCAGGGTGATGATCATCTTGGGCGCCAGCAGCTCGATTTGCCGATCCAGGTAGGGCCGGCAAGCCTCGATCTCTTCGGGCGAAGGGTCGCGATTGCCGGGCGGCCGGCACTTGACGACGTTGCCGATAAAGACCTCCTGGCGTTTCATACCGATCAGCCCCAACAGCTCTTCCAGGAACTGGCCGGCCGCGCCCACGAAGGGCCGCCCCTGCTGGTTTTCGTGAAAGCCAGGCCCTTCGCCGATGAACATGATCTGGGGGTGCTCCGGCCCTTCGCCGGGCACCGACTTGACGCGCGACTGGTGCAAGATGCACTTGGTGCAGGCCGCGATTTGCCGGCTCAATTCGCTCAGTTCAGACATAAAAACTCCTTTCAATCACGAACGACACGAACGCTTCGCACACGAAAGGCACGAAAAGATTTTCGTCGTTGGTGAAGGGAATAGCTCATGTGTCAAGTTCGTTTGGCGCCGCATTCGGGGCAGAACTTGGCCGCCGCCGGCATCTCGCTGCCGCACTCGGCGCAGTGCTTCTTGGACGACAGCGCCGCGCCGCATTCGGGGCAGAACTTGCCGCTCGCGCTCACCGCCGCGCCGCACGACGGGCATGTAGCCTTGGCGGTGCGCTTCTTGCCGCTTTGGGCTTGTGTGCGCACTTTCTCCACGTCCCTCTCTGCCTCGGCGACGGTTTGCTCCACGTCCAGGTCCGGCGCGCATCCCTTGCACAACCCACGCGAGGCGTTCCAGCATTGCTCGCGGCATACCCACTGCACACAGCGGGGGCACTGCACGAATTGGGGCTTGACCTGATCGAGTGCTTTCCGGAGGGCCTCGTCGCGCCCGCGCTCCCACGTCGCCGACTGAACGCGCTCCCCCAGGCTGGCCGCGTTGCTAAAGATGCCGCCCAACAGCCCACCCACTGTGTCCAGCGCCTCGCTGACCACGCCCGTGGCCGAGGCCTGGAAGGGCGTCTTGTAAGCAGCGCCGCAGCGGTTGCAGTAGAACTCGAACTGGTAGCCCCGCTCGGTGCTCAAATCGTTATAGTTGTTTGCGAACTTGACCAGAGTCATCTATACCTCTATTCTAAAGATAGCCACACAGACACAGAGGACACAGAGAAGCTCAAGTCTCTGAGTTCTCGCAGTTTGGCAAAGCCAAACGGATGCCTCTGTGGCAAAAATTTTGTCGTTGGCGTCGAACGTGTGCTCAGATGTCTGATTATAGCTAAAAGCGCCCGTTTTGTCCAGGCGGGGGTCACGCTGTTTGACAATGGCACGGAGTAGGCTATCATGGCCAGCTAGAAGGAGTCGCGCATGCCTGCATCTGCCCTGGCCGATCAATACATTCAGATTGGTCAAATCCGCACCCGCTTTTGGGCTATGGGAGATACAGGGCCGGCTGTCGTCTTGGTCCACGGCCTGGGACGCTATGTGGAAGACTGGCAGCCTACCATTCACGTCCTGGCTCGACGCCATCGCGTGTATGCCCTGGACCTGGCCGGTTCTGGACGCTCTGACAAACCACCGCCACCTTATTCTTTCCCCGGCCTGGTTCAATTCGTCGCCGATTTTATCCAGGCTCACCACATCGAACGGGCCAGCCTGGTCGGGCATTCGTTGGGGGGCAGCCTGGCTCTCCATTACGCTATCCAATTCCCCAACCGGGTGGAAAAGCTGGTGTTGGTGAACAGTGCCGGGCTGGGCAAACAAGTCCGCCCCAGTCTGAAATTATCCACGTTGCCCTTCATCGGCGAGCGCTTGACCCGCCCCAGCCGAAAGGGCATCTCGGAGTCTCTCAAGCGCTCGGTGCACGATCCGGCCCTGGTGACCGACGAGTGGATCGAGCTGTGTTATCGCCAGGCCACTCTGCCCGGTGCGCACAGGGCCATGTTGGCCACGGCACGTGCCCTGGTAGACCTCAGCGGCGTGCGCGACGACGTTGTCCGCCCCGTCCTGGATAACCTGGCCCACATCACGGCACCCACCCTGATCGTGTGGGGTCGGCAGGACCCTAGCTTGCCTGTAGCCCATGCTGACGTGGCTGCGAAAAGAATGCCGAATGCCCACCTGCACGTGTTCGATGCCTGCCGGCACTTTACGCAACTGGAACACCCTCAAGCCTTCAACGCTTTGCTCGGAGAATTTCTGGCAGGTGCAAGCTGATGGAAGCTTTGAAAGCGCCCCTCATGGGCGGCATGTTTGGCCTGCCGGCAACTGGCTGTGCCCCCCCCTTTTTGACACAGCCCAGCCTTTTGTTGGTGAACGCCCGGTCTGGGATTTCCCTGCTGGTGGAGCTGCTGTCGCCGGCCCAGGTCTGGCTGCCTAGCTATCTGTGCGCCGACGTGCTGCGCGCGGTCCGTGCCGCCAGGACGAGGTTTTACCCGGTGGATGGCGAGTTGGGCGTGCTGGACTTGGACTGGCTGGCAGACGTTCAAGCCGGCGATATCGTGATCCTGGTCGATTATTTCGGACACCCGTGCGATGCCGCTTGCGCGGTGGGGGCCAAAGAGCGCGGCGCCTGGGTCTTGGAAGACGCCTGCCAGGCCTTGTTGTCGACCCAGGTGGGACAATCGGCCGATATGGTCTTGTTCAGCCCACGCAAGTTCCTGGGAGTACCCGACGGCGGCATTCTCACCGTCAAGCCTGGCGTTCGTCTCCCCTTTCCCCATCTCGACCGCCCTCCCGCGCGTTGGTGGCTCAAAGCCTGGACGGCGGTTGTGCGACGCAGCGAGTTTGACCTGGGCAGCCAGGATCGTTGTTGGTTCGAGCTGTTTCAGCAAGTTGAACGAGAACAGCCGCTTGGACACTATGCCATGAGTGAAGTGGCCAGCAGCCTGCTGCTGCACGGCTTTGACTACGCGGCTATAGCCCGGCGGCGGGTTGACAATTTCCAGCTCCTGGCTGGCCGCTTGGGTCCTATCGCGCTTTTTCCCAGCCTCTCACCCGGCACAGTCCCGCTGGGATTCCCCATCCGTGTAGACAATCGTGACCAGTTCAGGCAGCACTTGTTCGAGCACGCCATCTACCCAGCGCATCACTGGCCGATCCAGGACGTCGTCCCTCCCCAGTTTGAGGCCAGTCATCGCCTATCCGCCGAGCTCATGACGCTGCCATGCGATCAGCGCTATGGCAGCGCGGATATGCATAGGATGGCCCAACTCGTCTTGCAAGCATTGAACGCATGAATGGCTATCTGCACCCTCGGTATGCCTGGTCTCTGGCTGAATTTGGCCGGCCGCGACAATTGCCCCACTGCGGGGGCTGGATACTGGAACGCCGCATTCCGGGCCTGGCCGATCGAGATGCTATGGGATGCTATCCCCTGTTTGCCTGCCAGGATTGGTCCGGGCTTGAGCGAGACCTGGCTGAGATAAAAGACGAGGGTCGTATCGTAAGCCTGACGCTGGTGACCGATCCTTTTGGCGAGTACAAGCTGGCTTTTTTGCTCAGGTGCTTTGGAGCGATGATGCCTTTTAAGGATCACTTTGTGGTTGACCTGCAGCGTTCTATAAACGATAGTGTGTCCAGGCATCACCGCTATTATGCCCGCAGAGCGCTCAAAAAAGTTGCGGTAGAAATGTGCTATAATTCCCTACAATTTCTTGACGAATGGCCGAGCCTGTATGCCACCTTGATCGAGAGACATCGGCTGGTGGGCATCAAGGCCTTTTCCAGGCTGGCTTTTGCCAGGCAGTTGAGCGTGCCGGGACTGGTTATCTTTCGGGCCCGGTCCCAAGGCGTCACTGTCGGGGCACACTGGTGGTACGTGCAGCGCAATGTGGCCTACAGCCACCTGGCCGCTTTCAGCCCTTTGGGTTACGAGTTGATGGCCTCCTACGCGCTGTATTGGTCGGCTATCACGTATTTTGCGGATCAGGTAGGCTGGCTCGACCTGGGAGGGGGAGCCGGTCTCAGGCGAAAAAACGGGGATGGCTTGAGCCAATTCAAGCGGGGTTGGGCTAGCGGGACGCGCACGTCTTACCTTTGCGGCCTGGTCGTCAACCCCGAGCGATATGAGGACATCACACGTCGGGCAGGTCTTTTGACCACAGACTATTTTCCAGCTTATCGACAGGGGGAATGGGGTTGAGATGATCTATTTGCGAGCGCTTGAGCTGGATGATTTGGACAGGACGCATCGCTGGCACAACGACCCGGCTTTGTACGGGACAATCGTGGGAGCTTTTCGATACGTCAGCCGGACGGCCGAAAGAGAATGGCTGGATCACAAGCAAGCCTTTTCCAATCAAGAGATCAACCTGGCCATTTGCCTGGCGGCCGATTCAAGGCACATCGGCAACGTCTATTTGCGCAGCATCGACTGGATCGCACGCCATGCCGAGGTGGCCGGCCTGTTTATCGGCGAGCCGGATTGTCGTTCGAAAGGCTATGCAACGGCGGCACTCCGCCATCTGATTCAGCACGCCTTTCAAGACCTGGGATTGGTGCGACTGTATGCTTTTGTCCTGGAAGAAAACCAGGCCATACGCCGGGTACTTGAAAAATGCGATTTCGTGGTCGAGGGGCGGCTGCGCCAACATGCTTTTAAGAATGGCGTGTTTAAAGATGTCCTGTTGGCAGGGTTATGTGCAAGGGCAGATGAACCGCGATGAGCGAGATACCAGCCGGGCCGACTTTATCCGTCATCTCGCTGGCTTTTAACCAGGAGGATTGGATCGTCCCTTTTCTGGCCAGCGTCGAGACGCAAACGTGGTGTGATTTTGAGTTCATCGTCGTCGACGATGGCTCGACGGACCGGACGGCCGAGCTGATTCAGGCCTATTTGCCCCGTTTGGGCCGGCGCACGCGCTTTATCCACCACACGAAGAACCAGGGGGCCATGGCAAGCGTGACAGAGGCCTTTTCCCTGGCCAGCGGCGAGATATGCCTCAAGTTGGATGCCGACGGCTTGTTCGGGCCGGCCACCTTTGCCAGGGTTATCGACAGTTTCGCGTCTGACGAGCAGGTCGGGATCGTGACGGCTCTCGTCAAGGCCGTCGATCGCTCCAACTGGATTGTGAGAGGAGCCGAGGTCTTGTGCGCTGCCCGGCAAAGGTGTTATCAAGTAGGCGGGGGCTATACCACAAGCGCCTATGGCAATTGCTTTGCCTTTCGCCGCCATATTTTTGATCAGCAAGAAATTTACACCAGGACCGATATCGATCTGTCTCAACTGGCACGCAAGCGCGGTTGGAAAATCGCCCTGAGGCAGGATGTCGTCATCCAGACGCGCTTCCCGGCCACCTTGGCCGAGACCTTCAACTGGGGGCGGCGGAGGGCCAACGTCGAGCTGGATATTTACGGACGCCATAAAGACATGCTGCCCACCGCTTGGGCTTTCTGGGCCAAGTTTATCCCCCTGGGCCTGGGGCTGTGCGCGCCCTTCAGGCCCAGGTGGGCCACGGCCGGCCTGCTGGGGTGGCTGGGCATCGCCCAGGCCTGGCTGGCGCACGTGACACCCGAGTATGCTGTGACCGATCGCCTGGCCGGGTGGGTCATCAGCCTGGTGCGCTGGGTCGGCTTCGACCTTGAGCTTTTCCTTATGGCCGTGCGAGCAGTGACCAGGCGCTCAGGCTTTGCCCAGGCGGAGCAGGTTTTGACCTCTGGCCACAACTTGCACTCCAACGTGTGAAAACCATGTCCCAGTGTACGTGGTGTCAATCGGGCGAGTTCGAGCATGTACTCAATCGCCGGGATCGCCTGGGCACGCAAGTCTTTCATTACGTGCGCTGCCGTAGCTGCGGCCTGGTCCGCCTGGAGCCGCGGCTTGACCTGGCCGCCAAGGACCAGCACTATCCACCCGGCTATGCCGCTTACCGGGAGCAGCGGCCAGGTTGGCCTTTCAGTTGGGGCGAGCGCTGGTATTGGTCACGGCGGGTGCGCCGTGTGTATCCCTTGGTCAAACTCGATGCCGGGGACGTGCTCGACGTGGGCTGTGGGACAGGGGGCTTCCTGGCCGAGATGCGGCGGCGCGGCTGGCGGGTCAGCGGGATCGAGCCAAATCACGCTGCGGCAGCGCGAGCCGGCCGGCGCCTGGGTCCGGGCACAGTCCAGGCCGCTCACCTGGAGGAGGTGGATTTCCCCCCCGCCAGCTTTGACCTGGTCACGCTCTGGGACGTGTTGGATCACGTGCAAGACCCCCCGGCGGCCCTGCGCAAGATCAAGGGCTGGCTGCGACCGGGTGGACTCCTGGTTGTGGGGATCCCTCACTTGCACAGTTGGGACGCGCGCTTTTTTGGCCCGGCCTGGCTGGGGTGGGATGCCCCCCGCCATCTGTACGTCTTTGCAGAGGACACCCTGCGGGCTGTGCTGGAGGCAAGCGGCTACCAGCTCGTCGCCAGCGGCTGCTTTTATGGCAGCGCTGGCTCGCTGGTCACAAGCCTGGATTACGTCCTGCAAGAGCGGCTGGACGCAAGCCCCCTTGGGCGGTTTTTGCGCCGGGCGATTGGCTGGCGGGTGTGGCGCTATCTCCTGTGGCCCTATTTTCGCTTAGCCGAGTGGGCCGGGCGGGGGCCGATCAAGAGCTACTTTTGCCGCCCGGTCTACGCCAAGCCTGGATAGGCCTTGGGGTGACGGTCGAGAGACAGGTGCAGGTAACGGCGGATACTCTTCCAATCTCCACGGCGGGCGGCACGCCAACCGGCGGCCACGAGTTGGATGCCATGCAGCAGGCTGTTGAGCCAATAGGGCAGCCAGACCCACTGGAGGCGGCGTAGGCGCTCGTGCATCAGGAACACGAGCAGCCAGCGTGGTGCGCGCTGCGATTGGATCAGCTTGAACAGGCCGTTGAGATAAGTGCGTTGGCTGTTCAAAAAATAGTGCTTTTGGTAAATCTGGCTGCTTTCGTCCTGGATCAACCCTTCGCGCTTGCCGCGCTCGTACAATTCAGTGCCGGGATAAAAGGTGAGCGAAAATAACTGCAGCCGGTAAGGCTTGGGGATATCCAGCAGCAGTGACAGCGTTTCCAGTTGGTCCTGCTCGTTCTCCCAAGGATTGTCCACGATCAGGTCATACACCGGCGGCTCGATGCGGCCGGCAAATTGACTCAGCACCTGCGTGGCCTGGATGACGTGGTGGCGCTGCAGCGGGCGGCGATAAATTTGGTGCATGGTGCGCATGCTGCCTGTCTGGATGCCCATGTGGAGGATCTTTAGGCCTGCATCGACCAGCAGGCCGATTTTTTCTCGATCGACCATGTTGGGCCGCCACCCATCCACCTCGAACGGGATGGCCACGGCCTGCTCGTAGGCCGTGCAGAACTGGTGCAGCGTGTCGAGATCGTCGACAAAATCATCGTCGACGAAACGTATCAGTCCGAGGCCAGGCAGGTATGCAGTCACCTGTTTGAGCTCGCCCATCAAGTGGCCCACGCTGCGGCGGCGCACCCGCCACTGGCCGGGGTAGATGCCTCGCAGGGCATTGTTGCAGCAGTAGGCACAGCGAAAAGCGCAGCCGCGTGTCAGCATCGTTTCATAAGCCGGCACACAGTCGGCACCGCCGGGCCAGCGCGCATACTGCAGCCACAGATCGAGTGTCATGGGCTGGATACGACCCTGGTGGAGTATCCATGAACTCTCCAGCTCATAGTCAGGATAAGGATAGACATCCAGGTCGCTCTGCAAGGAGCGCAGAGGCGTGCACACCACGTGGCCATTGTCCCGGTACCACATATTGTCTATACCCTGGTAGCCCCCCCCGCCAGCCAGGCGCTGTGCCAGCTCGACCAAGGCTTCTTCCCCCTCACCCACGCACACCAGGTCAGCATAGTCCAGGCATTCTTGTGGGCGCACGGTGGGGTGAATGCCACCCCAAACCAGCGGCACATTCGTGGAGCGGCGCAGGCGCTGCGTGATCTGGACAGCGTTGAAAAAATAATTGGTTGATAGCGAAACGCCGATCAGGCCGCTGTCGCCACTCAGCTCTGCCAGTTGATCGAGGATTGCATCGCTGTAGGGGTAGCAAAAGCCATTCCAGGGCAGGCCTTCTGTGTCGCGCGGCATAAAGACCAGGCGCGTTTCAAAGCCGGCCTCTTTGAGCACCGCCGACAAGAGGCGCAGCCCGTAAGAGGCGATGCTGGCGTAGGTCGATACCAGTGTAATTTTCATCGTGTGGTGCTGACCGGTCAGTGAGAAGGTCAACCTTGGTCATGATCAGGTAGAGATGCACTGAGCGCAATGCAATCGGCGATCAGCGTGGGAAGATTGGCCCCGCATGTTCCCTCTCACTATCGCGGTTCCTCGGCTGGTCGTATAGAGATGGACGGATGAGAAACTGATCTCGGGGTACCTTTGTGGCAAGGTATAGACCAAGGCCTCGTATTCCGGGCATGACGGGAGACCTGCGTTCATGGTTATTCTCAGTTAAGCTGGGACTGTAATAAGGGGTTCTTCTGGTGCCAGGCGGATGAAATTGTCTCGACTTGCAGCACGCAATTCGGCCACGCGTTGCTCCGAGAATTGGCGCAGCATTTGTTCTCGGTGTTGCCTGATCTTGTAGAACCCTGCCCATTCCGAGAAATCTTGGCGGTGTTCGCCAGTGTCCAACAAACCCTGTGAGTAGAGCTCGTAAAAGTATGTCGAACTGATCCAGTAGCGCTGCTCAAATTTGCGCAGCGCCTGGTCGGTCGCACGCAGGTCATCCAGAATATCACTGAGTGTGAGTACTGCCACGTGTCCTCCTATAGTGTATCTATTATATCACACTTGCCAGGTTTTGCCGTTTCGCGTCCAGGTTTGTACGCTCAATCCAAATCGTACTCTTGGCATGGCTTTACACGTTCTTTACAGCATCCCGGCTGCCAGCGCGATGACCAGTACCTGCACAAAGAAGTGAATCAAGAAAGGATACAGCATCGAGTCGGTCTTGAGCGCCACGTAGCCAAAGGCTGCCCCGCCAAAGATCGTGCTGAGCGTCTCTAATTCCGGCTTGCCGAAATGCGCGATGGCGAAAGGCACCGCTTGCAGCCAGATCGCGTCGTCGCCGTAACGCTTCACCAGGCCAAACAGCATAAAGCCGCGAAAGAAAAACTCCCAGCTAAAGATGTGCACGGCGTTGTCGAGAAGCAGCCAACCCCAGGGGAGTGCCTGACCGGCGTAATAAGCGCGAAAATCGGGCGTGCGCGCTATGAGCCACAGCACCGGCGTTATCAGGGCGATCCCGCCCAGCGTGAACAGCAGCCCCAGCCGCCAGTTGCCCACTTTCAGGCCATAGTCGGAGGGAGGCTGACCCCACCCCACCATGATGAGCAGCATCGGCGCAACCAGGCACAGCAGGGCCATGTCCAGCGAGTGCCACGGCGTCAGGCTCCGGTAACGGGCGACGGTGAGCAGCAGCGTGCTGGCTATGATCAAGACGGTCGTCTTGCCGTCTAGCGATAGGCTCAGTGCGCCACGAAGAAATGGCGAGCCGAGATTGAACGGGAACCGCCTTTTCATTTTCCTCTTTCGGGATGGCTTGCCCAACCGGCTCTGATCCGTTGCCAGGTTGCCTCCCACGAGTGCAGGCCGCTCAGGGCATCCGCCGCCTCCACGCAGCATGCCCCCACCGCTAACGCAGCCGTCAGTGCCTCGCCTGGCGGAAGACCACGCAAGAGGGCGGCCAGAAATCCCGCCACCGTGACGTCCCCAGAACCCGTCGTCCCCACCACGTTCACGCGAAAGCATGGCCGCCAGGCTTCAAAGTCAGCCCACTCGTCGATGTTGCCTGGAGCGGCTGCCCCCAGATCTTTTAAAACAGACCGGCTGGCTGTGCGCAGATACAAGCCTCGATCGCCCAGCTTGAGCAAGGCCATCTTTGCCCCCATCCCCAGCAATTCACCGCTGACTCTTGCCAGCAGCTCGGCCGACGGCGCCACATCGGTTTTTCTCCACAGCATGTACGAGATCTCGTCAAGGCTGGGGACAAAGACGTCGGTGCAAGGGAGGACTTGACGCAAAATGCCCGGCCAATCTGCCCGGCCGGCCGGAGAGTCTGGATCGGGATAGGCCATGTCGAGCGAGGTGGTGAGCCCACAGGCTTTAACCCGCCGGAGCAGTTCCAGGAGTTGTTGGCCATTGTCTGCATACATCCTGGCCATTAAGGGTGGATATCCGAAATGGAACAGGCGCGCGTCTTGAAGGGCCTCGTCAGTCACGTCTTGAGCCGAAAAATCGTCGTTCGCACCGGGATGATGCAAAAAGCGCCTGTCGCTGCCAGGCGGGCTGATGACGATGGAATACGAAGTGCTCGACTCGGCGCAAGGAATAAGCCCTTCAGCCAGGCCCGCGCCTTGGGCGTCGATCGTCTGGCGCAAGGCTTGCCCAAGCTGGTCTTGACCCACTCGGGCGATCAGGCGCGTTTTGAGGCCCAGACGATGCAGCGCAAGGCCTGTATTCGAGACCGCCCCGCCGGTGGCGAGTGTGGCCGGGCCAGATTGGACCAACCTGCCGGGCCGAAAAGCGCCGTCAAATTGCCCCGGTACGAGCGCCGAAAGATCGGGAATGATATCGAGACACAGATGGCCTGCGACAATGGCATCTACCATGAAAGACATGATAGCACAAAAACGCCAGACACAAAATCGGCCTTGACACACCTGCTGCCTCGTGGTATCATTATGTAAGACAGGATTAGCACTCTCTTGGCGAGAGTGCTAAATGATTGGCAGGGGTGCTAATGGCAGAGCTATCGACCCGGCAACAAGCTATACTCAAGATGGTCATCCGTGACTATGTGTCCAGCGCCGCCCCGGTCAGCTCCAAGGGGCTGACCAGGCACTATGGGCTGGATCTCAGCTCGGCTACCATCCGTAACGAATTGGCCGCGTTGGAAGAGCTGGGTTTTCTCACTCATCCACACACTTCGGCCGGGCGCGTGCCGACCGAGCAGGGCTATCGTTATTTTGTGGAAAACTTGATGGGCGAGACCGAATTGCCCGGGGCTGACCGGCGCATGATCGCTCACCAGTTCCACCAGGTGAGATTGAACGTGGAACAGTGGATGCGCTTGGCGGCGGCTGTGCTGGTGCAAGCTTCGCGCAGCGCGGCCTTGGTGACTGCGCCGCACGCTGTCCAGGCCCGCTGTAAGCACGTGCAGTTGATTGCCACCCAGGGTCGCCTGGTGCTGCTCATCGTGGTGTTCGAGGATGGCACGGTCAAGCAGGAGATGTTGACCCTGGCTGAGCCGATGAGCCAGGAACGCTTGAACGAGGCAAGCGAGCGCATGAATGCCCTCTGCAAAGGCAGGTCATTTGACGCGATCCCGGTCCAGCGGGCCGAGTTGCCCAGGTTTGAGACCGAGGTGCTGGGTGTGGTGATGGCTGTCCTCAAGCAGGCCAGCGCGCGCCCCGCCGGCGAGGTGTACCAGGATGGACTGGCCGAGGTGCTGCGCCAGCCCGAGTTTGTCGATCGCGAGGAAACCGCTGCCATCCTGCGTGTGCTCGAAGAGCAGACGCTGTTGGAGGATGTGTTCAGTCACGCCCTGTCGCCCAACGTGGGCAACGTGCAAGTGGTCATCGGTGGGGAGGGGCGCTGGGAAGGTCTGCGCGATTATAGCCTGGTGTTGGCCCGCTACGGCGTCAGCGATTATGCCACGGGCGCCCTGGGAGTTTTAGGCCCCATGCGCATGCCCTACGGGCGGACGGTCAGCACGATGCGTTACGTGGCCGATTTGATGAGCAATCTGATTTCTGATATGTATTCTGGTGACGAGGAGTCGAGTACAAGTGGCTGATTACAAACGAGACGACGATTTAGAATTTCAAGACCCCGAGTTGGCCGTCGAGCTAGTCTCTGAAGCGCACGACGAATACGAGGAGGCGCAAGAAGACCTGCTCGATCAGGAAGCCAGCGAGACGGAGGCCAAGAGCGAGTTGGACCTGCTTCGAGAAGAGCTGGAGAAAACCCGCTCTCAATCCCAGGAATACCTGGACGGCTGGCAGCGAGCACGGGCGGAATTGGCCAACGCCCGGCGGCGCTTCGAGCGCGAACGCGCCGAAGCCGCCCAGTACGCTAACGCTGAGTTGATTCGCCAGTTGCTGCCGGTGAGCGACGATTTCGAGCGCGCCCTGGCGGCCGTGCCGGACGA
>JAFGFO010000179.1 GCA_016931085.1 Thermoflexales bacterium
ATCCTCATCGAGACCATGCGCCGCGAGGGCTACGAGTTCCAGGTCGGCAAGCCGGAAGTCATCATGCGCGAGGAAAACGGCCAGACACTGGAGCCGGTCGAAGAGCTCTACGTCGAGGTGCCTCAAGACGTGCTGGGCGTCGTCGTGGAGATGCTGGGCAACCGGCGCGGGCAGATGACCCACATCCAGCACGGCGAGCACGGAACGGTGTACTTGACCTACCTGGTGCCCACACGCGGGCTGCTGGGCTTTCGCGGCGCGTTCCTCACCGCCACGCACGGCACCGGCATCATGCACGCGCTGTTCCACGGCTACGAGCCGTTGGCGGGCGAGGTCACCATGCGCGAGCGCGGCTCGATGGTGGCCTGGGAAGACGGGGTGAGCACGGCCTACGCGCTGCACAACGCCGAAGAACGCGGCATGCTGTTTATCGGCCCCGGTGTGGATATCTACGAGGGGATGGTCGTGGGGCAAAACGCGCGCGATAACGATCTGCCGATTAACGTCTGCAAGAAAAAGCACCTCACCAATATCCGCGTGTTCACCGAAGACATCGCCGTGCGGCTGACGCCGCCGCGCGTGATGAGCCTGGACGACTGCATCGAGTACATCGACGACGACGAGCTGCTGGAGGTCACGCCGCAGAACCTGCGGCTGCGCAAGCGCATCCTGGACACCGACCTGCGCCGGCGCGCCGCCGCCGGGCGGGACATCTCGCAGGGGTAAAGGCCAGGCTTAATCACGAATACCTGCACCTGCGCTGCGCTCCGGCAAGTGTTCGTGATTAAAAATACCCGCTCGTGAATTTTCGCCTCTACGCTGACAGAGCGGCGATCAACGCCGGCACGATCTCGGCCGGATCGCCGACCAGCCCCGCGTCGGCCTGCTGAAAGATGGGCGCGTCGGGGTCAGGGTGGATGGCGACCACAAAGCTGGCATCGCGGATGCCGTAGGCGTGGTAGCTGTCGCCGCGTATGCCGACGGCCACGTACAGCTCTGGCTGCACGCTTTCGCCCAGCGCGCCGACCACCTCGCGGTCAGTGATCCAAGCCTCGTCCATCGCCTCGCGCGCGCCGGCCACGCGCGCGCCAAGCGCGGCCGCTAACTGCTTGACCAGCTCGAAATCGCCCACCTGCCTGCCGGCCGACACGATGCGGCGCGCTTTGCACAGCGGCAGCTCTGGCAGCGCAAACTCGACCGGCCCAAGCAGCCGCACGCGCACCTCCACACCCTCCAAATCGACAGACAGTCGTTCCGTCTCGCCAAAGCGGTAGCTGTCCAGGTACGGCGGGCCAAACGCGTCAGGCAGCAGCGTGGCGATCTCGGGCCGTGCCCGCGGGCAGGCAGTGACGGCCATGTACTCGCCCTCGTAGACGGGATGCGCGCCGATCAGCACGCGCTCGATCTCGTCCATGCGCAGCGAGACGCAGTGCGGCAGCAAGCCCGTCTTGAGCCGCTGGGCCAGGCGCGGCGCCAACTCGTCGCCCAGGACCGTCGCGCCAAACAGCACGATCTCGGGGTGACGGGCCTCGAACAAATCGCCCAACACCGCCAGATACGGCTCGAGCGCAAACTCGGCCAACGCTGGGTGGTCGGCCACGTGCACCTGGTCCGCGCCAGCGGCGACCAGGTCCGGCACTTCTTCCAAGCCGCTGCCTAAAACGACGGCGTGCACGTAGCAGCCCAGGCCATCGGCCATCGTGCGCGCGCCGCCGACCAATTCCAGGCTCAGCGGCGTTGGCTCACTCCCGGCCAGATCGACGACGACCCAGATGTCGCGCGGCTCCTCTTCGATTGATCCGTAGCTGTCAAGGAAGGACATGGTCATACTCCATATGGGGCGTGAAACGTGATGCGTGAAACGTAAAACGTAAAACGTGAAACGTAAACGTGCAAACTGCAACCTTCCAAGCTGAAACCATCCTATACCAGCCTGCTGCGCCGCAGCATGCCCACCAGCTCGGCCGGGCTGCCCAGGATCGTGCCCAATTCGCGTGGGGGTGGGAAAGCCTGGCCGCGGCTCTCGACGGCGGGCTGAAGCTCGTCTTCGGAGAAGGGCAAATCGGCCGCCGTCCACACCTCCAGTTGGTACTCGCGATACGAGTTGATCACGCGCGCGCCGTGAGGGAAACGGGGTTGGTTGGCACCAGCCGCCACAGTCACCAGCAGTGGCAGCCCAGCCTCCAACGCGATGTAACCCTTTCCGGCAGCCTTGACGGCTCGCACCTGCCCATCCGCCACGCTCAGCTCTAGCACGGCCAGCATTTGCGGCCAGCCCAGTGCTTCGGCCAGGCGCGGCCCCACCTCGCCAGCGCTATGCGAAGAATCCAGGGCCTTGTCGCCACATAACACTAGGTCCACCCCACCCAATTTGTCCACTGCCTTGGCCAGGATACGGGCAGCCACCAAGCCATCAGCGTGGGACCATGCCTCGTCGGCGAGATGAATAGCCCGGTTGGCCCCACGAGCCCAGGCGTCGCGCAGCGCCAGCTCCGTCCGCTTAGGCCCGCCGCCAAGCACGATCAGCTCGGCGCCCAGCTCGTCCTTCAATCGCAGGGCCGCCTCCAACGCGCACAAGTCGGCCGGGTTCGTGCTCCACTCTTCACGGTTGACGAAAATCTTTTCGGCCTTGCGATTGACCACAAAGCCGCTCGGGTCGAGAATTTGTTTGATAGCCACGACAATCTTCATCCCTCTCCCTCTTGTTACGTTTTACGTTTCACGTTTTACGTCATGGCCTGATCCGCACACCGATCTCGCGGAACAGATCGTTGGCGATGACGATACGCTGGATCTCGTTAGTGCCCTCAAAGATTTCGGCGATGCGCGCGTCGCGCCAGGCGCGCTCGATCGGATGGTGGCGGCTGTAGCCCAAAGCGCCGTGAATCTGCAGCGCCTTTTCCACCGCCCGGCTGGCCACCTCGCTGCCGTACAGCTTGCAGATGGCCGCCTCGCGTGAGAAGGGCCGGCCGGTGTCCACCAGCCAGGCCGTGCGATAGACCAGCGAGCGCAGCGCCTCGACCTCGCAGGCGATGTCGGCCACCATCCACTGGATGCTCTGCTTGGCTGCGATAGCAGCGCCGAACTGGGAACGTGCCTTGGCCCACTGCATGGCCGCCTCTAGCGCCGCCTGCGCGCCGCCCAGGCAGGCCGCCCCCAGCGTCAAGCGCCCCATGTCGAGCGTCTTCATAAAGAGCACAAAGCCCAAGCCAACCTGGCCGAGGATGTTCTCCTGCGGCACGCGCAGCTCCTCAAAGATCAGCTCGGCGGTCGAGCTGCCGCGAATGCCCATCTTGTTTTCCAGCGTGCCGACCTTAAAGCCCGGCCAGGTCGTCTCGACGATAAGAGCCGTCACCCCGCCGCGCGCGCCCAGGCTGGGGTCGGTCACGGCCAGCACGCTGATGATGTCGGCGATCGGCCCATTGGTGATGTAAATCTTGCTGCCATCCAGGAAATAGCTGTCGCCTTCGCGCACGGCGCGCGTGCGGATGTTGGCCGCGTCCGAGCCGGCGTTCGGCTCGGTCAGGGCAAAGGCGGCGATCTTTTCGCCGCGCGCCAGCGGCACGAGGTATTTTTGTTTTTGCTCCTCGCTGCCGTCCATGTAAATCGCCATCGCGCCGATGCCGATGTGAGCGCCGATGTTGGTGGCCGTGCTGGTACACACGCGGCCTATTTCCTCCATCAGGATGCAGTAACCGGTCTCGCCGGCGCCTACCCCGCCATACTTTTGCGGGAACGGTACGCCTAACAAGCCAAGCTGGCCGGCCAGCTCGAG
Organism: Thermoflexales bacterium; assembly: GCA_016931085.1. The sequence continues at coordinate 3,776 of JAFGFO010000179.1, forward strand.
CGTCTCGTGGGGCACACGGTGCTCGTGGTCGATCGTCTTGGCCAGCGGGCGCACGTACTCCTGTGCAAACTCGCGGATCATTTTCCGCAAAGCGACGTGTTCGGGTGCAAATGTGAAATCCATAGGCTACTCCAAGACATGATGCGTAAAACGTAATGCGTCATACGTTCTTGTTACGTTTTACGTTTCACGGCGATATGTGCACGTTCTGGCTCTTGAACAAGTTCGCCGCGATGGCCACCCTCATCAGCTCGTCCGTGCCGCCCAGCAACTCGAGCGCGCGGGCGTTGCGGTACATGCGGGCGATGGGGTAATCCTCGATGTAGCCGTAGCCGCCGTGGACTTGGACCATGAGATTGGTGACGAGGCGGGCGGTGCGGGCCGCGAACAGCTTGGCATAGACCGCAGCAGGTCCAAAGCCATCCCCTTGCCCAGCCTGCCAGGCAGTGTGGTACACCAGGTAACGCAGTGCCTCGACCTGGGCCGACGAGTCGGCGATGTAATTCTGGATGGCCTGCTTGTGCGCGACGGGGCGACCAAACTGGACCCGCTCGGCGGCGAAGCTAACGCCAGCTTCCACTGCCGCCTCGGCCAGGCCCAAACCGGCCGCCGCTAAGGCCAGGCGAAAATGGTCGAGCACGCGCGCGACGATGCGCTGGCCGTCACCCTCCGCGCCCAGCCGGGAGTCCTCCGGCACACGCACACCGTCCAGGTACACCGTGTGAATACAAGTCGCGCGCAGCCCCAGGGTCAACTCGCGCTGGCCCAGCTTGAGGCCGGGCGTGTCTTTTTCCAGCACGAAAGCCGATAGGCCGCCGGTGGGTCCCTCGCCGGTGCGGGCCATCACCAGCAAGAGGCTATCCAGCCCGGCATTGGTCACCCAACTCTTGACGCCCGTGAGTACATAGTCACCACCCTCACGCCTCGCACGCGTCGACACCCGATTGGTGTCACTGCCGGCGTCCGGCTCAGTCAGCGCCCATGCGCCGATGGCGGAGCCTTCCGCCAGCCGGGGCAGCCAGCGTTCCTTCTGGGCCTCGTCACCATAATCCAGCACGGCCTGCGTCACCAGGCTCGTATGATGAGCCAGCGCGAGCGCGGTGGACAGGCAAACCCGGCCCAGCTCCTCCAGCATCAGGGCATAACTCAGGGGGTCGAGCGCCGCCCCCCCAAGCTCTTCCGGCACAATCGCCCCCAGCAAGCCCTGGACAGCCGCCTTTTTGAGCAACTCGGGGGATAGGCGCTCGTCCTTATCCATATGCTCCGCCAGCTTGGCTACGTCCTTCTGGGCAAAATCGCGGAACATACCGTGGAACATGTGTTGTTCTTCGGTCAGATTGAAATCCATGTGCCCCCCTAGAGCCAGACTTCCGAAGTCTTAAAGACTTCGGAAGTCTCCATAGTCCCTGGTCCCTACTTGTCCTTGAACTCGGCCGGGCGCTTGGCGAGAAACGCATCGATGCCTTCGTGGGCGTCCGCGCTGGCGGCCAGGGCGCCAAATTGCTCGCGCTCGATCGCCAGGCCATCGGCCAGGGGGCCTTCCAGCCCGGTGTTGATCGCGCGCAGCGCGGCGGCAAGCGCCAGGCCACCCTTGGCGGCGATCTTGCGCGCCAGGCCGGTCGCCTGCCGGATCACGGCGTCGCCGGGCACGACCAGGTTGATCAATCCCAGCGCCTTGGCCTCCTGGGCGGTGATTTGGTCGCCCGTCAGGATCATCTCGATCGCCTTGCCCTTGCTCAACAGGCGCGCCAGGCGCTGCGTGCCGCCCCAGCCGGGGATGATGCCGAGGTTGATTTCAGGCTGCCCCAGCCGGACACGGTCGCCGGCGATGCGGATGTGACAAGCCATAGCCAGCTCGAGGCCGCCGCCCAGGCAAAAGCCATTGATGGCCGCGATGACGGGCTTGGGCGAGCGCTCAATCTTGACGAACAGATCTTGCCCCCCCTTGGAAGCCGCCGCCAGCTTGCCGGGCGGATCGTCCGAGCCGAGGATGGCCTTGATCTCGTTGATGTCGGCGCCGGCCACAAAGGCCATCTGCCCGCCGCCGGTCAGGATGATGACCTTGACCTCGTCGTTGGCCAGCAGCTCGTCCAGCGCCGCGTTCAGCTCGGTCACCGTCTGCGTGTCAAAGGCGTTGGCGGGCGGATGGTCGATCACCACCGTCGCCACGCGCTGCTCGATCGAATAACGAATGTATTGTTTGTCGGTCATGGAAACACTCCTTACACATATTCCAAAAAGCCCGCGCCGGCCTCCTGCCCCGTGCGGCCGGCCTCGACCAGCTCGTGCAACTTGTCACTGGGGTGAAAACGCAAACCGTGCTTGCCCTCGAATGCTTCCAGCCCGGCCACGATCACGTCCAGGCCGATGCGATCCGCCAAAGCCAGCGGCCCAATGCGCTCGCCTTGGTATGACATGCCAGTGCCGGCAATCATGGCCATGTCGATGTCCTTCACGTCGGCGATCTGCTCTTCCACCGCGCAAGCGGCCTCGTTGAACAACGGGTACATCAGGCGCTCAACCGAAAACTCGGTCGGCGGCTTGCCGGCGTTGATCTCGGCAATAGCCTGCTGGACCGCTTCATCGCCCTGGCTGCCGTAGCCATAAAAGCCGGCGCCCGTTTTCTCGCCCAGGCGGCCAGCATCCACCAAACGCTTGAACAACTCGGCGCCCTGCATGCGCTCGCCATACTGCTGGTTCAGATATTCTCCCACGTGGTAGCACACATCCAAGCCCAGCATGTCCATCAAGGTGAACGGTCCCATCGGCCAGCCAAACTCGCACATCGCTGCGTCGATGTCGGCCGCGGAGGCCGCCTGCTCCTGCAAGCACATCACCGCCTCGTTGAGATATGGCATCAGCAGGCGATTGACCAAAAAGCCCGGACACTCCTTGACCACGACCGGGATTTTGCGCAGGCTCTCGGTAAAAGCGACCACGTCGTCCACCGTCTCCTGGTCGGTGGCTTGGCCGCGAATGACCTCCACCAGCTTCATCACGTGAGCCGGGTTGAAAAAGTGCATACCGGTCACCTTGTGAGGCCGGGAGGTAGCCTGGCCCATTTCCGTGATCGACAAGGCCGAGGTATTGCTGGCAAAAATCGTCCCTGGCGGACAGATACCGTCCAACTCGGCAAACACCTTTTTCTTGATACCCATGCTCTCCGGGACAGCTTCGATCACGATGTCCACGTCGGCAAACTCGCCATAGTCCAGGGCCGGTGTGACCAACGACACCTTGCTGTCCATCTCGCCGGAGCTCATCTTGCCCTTGTCCACGCGCCGTTGGTAGATTTCGCGGATCGTGTCCATCCCCTTGTCGAGCATGGCCTGGTCGATGTCCTTGAGCACGAC
>JAFGFO010000180.1 GCA_016931085.1 Thermoflexales bacterium
CCCAAAGAGAATGAAAAGTACTTTGGGCTGCTGCGCGTGGACGCGGTCAACGGGCTGGACCCCGAGCAGGCCAAGGAACGGCCTCGCTTCGAGGGCATGACGCCTATCTTCCCCGACACCCGCTTTGACCTGGAAACCGACCAGCACAATTTATCCATGCGCTTGCTCGACATGGTGGCCCCGATCGGGCGCGGACAGCGCGGCCTGATCGTCTCACCGCCCAAGGCCGGCAAGACCACGGTGCTCAAAAACATCGCCAACGCCATCTCCAAGCGCTACACCGATGTCCACCTGATGGTCGTCATGATCGGTGAGCGTCCCGAAGAAGTCACCGATATGGACCGCTCGGTCGACGCGGAGGTCATCAGCTCGACCTTTGACGAGCCGGTGCAAAACCACGTCCGGGTGGCCGAGATGGCCTTGGCGCGCGCCAAGCGCCTGGTGGAGGGCAATCGCCACGTCGCCATCTTGCTGGATTCGATTACACGCCTGGGGCGAGCGTACAACCTGGTCGTACCCCCTTCAGGCCGCACCCTGTCAGGCGGTCTCGACCCGGCCGCCCTGTATCCTCCCAAGCACTTTTTTGGCGCGGCGCGCAACATCGAAGAAGGCGGCAGCCTGACGATTATTTCCACCTGCCTGGTCGATACAGGCTCGCGCATGGACGACATGATCTACGAAGAGTTCAAAGGCACCGGCAATATGGAACTGCACCTGTCGCGCCGGCTCCAAGAACGCCGTGTCTTCCCGGCCTATGACATCGAGCGCTCCAGCACGCGCCGCGAGGAATTGCTGTTCGAGGAAGCTGTCTTGAACAAGATCTGGTTGATGCGCCGCATGCTGAGCATGATGATGGCCCCACCGCCAGCCGGCGCCAATATGGACATCACTCCGGCTATGGAAGCTTTGCTGACACGCCTGGCGCGCACGCGCTCCAATGCCGAGTTCTTGGCAGGCCTCAAAGACTAGTACACCGGGGCGGAGATCTACCAACCATTTGTCATTCTGAGCGAAGCGAAGAATCTCGTTATTCAAACGTAGAGACCCTTCGCTGCGCTCAGGGTGACATGGTGGGCGAATTTACGCCTGCATGTACTAGACACTTGAGAAAAAACTCGTTTTTTGCCCCTTGGGCACAGAACGTATGTTCTGGACGGCGACTTGACAGGTGCCACCCATCCGGTATAATAAGGATGTGGGATTGAACCATCGCGCGCCATTAAGAGCAGTATACAGCGGCTTACAGAGGCAAGCAATGCATACCGATGAGAGCAAGCCTGATCTGCCGGACCAGTGGGAGCGAGGGATCGCTCAAAAGCTGGTCCGCTTAACGACGCTGGCCTGGGGAATCGTAGAAGAGCTACGAGAGACATGGCCCCGGCTGAGTTCTCATGGTATTGTATTAGTGCTGGTCGTGTGTGCGATCGCGTTGAGCCGCTTAGAGATGCCGGTGGCTGCCCAAGCGCCGCGCCAACCCAGAAAACTCCCCTCAGTCGCTGCGGAAGAGCCGCCCTTGTTGGCTCAAGCCGAGTCGCTCACGAGGCCGGTCGGTGCCGCCGTGGCAGCTCCCAGCCTGCGGCCGCTCTTGTCGAAGGGGAACGATATCCTGACCCGCCAGGCCGCCCCTCTCACCCAAATCCCTGACCGCCCGCGTGAGGCCATCGTCACCTATACCGTCCGGGCGGGCGACACATTGTTCGGCATTGCCCTGCTGTTTAACCTGGCCCCGGAAACCATCTTGTGGGCCAATGCCGATTTGAAGGACAATCCCGACATGATGAACGTGGGGATGACCTTGGACGTGCCCCCGGTTGACGGCTTGGTGCACATCGTCGAGGCTGGCGATAGCGTGGAGGGGATTGCCGAGAAATATAAAGTGCCGGTCGAGGACATCGTCAACGCCGAGTGGAACTCGCTGCGTGTGGGCCAGCAGCCCATCGAGGGTCAATCCCTGATCGTGCCCGGCGGCAAGCGCGAGATGGTCGTCTGGCAACTGCCCATCCAAAAGACGACGGCGGCGGCCAGCCAGTCATCCGCCTCCAAGGCCACGCCGATCGGTTTCTGCGAGGGCGCGGTGGTGGCGCCGCTCGGCACGGGCACTTTTATCTGGCCTGAAGACTTTCATCGCTTGGGAGGCAATCCCTACGCCTGGTGGCATCGCGCCATCGACATATCGGGCAAGACCGGCAATGCCGTGTACGCTTCTGACAGCGGCACAGTTGTGTGGGCCGGTTGGAACAATTGGGGCTACGGCTACCTGATCGTGCTCGATCACGGCAACGGTTGGCAGACCTGGTATGCCCACCTCAGCCAAATCCACGTGTACTGCGGCCAGCAGCTCTACCAGGGCGCGGTCATCGGCGCGGTAGGCTCGACCGGCAACTCAACCGGGCCTCATCTACACTTTGAGACTCGCTACAATGGCGATTTGCCCAATCCCCTGAACGTTTTGCCTTGAGTGTGAGGACCCCCCTCGTGAACACCTGGCGTACCCCTTCATGGATGGATAGAGCCAGTGCACCATTAAGAAATGGTGCGCAGCTCACACAGTGGTTGAGCCGGCTCACCGTGCTGGCCTGGCGATTGAGCAGCGACGAGGCACGCCAGATCATCCATCGCTACCTGGTCCACCTGGCTGTGCTGGCTCTGGCATTAGCCGCGGTGCTGCTGGGAGGTGGGCAAGAGAGGCAGGCTGAGGCCGGTGCGGTGCTCTCCTATAACGTGCGCGCCCTGGCCAACGAGGCCGTCACAGCCGAGCAGCCCCCTGGCCCTACCCCATATGCCATCGGTGGGGCGAGCCGGCCCTACACCACCAGCGCGGCTTCTGACATCGAGGTCATCCAACGCCGAGCCCTGCCCTACACCGATTCGCCTCAACGCACGCGCCTGGAAACCATCACCTACACGGTGCAGCCCGGAGACACCACCCAGGGCATTGCCATCATCTACGACCTGGAAGACACCACGGTCATGTGGTGTAATCCAGAAATCGAAGACATGCCGGACTTTTTGCGCATCGGCCAGGAGGTCGTGATCCCGCCGATCGACGGGGTGTGCCACACGGTCAAAGAGGGCGACAACCTGGAAAGCATCGCCGCCAAGTACAAGGTCGATGTATCGGCCATCACCGGCGTCTCCTACAACAATCTGATCGTGCCCGGCTATGCTATCCAGACTGGCCAGCGGTTGATCGTGGCCGGCGGCCAAAAGCCGTACGTGCCCAAGATCGTCACCTCCTACACCGGCTCGGTACCCGAGGGCGCGCGTGGCACGGGGCTTTTCCAATGGCCAACGGTCGGGGGCATCACACAAGATTTTTGGTGGGGTCACCGTGCGATCGACATCGGCGCCTACACCGGGGCGGAGATTCGCGCCGCCGACGGCGGCTTTGTGTCCTTCGCCGGCTGGACGGACATCGGCTACGGCTACCTGATCGTCGTCGACCACGCCAACGGCTTTAGCAGCTACTATGCCCACTGCAGCGGCTTTTACGTGAGCGCTGGCGAGGCGGTGTCGCGCGGGCAGCTCATCGGCGCGGTCGGCTCGACCGGCAACTCGACCGGCCCGCACGTGCATTTCGAGATCCGCTATTACGGCAGCCCGCTCAACCCACGCGGTTATTTGCCCTGATCTGCGAACCTGGCCCAGATCGCGCGCTTCATCCTAGGTGCGTTGCACTTTCCCAAGTGCATTGCACCTTCCTGGGTGCATTGCACCTTCTTAGGTGCATTGCACCTTCCTGGGTGCATTGCACCTTCCTGGGTGCATTGCACCTTCTTGGGTGCATTGCACCTTCTTGGGTGCATTGCACCTTCTTGGGTGCATTGCACCTTCTTGGGTGCATTGCACCTTCCTGGGTGCATTGCACCTGATTACGCCTATGTCCACATGCAACACACCCGCTTTACGAGGTGCGTTACACGTCCTCACTAGCCAGGTAATCCATCACAAACTCCCGATAGCGTTGTGGGATCGGAAAGTGCTCTCGAACAAACGCACGGTCTATCAACGTTCCATGGCGCTGCTCTACCCACTCCAGGTAATTCGAATAGGGCCACTCAGCCGCGTCCGCAACCAGGCCAGCTTTGACCGGGTTGGCATGGATGTAACGGCACAAGTGCAGCAAGTGCGATTCTTCCTGCAAAGCAATAACCTTGTAATGACCCTCGAACAGCGTGCCACTGCGTTCATAGCGCTTGTTGTACGCCTTGGTGTAGCTATTGAAAACACGTTGAGGCAACAAGCCAGCCGGACATTCGCCGTCCTGTCGCAGCAGGAAATGGTAGTGATTAGGCATGAGGCAATACGCAATCACTGCAAGAGACAACTCCCCGGAGTACTGTTTCACCTTGCGCAAGACAAAGACATAATTCTCGTCCTCGCGAAAAAGGGGAGCCGAAGCTACACCACGGTTGTAGATGTGGTAATAGTATCCAGCCAAATAGCCAGGTCTTGCAGACGGCATGGTGTTCCTCGCCAGGTGCAACGCACCTAAGAAGGTGCATCGCACCTACGCACTCGCTATTTGCCGCCCAACGCCAGCTCGAGCGCCTCGCCCAGGCTGCGCGCGCCGAGCAGCTCCAGCCCGTGCGGCGCTTCCTCGCTCTTGCGGTGGACGCCCTTGGGCACCACGCAGCGGCGAAAGCCCAGCTTGGCCGCCTCGCGCAGGCGGGCCGCTACCTGTCCCACGCCGCGCAGCTCGCCCGACAAGCCCACTTCGCCGACTAGGGCCACGTCCGGCGCGACGGGCATGTCGCGCATCGACGAGGCCACCGCCACGGCCACCGCCAGGTCGGCCGCCGGCTCGTCGACCTGCAGCCCGCCCACCACGTTGACAAACACATCCTGGTCGTGCAGGCGCACGCCGCAGCGTTTTTGCAGCACGGCCACCAGCAGCAGCAGGCGGTTAAAGTCCACCCCATTGGCGGTGCGGCGCGGCAGCCCAAACGAGGTAGTCGAGGTCAGGGCTTGCACCTCGACCAGCAGCGGGCGAGTGCCTTCCATCGTCACCGCGATGGACGAGCCGGGGGCTGCCACCAGGCGCTCGGCCAGGAAGGCCTCGGACGGGTTGGCCACCTCGACCATGCCGTCGCCGCGCATCTCGAACACGCCCACCTCCGACGTGGCCCCGAAGCGGTTTTTCACGCTGCGCAGCAAGCGATAGGTGTGATAGCGCTCGCCTTCCAGGTAGAGCACCGTGTCCACGATGTGCTCCAAGACCTTGGGGCCGGCGATGGCGCCGGCCTTGGTGACGTGCCCGACCAGGAAGACAGCAATGCCGCTGGCCTTGGCCAGGTGCTGCAGCCGCCCGGCGCACTCGCGCACCTGGCTGATCGAGCCGGCCGTCGAGCTGAGCTCTTCCAGATAGGTGGTCTGGATCGAGTCGATCACGACGATGCGGGGCTTGATCTCCAAGATGTGTCCCAGGATCACTTCCAGGTCTGTTTCGGTCAGCAAGAGCAAGTGATCGGTGGTCAGGCCAACCCGGTCGGCGCGCATCTTGAGCTGCTGGACCGACTCTTCGCCCGAAGCGTACAACACCGGGCAGTCGGCCGTGGCCAGGCTGGCGGCCAACTGGATGAGCAGCGTGCTCTTACCGATGCCCGGGTCGCCGCTGACCAGGATCAGTGAGCCTGGCACGATGCCGCCGCCCAAGACGCGCGACAGCTCTTCAATTTCCACCGGGATGCGTCCCAGGTCGACGAGCTTGACCTCGCTCAGGCGTTGGGGCGGCGTGCGCGGCGTGGCAGAGGCGGACGAGACGGCGCGTGGTTGGCGCTCCTCGACCACCTCGACCAGGCTGTTCCATTCGCCGCAATCGGGGCAGCGCCCCATCCACTTGAGCTGTTGAGCGCCGCACTGCTGGCAGACAAAGGTGGTGCGTGTCTTGGGTTTGGGCATCGTGATTTCTCCTGCTAGCAGACTGTCGGAGAGACGATTTTGTAGGGCGGCTTTCCACGCCGAAGGCGTCCTGTGGATAGCCGCCAGGCTTGCGGCAGGTATGGAAACC
>JAFGFO010000019.1 GCA_016931085.1 Thermoflexales bacterium
CGCGCCGTCCGCGCCGGTCTCGTTCCAGGCAAAGATGTCCTGAGGGAGCGCCAACCCCAGCCCGCCGCCGTTGGCAAAGCCGACCAGCCCGCTCATGCCGTCGGTCACCTGGCTGCCGTGCGAGGTGTGGCCGTAAGCAATGTGGAGCGTGGTCTTGGCCGCTTCGATCCAGGCCTGCGGCACGGCCGTGATGTCCACATGGTGGTGGTCGATGATGATGGGCGCTGCCCGCGGGGCAGCGATGTGCGCCGCCTCGGCCGGCGTGCCTGCCACCTCGCCCTCAATGGGCGCGGCGATGGGTGCCGAGACCCGCGCGGCTGCGCTCACCATGGCCGGCACAGCCAGGACGACAACGAGTACAAACGCCAGATACTTTTTCATTGTTTTGAGCCTCCTTATGGTAAATACAATGTGTACGATTATACCCTCTACCTCGAAAATCTCCAAATGCGGCTTTAAGAAACCAGGTCTTGCGCAAACGCCAACCTTCTGTTATGATTAGGAAAATGCTTCAAGCAGACATTCGTGACATTCGACTATTCGTGTCATTTGTGATCTATTCCCAAGCAGGTATCCTTGTTACAATCCTTGTCAGACCAACTGGCCCGCTCGGCCTTGAAGCGGCACGCGCTGTTTCTCGCGGCCGCCTGCTGCACCATCCTCTTCATCGGCTATCACTTTGGCACCTTTGACCAGGCCGTTCACATCCCCTTCCTCAAAAAGTATGCCGATCCATCGCTCTTCCCCGGTGATCCCTTCTTTGAGATGCGGTTTAAACACTATTCCTACTTTTGGTATCCCTTCATATTCTTGTACAAGCTGGGGGCCCTCGAAGTGTCGATGTTCCTGGTGCACGTGCTGGCCACTTATCTGACCTTTTGGGGGCTGTGGGCGTTGAGCGATGCGCTTTTCCACAATCCCCTGGCCTCACTGCTGGGCATCCTGGCCTTTGTCTTTCCCCACGTCGGCTTTGCTGGCTTTCCCGTGCTCGAATTCAGCCTGCTCAACCGCACCTTTGTCTTTCCGTTCTTGTTGTGGGCGATCACGCTGTATCTCCGCCGGCGTTACCTGGCGGCGTTTGCCTTGCTGGGTGCGCTGTTCAATCTGCACGTCGTCTCGGTCAACTTTGTGATGGCCATGCTGCTGCTCGACAGCGTCTTGCAAATCCGCGCCATCGGTTGGAAGAATCTACTGGGGGGGCTGGGGCTGTTTGTGCTGTTTGCTTCCCCGGTACTGGTGTGGCGAGCCGGCGCCCCCCCCACACCCGCGCTGCAAGCCGATTGGTTCACCATTGTCTCGCGAGCCTTTTTTTACAATCTCTTTTACTTGCTGGGACCTTATCCACACATCGTGATGGGGACGCTGAGCGGCGTGGGCGCTTTTGCGCTGTTTGGAATCGCCCGGCATTACGCGCCACTGCCCGCCAGCGACCGAGCCGTGACGAACTTTATGTATGCCATCTTGCTTATCCTGGCTGTGCAGATCATCACGGCGAACTGGATTCATATCACGCTCATTCAGCAATTGCAAATCATCCGCGCCGGGATATTCGCCCTGCTTTTCGCTTACCTGTATTTTGCTCACTACCTGGCCCGCCAGTACCAGGCCGGCGCGCTCAGGGGGGGGGATTTTGGATGGTTGGTCGCCTCCTTGCTCGGCACGGTTTTGACCCTCGTGCCGCTCGCGGCCTGGGCGCTGCATCGCCGTATCGCCTCCGCGCGCTGGCGGCAGGGCGCGCTGGCCGCCCTGCTGGTGGCGTTTGGCGTGCTCACGCTTTGGCTGAGCGCGCAGTACGGCCTTTGGTCACCGGGCCTCCACATATTTGGCCCACGCAACGCCTGGATCGAGGTCCAGGCCTGGGCGCGTGACAACACGCCCAAGGACGCCCTGTTTGTCACGCCGCCACACCGTTGGAGCTTTTACGATTCAGGCTGGCACGTCTTTTCCGAGCGCTCGACTGTGGTGACGCTGGCGGATTTGCTCGAGATCGCCCTGGTGCCGGATAACATCGACGTGTGGAACGAACGCTTTGAGCAGCTCGCGCCGGGCGCTCTTTCGCGCTTTGGCGGCGACTTTTTTGAGAACATGCGCATCACGGCCGAGGCATTTTACAGCCTGACCCCCGGCGAGTTGCTGCGCATCGCCAGCCGCTACGGCGCTACCTACCTGGTGGTTGAGAAACCCCATAGCCACGCCTTGCCACTGGTCTATGAGAACGACCACTACCTCGTTTACAAGCTGACGCCTTAAAACCTTAAAAAGTATTGACAATGCCTCCATTTTGTCATATACTGATACTAGTCGTACTGACTATTAGTCAGTCGATGACTGCCAGTCATTGACTGGCATGATAACGAGCCAACTCACTATTACTGACATCATTACAGCCAACAATGTGTGCCAAGGGTGAACATGCCACCTGAAACCTGAAACCTGGGACCATCTTTTTGGAGGCCATGTGAGCGTCACCAGCCACCGTCGTGAGCGAGAAAAAGCGCAACGCCGCAAGGATATCTTACAAGCTGCCCGCGAGGTATTTCTCAACGGGCGTCTTTTCCAGGGTACGATCGACGACGTGGCGGCCCGGGCCGAGGTCAGCAAGGGCACTGTCTACCTGTATTTTGAGAGCAAGGAAACCATCCTTGCTCTTTTGCTTTTAGAAGGCCTGGAGAGCTTGCTGGAGCGCTTCAAGATAGCTTATGAGCCGTGTGCTGCTCTGCCGGCCGGCCAATGCCTGGAACGTCTCGCAAGCGCCTATCTGCGCTTTTGCCGGGAGTGCCCGGCTCATTTTCGCCTGATGGTCGCCTTCGATCGCGGCCAGTTTCGCGAGCGCGTTTCGGCAGCGCTGTACGGCCAGGTTTTTGACAGCAGCAAGCGCCTTTTGCAATTTGTGGCTGACGTCATCCAACACGGCATCGACAGCCGCGAGTTCCAGCCGCTCGACGCCTGGCACACCACCGGCATGCTGTGGGCGGCGTTGAATGGGGTGCTGCTGCTGGCTGACCATCCCTTGCGGCGCGAGTTGGTGCAGGTGCCCGTGGAAGCTCTGTTTGAGCAAACCGTGGCGGTTTTGTTGAGCGGGATACGTGAAACGTGAAACGTAATCCGTGGAAATCCGTGTTTCAAGGAGGAAAGCATGAAAGAAGTAGTTCTAGTAGGTGGCGTGCGGACGCCGGTGGGGGTGCACGGCGGGGCGCTGCGTGACCAACGCGCCCAGGATTTAGCCAAGATCGTCTTGGCAGAGCAGATCAAGCGCACTGGGCTGGACCCCAGCCTGATCGACGACGTGATCTTGGGCTGCATCGGCCAGCCCTCCGACGCGGCCAACATTGCCCGCGTGGCGGCGCTGATGGCCGGCGTCCCCGATCACGTGCCAGGCTACACGGTGCAGCGCAACTGCGCGTCGTCCCTGCAGGCGATCACTTCGGCCTACCAGGCCATCCAGGCTGACGACGGCGAGCTTTTCCTGGTCGGCGGAACCGAGAGCATGAGCAATATCCCCTACGTGATCAAGGGTGCGCGTTGGGGCCTCAAGCTGCGCCACAGCCAGTTGACGGACGCCTTGTGGGAGGGTTTGACCGATCCTGTCGTCAACCAGATCATGGGGCGCACGGCCGAAAACCTGGCCGAACAGTACGAGCTGAGCCGCCAGGAGCAAGATGAGTACGCCGTCCAATCGCACAAAAAGGCCTTCATGGCCACGCGGCAGGCCAAGTTCAAGGACGAAATCGTGCCGGTCGAGATCGTCAAGCGGGTGGCTGGCCAGGAGGTGGCGCGTGAGCAGATCACGCAGGATGAAGGTATCAATGTCGCCTTGTCGATGCAAAAAGCGGCCATGTATCCTACCGTCTTTAAGGAGAATGGCACGGTCACGCCGGCCAATGCTTGCCCGATCAGCGATGGCGCGGCGGCGTTGCTGGTGACGACGCCCGAAAAGGCCAAGAGCCTGGGCCTGCAGCCGGCGGCGCGCATCGTGGCCTACGATTACGCGGCGGTCAACCCGGCCATCATGGGCATCGGCCCGGCCAAGGCTATCCCCAAGATGTTCGCCAAGATGAAAAGGCGCGGCGTAAATATCTCGTTTGACGAGGTGGAGCTGATCGAGCTTAACGAGGCTTTTGCCGCCCAGGTATTGGCGGTGAATAAGGAATTGGCGGCCCAGGGCTATCACTTGGATTGGAACAAGGTCAACGTCAACGGCGGGGCGATCGCCCTGGGGCACCCGGTCGGCGCGACGGGCGCCAAGATCACGGTGACCTTGATGCACGAGCTGGCGCGCCGAGGCGGGCGCTTTGGCATTTGCACGATGTGCGTGGGCGGCGGCCAGGGCGGCGTCATGTTGATCGAGAATATTGCCTGAAACCTGAAACCTTAAAACCTGAAACCATAGGAGGGTGGTATGTACATTTTCAAAGCGGCTGTGGTGGGCGCCGGGACGATGGGGGGCGAGATCGCCCAGGTCATCACCTATTCTGGCCTGCCTGTCGTGCTCAAGGACATCGACCAGGCCATGCTCGACAAGGGGATGGAGACAATCCGCGAAATCTACCAACGGCGCGTGGACAAGGGCAAGATGAGCTCCTCCGAGATGGACAGCAAGGTGTCGTTGGTCACGCCGGTTCTGGACTATGGCGAGTTCGCCGACGTGGACATCGTGATCGAGGCCGTCCCGGAGAACATGGCCATCAAGAGAAAGGTGTTTGCCGAGCTGGACGGCGTCTGCCCCCCGGGGACGGTTTTTGCCAGCAATACCTCGGCCCTGTCGATCACGGAAATGGGCCAGGCCACCGCCCGGCCTCACAAGGTGATCGGCATGCACTTTTTCAACCCGGCTCACGTGATGAAGCTGGTGGAGGTCATTCGCGGCCAGGACACCGACCAGGAGACGGTGGACGACGTGGTCGCTTTTACCGAGAGCTTGCGCAAAATCCCGGCCGTGGTCCAAGAGTGCCCGGGCTTTTTGGTCAACCGCCTGCTGATGCCTTACCTCAACGAGGCGGTGATGTGCTTGCAGGAGCAGGCGGCCTCCGCGGCCGACATCGACGCGGCTATGTGCGAGTTCGGCTGGCCGATGGGGCCGTTCACCTTGATGGACATGCTGGGCCTGGACGTGTGCTATCACGTGGGGGAATATTTGCACGAGCAGTACGGCGAGCGCATGCAGGGCGCCGAGTTGTTTAGCCGCCTGGTGGCCGCCGGCCGCTTGGGCGAGAAAACGGGTGCCGGCTTTTATGGCTACGGCAGCCAAAGCGACGAAGCGGTCAAGCAAGCTGTCGCCGAGATCAATGCTGGCAAGTCGCCGACCGACTTTTCGGCCGAGCGCTTGATGTACCCCCTGTTCAACGAGGCCGCCCGCGCGGTGGAGGAGCAAATCGCCGACGTGAAGGACATTGACATGGCCATGATCGCCGGCACCGGCATGGCTTACCAGGGCGAGCGGATTGGCCCGCTGGCCTTGGCGGATCGCATCGGCCTGGACGTGATCGTGGCCGGGTTGGAAGCCTTTGAGAGCAAGCACGGCCTGCGTTTCCATCCCAGCGCCAGGCTGTACGAGCTGGTCAAGGCCGGCCGCACCGGTCAAAAGGCCGGCGCGGGGTTCTTGGAGTACGTGTGATGTAGTGCGGAGTACGAAATATGCAATACGTATTTCGGCAATATCGCAAAAGCTGCTATTTTACTATCCGCGAATCTTCGCGAATCTACACCAATGGCTATAAGATTAGTGGAAATTAGCGAAGATTAGCGGATAAAAATCTGGTTAAGGGAGGTTCTCATGACCGACAAACAATACATTCGTTATTCGATCGAGCAGCGCGTGGCGACGGTGGTGATCGACCACCCGCCCGCCAACGCCTTCGACACGCAGACGGTGAGCGAGCTGAGCGAGGCGCTGGACGAGTTGTTGGCCAACGACGAGGTCAAGGTCATCATCCTCACCGGCGGCGGGCAGATGGCCTTTGTGGCCGGCGCCGACATCAACGAGATCAGGGCCATCCTCAGCTCGGACGACCCGCCCGGCAAGCTCGCGGCGGCCTCCAAGGGCGGGCAAGAGCTGTTCGTCAAGATCGAGCGCTCGCCCAAGCCCGTCATCGCGGCCATCAATGGCTTTTGCCTGGGCGGCGGCCTCGAGCTGGCCATGGCTTGCCACATCCGCATCGCCGGCGACCGCGTCCGGCTTGGCCAGCCTGAGATCAATCTCGGCATCATCCCCGGCTGGGGCGGCACGCAGCGCCTGGCACGCCTGTTGAGCAAGGGCAAGGCGATCGAGATGATCCTGACCGGCGACCAGATCACGGCCCAGGAGGCCAAGGCGTTGGGGCTGGTCAACCTGGTCGTGCCCGGCGACGCCGTGATCCGGCAGGCGACCGGCCTGGCGCGCAAGATCGCCGCCAAGGGTGGGCTGGCACTCGCCGCCGCGCTGCGCGCGATCACCACCGGCTTGGAAGGCGCGCTCTCCGCTGGCCTGGCGATCGAGCGCGAACAGTTTGCCGGCCTGGCCGCCAGCTCAGATGCCCGCGAAGGCATCGACGCGTTTCTCGCCAAGCGCCCGGCCGAGTTCAAGGACAAGTAGGGACGACCCACCGGGGCGTCCTACCGGGAGGGCACATGGATTTCAACCTGACTGAAGAACAACGAGGGTTCCGCGGCATGTTCCGCGATTTTGCCCAGAAGGACGTGGCCAAGCTGGCGGAGCACATGGACAAAGACGAGCGCCTGTCCCCCGATCTGCTCAAAAAGGCGGCCGCCCAGGGCCTGCTGGGGGCGATTGTGCCGGAAGAATTGGGGGGGGCGGCGCTCGACCCTCTGAGCTACGCCTTTATGCTGGAGGAACTGGGCCGGGTTTGCCTATCCACGGCGCTCACGCTGGCCCATCACACCAGCCTGGTAACGCGGGCCGTGCTGGATTGTGGCGACGAGGGCCAGAAGGAACGTTGGCTGCCCCGCCTGGCGGAGGGGGCTGCCATCGGCGCTTTCGCGCTGACCGAGCCGGACGCCGGCAGCGACGCCAGCCTGGTCTCGACGCGGGCGGTACACGACGGCGGCGAGTACGTGCTTGACGGTGTCAAGAGTTGGGTGACCAACGCCGCCCTGCCTGGCCTGGTGGTGGTGATCGCTCGCACCAGCGCCGATGCGGCCAGTGGCCTGTCGGCCTTTGTGCTGGAAAAGGATGCCCCTGGCCTCAAGCTGGGCCAGCGCGAATTGACCCTGGGGCTGCGCGCGGCTGGCATTCACACGATGTACCTGGATGGCGTGCGCGTGCCGGAGGATGGTCGGTTGGGCGCGGAAGGTGACGGTCAACGCATCGCCGCGCGAGCGCTCGACCATTTCCGCCTGGCCTTGGCAGCGGCCGCTCTGGGCCTGGCCGAGGCGGCGGTGGAGGCCGGCGTCAGCTTTGCCGCCGAGCGAGTCCAGTTCGGCGGCCCGATCGCGCACAAGCAGGCCATCCAGAACTATATCGCCGACTCGTCGACCCAGGTCGAGGCGCTGCGTTACCTGGTGTACCATACCGCCTGGCAGGCCGGGCAGGGCGATGGCTTTGGAGCTGCCGCGGTCTATGCCAAGCTGTTCGCGGCCCGCACCGCGCGCCTCGTCACCAATCTCATGGTCCAGGTTCACGGCGGCTATGGCTACATGGAGGATTATCCCATCGCGCGCATGTACCGCAACGCCCGTGCGCTCGAGCTGCTAGGTGGCACGGACGAGCTGATGAGAGTGGCTATCGCGGCTGATTTGTTCAAGAGCCAGAATGTGCAGATCTCACCGTGAAATGTAAAACGCATTTGCCGATTTGCTGACTTGGAGTAGCCTATGGACTTTACATGTGCACCCGAATACGTCGCTTTGCGAAAAGTGATCCGCGACTTTGCCCAAGCGTGCGTGCGCCCACTGGCCAAGACGATTGACCACGAGCACCGCGTGCCCCACGAGACGCTCGAGCGGGCCGGCCAACTGGGCCTGTTGGGCGTGCCGTTCCCGCAAAAGTATGGCGGGGTGGGCGCCGGCGAGACCGGGTACTGTATCTTGATGGAGGAACTCGGCCGCGTGTGCACCAGCACGGCCACCAACTTTGGCGCCCACATCGGCATCGGTGCGATGGCGATTTACATGGATGGCAGCGAGGAGCAAAAGCAAAAATACTTGACCCCGCTGGCTCGCGGCGAAAAGATCGCCGCGTTTGCCCTGACCGAGCCGAACGCCGGCTCGGACGCGGCCAAAATCCGCACCCGCGCCGTGCGCGAGGGCGACAGCTATTTCCTGGACGGCAGCAAGATTTACATCACCAACGGCTCGATTGCCGACGTCATCAGCGTGCTGGCCGTGACTGACCCCAGCCTGGGCGCGCGCGGCGGCGTGACGGCTTTTATCGTCGAGACAGCCTGGCCAGGCTTCAAGATTGGCACGCTGGAAAACAAAATGGGCATTCGCGGCAGCTCTACCGCCGAGTTGATCTTTGAGGAGCTGCGCGTGCCGCAGGAGAACGTCCTCGGCCAGGTCGGCTTGGGCTTTGTGCTCTTTATGAAGACGCTCGACATGGGACGCTTGACACTGGGGGCGGCTTGCCTGGGCGGCGCGCAGGCGTCGCTGGAGGCGGCCATGCAGTGGGCCAAGGCACGCTGCCAGTTTGGCTCCGCCATCGCGGCCAAGCAGAGCATCCAGTGGATGGTGGCCGACATCGCCTGCGA
>JAFGFO010000181.1 GCA_016931085.1 Thermoflexales bacterium
CTGAAGGGGATCAGGCCGTAACTGGTATCGCGTATCTTGTCGCCCTTGGAAGCCAACCAGTCGGCAATGTACAGCACCGTGGCCAGCTTGGCAAATTCGCTGGGTTGAATCGAGCCACCCAGGAAGCTGCGCTGTGCGCCGAACTTTTGGGAGCCAAACAGCAAAACCGCGATCAGCATCGACAACGCGCCGAGCAGCACGACCAGCGAAAATCGCCGCCAGATGTTATAATCCACACTGGCTATGATCGACATGGCAAGCAGACCTATCCCCCCCCACGCCAGTTGACGCAGGAGATAATAGGCCGGTTGCTGATGCTCCTGGTTGGCCCAATCGAAGGTGGCGCTGTACACCATGATCAAGCCAATGATAAAGAGCAGCCCCACGGCTGCCAGCAAGGGGTAATCCAGGCGTGGCCATCCCTCGAACTGCTCCAACTGCCCGCCTAGCCTGGCCAGGAAACCCTCGCCAGGCTGTGATTTAGCGCCCCGCTTTGTGTTTGCCATCGCTGTTACCCTCCTAGTGGTTGACCAAAGCCTAAGGGTGGCGATCCTGCGGATCGCTCGAGACCCTTAGGGTTTAGCTCTATGTGACTTTTACCACCGCTTGCTTGACCCACTCGGCAAATTTGTCGCCGCGTTCGGCAAAATCCTTGAAAGCATCGAAACTTGTCCCGCCCGGACTGAGCAGCACCACGTCCCCTGGGCGGGCCAGATGAACGGCGTGCTCGACCGCGTTCTCCAATGTCCCGGCGGGGTGGATGTGAGTTTTGACGCCCGGCGTCCACGCTTCGGCCAATGCCTGCTCGACTGCCTGGCCGACCAGGCCAGCCATTTCGCCAAATAGCACCAGGTGCGAAACGCGCCGCGCGATCTGCAGCGCGGCGGCCTGCCAGGGCAGGTGCTTGTCACGCCCACCGCACAAGAGCACGATGGGCACGCCGGGTGTGTCGAAAGGCTCGTCAAACGATTGGAGCGCCGCCACCAAGCGCTCGGGCGTCGTGGCAATGCTATCGTCGTAGTAACGCACGCCGTTAAACTCGTCCACCAACTGCAAACGGTGTGCTACACCGGTGAACGACGTGGCGGTCCTGGTGATTGCCTCTGTGCTTGCGCCGCCCGCCTGGGCCAATAAGCTGGCAGCCAGGACATTGAGAATGTTGTGCGCCCCGCGCAATTTGAGCGCCTGCACAGCACACAGCTCGATCTCACCGCCCTCGCCAAGGCCGGCCCCTTCCCCCATCGGGCGCAAGATGAGCTGGCCGGCGCGTACGAACCCCGCCGCAGTCCCCGCCTCGTGCGCGCTGAATAGGCGCACTTGACCGCGCGCCGCCCCGATCAAGCGGCGCACTTGGGGATCGTCGTAGCCCAAGACGCTCACATCGCCGGCTGCCTGGAAATCCACCAGCCGCTTTTTGGCAGCCATGTAGCTCTCCATCGTCTGATGGCGATCCAGGTGATTGGGTGTGATGTTGAGCACAGCCGCTATGTGCGGGCTGCGCGTCATCACTTCTAGTTGAAAACTCGATAACTCTATCACTACCACATCGTCAGCCCCGATCTGCTCCAGGTCGGCAATCAACGGATTGCCAATGTTCCCTCCGACCCAGGTGGTGCGTCCACTGCTCCGCAGCATCTCGCCGGTCATGGCGGTCGTCGTCGTCTTGCCGGCCGAGCCGGTGATCCCGATGACCGTGGCCGGGCAGCTTTCCAGAAACAATTGGGCGTCATTGGTAATCGGAACGCCCCGCCGCCGCGCCTCGACGACGATGGGCAAGTCAGCCGGCACGCCGCCCGAAAGGCACACCAGGTCACACTCGTCCAGTAACTCTAGCGGATGCCCGCCCAACGCATAGCGTAGGCCCGGCACATCCTCCAGGGCGTGCAATGCCTGGCCCAACACCTCGGCCGCTTTGGCGTCGCTCACTGTGACCGAGTCGCCTTGCCCGGTCAGGTAGCGCGCAGCCGCCATGCCTTGCCGCGCCAGGCCGAGGATGAGCACCCGCCGATCGCCCATCAGCCCGCGGCCCCTCGTGATCTGCGCCCATGATGATGGCCTTTGCCATTGCCGCTTGCCACACCGACCAAGAAATGGTGGGGCAATACTGTGAGCCGTGTTTCAACCTGCACCGAAGCTGTCTCGCTCAGCTTGCCGCCGGCTCCCTCCAACATGCGCGGGTTGACCAAGCACAGCGTGGGCGCCTGGCCAAATTTGTGCTCGTAGTGTGCCGCGGCTCGCCTGACCTTTTCGGCCAGGTCGCGCCCGGGTGAATCGTCGTACCACAGCAGTCCGAATTCCACTTTTTCCCTCTCTTCCTCTATCTCTATCTCTCGTCTCTACACCTGCACTTGCGCGCAGGTGCAAGTGTCTCTATCTGATCTTTACAGAAGCAGGGGCCAGCGAACAGCTCGCCCTAGATACGTATAGCCCCCACTGGCCCCTGCTTAGCCCGGCCCAGTTGCCATCCGAGCAACTGGACCAGTCTCGCAACGCGCCCCTGTCTGCTTTGCCCCTTGATATTACAAGAGCGCGAGAGCGATCCCAATCATGGCTGACCAAATCGCGACCAGCCAGAAACGCTGCACCACTTGTGTTTCTGACCAGCCCAGCAGCTCGAAGTGATGGTGCAGCGGCGCCATCTTGAACAGACGCCTGCCCCTGGTCAGCTTGAAATAAGCAATTTGTAAAACGACGCTGGTGATTTCGGCCACTGGTACGAGTATAATGATAGGCAACAACAACCACTGCCCACTCATCAGGGCCACCACCCCGAGTGTGGCTCCCAGCGCCTCAGAGCCGGTATCCCCCATGAACATCTCGGCCGGGTGTGCGTTGAACCACAAGAAAGCCAGGCAAGCCCCCACCACGGTCAAGGCAAACGGCACCAGGTAAGATACCGTGTACGGCGGCTCGCCCTTGAAAGATTGCAAATAGGCGATGATAGCGTAGGCCATAAAGGCCGTCGTCGCGATGATGCCGGCCAGCCCGTCCAAGCCATCCGTAAAATTTACCGCGTTGGCTGAAGCGACGATGATAAAAGTCGCTATCGGGATATACAGCAAGCCAATATCGATCTTTTGCGGCACGCTCGGCAAGGCCAGGCTGTGAATATCCAGGTAGCGATATAGCGCCCAGGCAATCGCCAGCGCCAGCAGCACCTGGAGTGGCAGCTTGACCCGCGCCAGCAGCCCTTCGCCGCGCTTGCCGCGCACGCCGAGCAAATCGTCCCATGCTCCCAGCAATGCGAAACCCAACATCGCGCCGAGAGGCACCAGGATCGAGCGGCCAATAACCGTATCGCCTTCTTTGCCGATAATGGCCAGGAGATACTGACCAAGCGGCAGGCCGGTCAACAAGTTGCTAAGGTTCAACACGCCGGTGATCAACAACACCGGCACGACGATCATCAATCCACCCATCGTCGGAGTGCCCATTTTGACCTGGTGCGTGCTCGGCCCTTCAATCCGGATCTTTTTGCCGATCCCGTGGCTCTTGAGCAAACTAATCAACGGCATCCCCCACACCACGGCCAGCAGGAAAGAAAGCCCTCCCAACAAGAGTGAAACAGCCATCGCTTATTCTCGCCCCCAGCTTGGGTTCGAATCTCGATCAGGCATTATCTTGATCCTCCGCACACAGAGCACTGACGATCGCATCCATTTGCATGCCGCGCGAGCCTTTGACCAGGACAAAATCACCGGCTGTGATCAAGTCCTTCAGACGTTCGGCAGCTTCCTCATTGCTCTCGCATATCCACACCGAATCGCCTGGCATGCCACAGGCCAGGGCTTCTTCTCCGATGAGTCGACCGAGCGCCCCGACGGTCACCAGCGCATCGGCCACTTCCATGGCGCGCCGGCCTACTTTGCGATGCCCGGCCGCCTCGTAATTGCCCAGTTCCAGCATGTCACCCAGCACTGCGATTTTGCGCCCCCGCATGTCGTCCAGCAAATTGAGCGCGGCGATCGTCGAGGCTGGGCTGGCATTGTAGGTATCGTCCAGGATGATCGAGCCGCCCGGCCCAGGCACAGCCACCAGGCGCAGGGCGGCCCGGCGATCCTGTAAGCCGGCCAGGATATGGTCCCAACTCAAGCCCTCGGCTATGCCAATCGCCGCGGCCCGCAAGCTGGTGTGGACGCTGTGGCGGCCCAGCAGTGGCACCCGAACATGCAGCGTCTCGTCCTGGTAATGCAGCCGAAAGGTGATCCCTTCCAGGCCCTGGCTCTCGATCTGATCAGCCCACAGGTCGGCGCGCGAATCCAGGCCATAGCTCAAGACACGCGCGCGCGTTTTGGAGGCCATCTGGCGCACCACGGGATCATCATCGTTGAGGATCGCCACGCCCTCCGGGGCAGCCGGCAAAGCCTCGACCAGTTCCGCCTTGGCCTGCGTGATGGCCTTGAGGCTGCCCAAGCGACTGAGGTGGGCCGGTCCCACGTTGGTCACCACGCCCACGGCCGGCCGGGCCAGCTCGCACAAGAGGGCGATTTCGCCCGTCGCGTACATGCCCATCTCCAACACGGCCCGCTCGTGCTCGCCGCTCAACTCCAGCAAGGACAGCGGCAGGCCAATTTCGTTGTTAAGGTTCCCTTTGTTCTTATAGGTGTTAAACTTGCGCGCCAGGACTGTCCAGGCTAGTTCCTTGGTGCTGCTCTTGCCCACGCTGCCCGTGATCCCAATCACCCGCAGGTGGTCGAAACGCGCTCTCCACGCTCCCGCCAATCGCTGCAGAGCAGCCAAGGTGTCGTCAACTCGCATACACACCGGCAAGCTCATCGCCCCCGCTTGGAGAGGAAGGCCGCCCGCCCGCAGATCGACGTGGGCGCAATCGGCCTGCACGTCCCGGTGTACCAGGGCTGCCACCGCGCCACGCGCGAAGGCGTCGGCTACAAAGTCAT
Source organism: Thermoflexales bacterium (assembly GCA_016931085.1). The sequence goes on from JAFGFO010000181.1 coordinate 4,899, forward strand.
GCCCATCGCTTTTTTCGCCGGGCAGTGCTACAAATAGATCGCCCGGCTCGGCCTGGCGGCTGTCAATCACCACGCGATGAATGGGCTGCTCCGCTTCCGCCATTGCCTGGCTATAGAGTATCTCGAACAGCTCTGCGAGTTTCACCGTTTTGTTAACTCTTTCAAAAGGCGATGGTAGGGGCGCGGTTACCGCGCCCCTAGGCTGGCCAGTTCCCAATTGTCATCCGGTGCTATGCCCCTCAAGATAAACAAGCGCGCGGCAAGCCGCTGAAACACCGGCGCGGCTGTCGTCGAACCATACGGCGAGATCGTCGGCCGGTCGAGCTTGACCAGGATCACGAACTGCGGATCGCGCACTGGCCCAAAGCCTATGAACGACGCGATCGTCCACGGATCATCGTAGTAGCCGCCCGGGACCGGGATCTGGGCCGTGCCGGTCTTGCCGGCGATGCGATAGCCCGGCACACGCGCCTGGGGCACTTCGCGCTCGACAGCCTGGGCCAGCATCTCGACCAGCGTATGGGCAACTTGGGCCGAGATGGGGCTACCTAATATTGCCGGGCGGGCCGTCTCAACCTGGTCGCCGGGTGCTTCCTCCACGCTGCCTGGAAGGAAGTCGCCCGAAGAGATCTTCGCCTGGGAGTGTTTCAAGTCGAGGTCATTGTCGCCTGACCGGTTGATCATCTGAGCCACTACGCGCGGGCGCATCATGATGCCATCGTTGGCCACGGCCGCCACGGCCACTACCATTTGAAGCGGCGTTGCTGACAAACCTTGCCCAAAGGCGTGAGTAGCCAGGTCGCTCTCGTGCCAGTCGGCATCGCTCTGAACGCGTAGACTGCCCCATGCTTCACCCTGTAAATCCACACCGCTAGGCGTGCCGATGCCAAAAGCTTGGAGGTGGCGATAAAAAGTTTGCGCGCCCATGCGGGTCGAAAGCGTGGCGGCCCCCACGTTCGACGAGTAGGCCAGCAGGTCCACCATATTGGACACGCCGTGTCCCTGGCGATCCCAGTTACAAATGACTTGCCCGCCCATCTCCGAACAACCCATATCGTTATAAACCGAGTCTGGCTGCACAGTGCCGGATTGCAATGCGGACGCCATGGTCAAAATTTTAAAGACCGAGCCTGGCTCATACGCCATGCTGATGGCCGGATTGACAAACTGGCTGGCTGGGGTGGTGGGATAGGCGTTGGGATCAAAGGCTGGCAGGCTTGCCATGGCCAAAATATCGCCCGTGTGTGGGTCGAGCACGATGATCGTGCCGCTTTGCGCCCCGGTTTCGGCTAACGCGCGCGCCAACTCGCCTTCGGTCAGGGCCTGGATCGTGCGATCGATCGTCAGTACCAGGTCTGTGCCTGGGCGTGGGTTGGGAATATGGCGAAAATCAAAGGGCGAAAGCCCCAACCAAACATCTACCACGACAGGAACTTCTTCCTTCTGGCCGCGCAGGCTGGCCTCATAATAGCCTTCCACACCATAGTAGCCTTTCTCCTCTACCGTGACAAAGCCTAACACGTGAGCTGCCAGGCTGCCCTCAGGATACGCTCGCCGCCAGTATGGCGTGGCGGAAACCGCCCATATGCCGAGCTTGTCAATGGCTCGGCCCACCGTCATGGGCAGCTCCGTCGCTACCAACACGTTCGTCTGGCTTTTGCCCAACGCGACCCGCAGATCACCCAGCGGCATTCCCAACGCCGACGACAACGAATTTACCGTGCGGTCGACGCTGCTCAAGCTGCCCGGATCAGTCCTGATCTCGTAGCGCGTCGAATTGCCTACCAGCAGGTCTCCATTGCGATCAAAGATTTGCCCGCGCGGGGCTTTCAGAACCTGGCGACGCGAATGATCCTGGATCGCCTGATCACTCAAGCGCTTGTGCTCGATGATCTGCAAACGTATCAACTGGGCGATGACCAGGATCACCACCAGCCCCTGCATAAAGACCAGCAACACTAAACGGCGGCGCGAACTGTCACTCACGATTTTCCCCCTCGTCTGAGTCTTCTATTCTCCACTGTTCACCGCCAAGTACACGATGTTTTCGGCCGGAACAAGCCCTTTGGCGGCCGAGCGCTGCTGCAGGCTGGCGATGTTGGCGTCCCGTGAAATCAGGTAAAGCAGCTCGGCGTTCTCACGCTTGAGTTGATCGTGTTGCTCGCGCATAGATTCCAACTGCCGGCCGGTGGTCGACATTTGGCTGGCCTGGGCCAGGTATAGCCCGGCGACCAACACCGCCATGGCCACGATCAAGGCCAGGCGCACAGCCCACAACCAGCTCGGCCGCCCGGCTCGCTTGACGTGCATGGCCCACTTGGAAAGTCGATTCATCTCTTGACACCTAAATACGCTCGGCCACACGCAATTTGGCGCTGCGCGATCGGGGGTTCGCGCGTAGCTCTTCTGTGCCTGGCGTCACAGGTTTCCTGGTAATGATTTTTAATGCGGCCTGGTGATGGCACCGGCACGCTGGCCTCTCGGGAGGACAGATACAGTCTTTCGATTCCATTTGAAAGAACGTTTTGACCACCCGATCCTCCAACGAATGAAACGTGATAATGGCCAAGCGCCCGCCTGCTCGCAACAGTCTCAACGCTTGTGGCAAAACGCGCTCCAGCGCGCCTAGCTCGTCGTTCACCGCGATGCGCAGCGCCTGGAAAACCCGCGTGGCGGGCTGAATCCGCCGCCCACCGCCCACTGGGCGGCGCCCCATCACGTGCTCGACAACCTGCGCCAACTGCTGCGCTGTGTGAATGGGGCGGGCTTGCTCGATGGCCCGCGCGATCTTGCGACTGGCGCTTTCTTCGCCATAGCGGTATAATAGACTTGCCAGCTCGTCAGCGGGCCATTCGTTCACGATCGAGCTGGCCGGCTGGCCGTGGCTTGGATCGAAACGCATGTCCAGGCCGAGAGCAGTGAACGAAAAGCCGCGAGCGCTGTCAGCCAACTGGTCCGACGATAGGCCCAGGTCGAGCAGGATGCCATCTGCCGGCACCAAGTCGTGCGCCCGGGCGGTGAGCTCGATCTCGTCGAACGAGCCGTGAACAGCCACGAGCTGGCTCCCAAAAGCAGCCAGCCGTTTGCGAGCACGAGCGAGCGCCGCTGGATCGGCATCCAGACCCAGCAAGCGGCCACCGGGCTGGGCAGCCGACAAGATAGCGGCCGCGTGCCCGCCACCGCCTAGCGTACCGTCGATATAACAGCCGCCAGGCCGGATGGCCAGCCAATCGAGCGTCTCTTGTAAAAGAACGGGAACATGCAGAGTTTCGGATTGCAGATTTTGGATTCTGGATTGGGCGCGTGCTTCCATCTTGAAATCCAAAATCACGAATCACAAATCAAAAATCCAAAATCCTAGATGCCCAACTGTGCCCAGTGTTCTTCATCGAGCGCGCCGCCTTCAAATTTTTGGCAACGCTCTTGCCAGGCCACCTGGCTCCATATCTCGATCCGGGTGTTCACGCCGACGACCACGACCTCGCCGTCCACCCCGGCAAACTCGCGCAGTGCCTGGGGCAGCAAGATACGACCCTGCTTGTCCAGACTGAGGCTAACAGCCCTCGCAAACAACATGCGCTCAAAGTCACGCCGCCCAGGGAGCGTCAGGGGGAGATCGGAAACACGGTTGCCCAAAGCCCTGAAATCAGTGAGAGTGAAAATGAACAAGCAACCATCCAGCCCGTGTGTCACGACGAGCCCCTCGTTCAGCTCAGGCCGAAACTTGGCCGGCAAAGACACCCGTCCTTTGTCGTCAACTGTGTGGTTGAACTCGCCTAGAAACACGCGTCAGCCTCCCACTTTACCCACTCCACAAGGGTATTATTTGGGAAAAGCCCCCACTTTTCCCCATTATATCCCACCCATTATACAACAATTTCCCAAAATGCACAATACATTTGGGATAAAATTTAAGGTTGGGAAAAGAGAGACTGGGCAAGTCTGGAAAAGGCACGCACCATGAGAGTCAAATTCTGGGGAACGCGCGGTTCCATTCCAACTCCTATCTCGCCGGCGCTTATCGAGGACAAAATTCGCCAGGCATTGCGCGGCGCTGTTGGTCTCAACTTGTCAGACGAAGCCAGCGTCGAACGTTATCTCCAGGGGCTTCCCCCGACGGTGCGCTACACGATCGGCGGGAACACGGCTTGTGTCGAGGTCCGCGCTGGCCAGCACCTGCTCATCCTCGACGCTGGCACCGGCATACGCCCGTTGGGTTATGAATTGATCAAGACCGAGTTTGGCCGAGGCCAGGGTGAAGCCGACGTGCTCATCAGCCACACGCACTGGGATCACATCCAAGGCCTGCCTTTCTTTGTGCCTGGTTTTATAAAGGGCAATCGCCTGACCTTCCACAGCCCGCATGCCAATCTGGAGGAGGCTTTCACCGGCCAGCAGGACAGCCTCTATTTCCCGGTGCCGCTCAGTTATCTGAGTGCCACTATCCAGTTCCAGCACATCGCGGCCGCGACGTGGTCCACCATCGGAGACGATGCGTCATTAGGAAATGGCGTGCGAGTCTACCCTTTGCTCATGTCCCACCCGGGTGAGAATTACGGCTATCGCATCGAGCACGACGGCCACAGCCTGGTCTATGCCAGCGATTCCGAATACAAGCGCATGAGCCAGGCCAGCACCCAGGATTATGTCGATTTTTTCCAGGGCGCGGATTTGCTCATCTTTGATGCGCAATACACCCTCAGCGATTCCCTGGATAAGGTGGACTGGGGGCATAGCTCCCCCCTGATGGGAGCCGAATTCGCCTACCGGGCCGGCGTCCGGCGGCTGGCACTTTTCCACCACGATCCCCTGGCGGACGATCAGGCGGTTTATGCCGGCTTGAAGCAGGCCGAAACCTATCTGGCTAAACGCGGCAGTCCTTGCCAGGTGATGATTGCCGGCGAAGGGTTAGAGATCGAGTGGTAGCCGAAACGATTCAAAGCGACACGCCGTTTCCTAATGGCGCCCTGTCCCAGGAGCGGCTGCGGGTCTTGTATCAGCTCATTGAACAAATGAACTCGGTCTACGAGCTGCCTGAGCTGCTCGCCTTCATTCTCGATCGGGTGCTGGAGCATACCGGCGGCCTGCGCGGCTATCTCCTGCTGACCCAGCCGGCGGACGCCGATGACGGGCCGTTTTTGAAGGTGGAAGCGATTCGCGGCCAGGAGCTTGAGCAAGTGCGGACCGAAGACGACGTGTTGTGCTTTGTCAGCAGCAGCGTGGTGTACGACGTTCTCAAGCAGGGCGAGCCGAGGGTCATCGAGGACTTGCGGCACGACGAGCGCTACGCGGAATCGGCCGGCATGATGTCGTCCATCTTCAAGTGGCGTTCCATCCTGGCCATCCCGCTTACGATGGCCGAGCGGCGCATCGGTTTGATGTATGTCGAGCATCCGGGCCGCAACGCTTTTCCCAACCCCGACATGGACCTTCTCAGTGCCTTTGCCGCCCAAGCCGCGGTGGCTATCGATCGGGCGCGGCAGAGCCACCGCCGTGTTGAGGAACTCGAGCGGCTTAGCCAGGTCAGCCAGTCGGTGGTGCGGGTGTTGGACCTGGATCAAGTCCTCATCCGTATCCTGCACGAGGCGACCCGTCTGCTCGACGTAGAAACAGGTTCGGTGCTGCTCCTCGATGCCGAGGCGGGGGAGTTGGCTTTTCGCGTGTCAGTGCGGGGAGGCAGGTCGGTGTCCATCCCCCATCGTTTGAAAGTGGGCCAGGGTATTGGTGGTTGGGTCGCTCAACATGGCCAGCCGCTTTTGCTGTCCGAGGTGCGCCAAGATCCGCGCTGGTACGGCGAAGTGGAAGATGACTTTCAAAGCCGCTCCGTCCTGTGTGTGCCGCTCAAGGCGGACGGCCACATCATCGGCGTGCTGCAGGTGCTCAACAAGCAGGGGCTAACAGGCTTTACCGAGCGCGATTTGACCCTGCTCAGCGCCTTTGCCGCCTCGGCCACGATCGCCATCGAGAACGCTCGCCTCTTTGCCGAGGCCAGCCAGGCGCGGGAGCTGCGCGCGCTGAACGAGGTGGCCGCCGCGCTGACCGCCAGCCTGGACCTGGAGCGCGTCCTGCAGGTCATTATGGCGGAAGTCAACGCTCTCATCGGCGTCGAGCGCGCCTCGATCTTTTTGATCGATGAGAACAGCGGTGACCTGGTGCTGGAGTACAGCCTCGGCGGAAAAGAGGCGATCCGGTTGCCGGCACCCTGGCCAGGCATCGCGGGCTGGATCGCCAGGGAGGGGTTGCCGATCATCGTCAACGACGTTCGCAGCGATCCCCGCTGGGCGCACGACATCGATGCCGCGACCCAGTTTGATACCCGCTCGATCCTGGGCGCTCCCCTCAAGTTGGACGAGCGCGTCATCGGCGTGATCGAGATGCTCAACAAGCGCAGCGGCCCGTTCACCGAGCACGACCGTGAGCTGCTGGTCGACTTTAGCAAATGGGCCGCCATCGCGCTCAACAACGCCCAACTGTACCGCGAGCTGGACAAGACCAAAGAAAGGCTGGCCAGCGCGGAAGCGATCGCCGTGATGAGCGACATGGCGCTCAACCTCACCCACCGTCTCAATAACCGCGTCAGCGTTGCCCGCGTCAACGCGGCCCGCATCCAGGCCAAATGCCAGTCTGAGCTGGACAATCCCTACCTGGCCCAAAAGGTAGAGCAAATCCGCCTGGTCACCGCCGAGAGCCTGGACATCATCCGGCGCATCCGCCAACCCTTTGAGCTGACCGAGCTTGAACTGGTCGACGTGTCAGACTGCCTGGCCGAGGCGCTGAGTTCTTTCCACATCGAGCCTGGCATCCAGGTGCTCGAGAGCTATCAGCCCAGGTTGCCGCAGGTGCTGGCCAGCCGTGAGAAGGTGGTCGAGACTTGTTGTCACATCATTGGGAACGCCCTCGACGCGATGGCCAGGCGCGAAAAAGGTGTGCTGCGCCTTCAGACCCGTTATTGCCCGGACGGGCTGGTAGAAGCCGTCGTGGCCGACGATGGGGCGGGTATTCCACTGGACGTGCAGGCGCACGTCTTCGAACCGTTCTTCACGACCAAGGAGAGCGAGCGGCGGGGATTGGGACTGGGGCTGTGGTTGACTCGTATGTATATCAGCCGGCTGGGCGGGCAGGTGAAACTCGACAGCACGCCTGGCCAGGGAACCACAGTCAGCCTCCGCCTGCCGGCCGCACAGGAGAAATCGCCATGACCGCTGTCCATGATGGAGAAAACCAAGGCTATTCCTATAGCTCGTTTTCTCTTAAGGATTTAGGCCCTTGGCCTAAATCCCGTTATGCGCTGATCGTAGAAGACCTGCCGGCCTGGCAGGAGACGCTGCACGAGGTTCTGATCGACGCCGGCTGCCAGGTGTGGGTCGCCTCCAGTTACGCCGAGGCCATCGCGCTGCTGGCCCAGCGCGAGTTTCACCTGGCCGTGATTGACCCGGTGCTCGACGACACCAACAGCCACAACCGCGACGGCCTGCGCGTTCTGAGGCGCCTCCTCGACGAGCATCCCGCCGTGCGCGCCATCGTCATCACCTCCTCCGATCCCAACCACATCCGCCGCGAGGTGCATGAAATGGACGCCAGTGTGCCCGTGTTGTGGAAAGACGAGTGGGACGACGAGCAATTCCTGGCCCTCGTGCGCGATATGTGGGAGGCCCCGTAGGGGCGGGTTTCAAACCCGCCCTTACGAAACAGAAAGGAGCTACCATGCCCGCTGCCCGTGTCCTGATCGTAGAAGACGAAAGCGAATGGCAAGACATCGTCCAAGAGTTGTTGACTGACGAAGGGCACACCTGTCGCGTCGCGCCCGATTATGAAAGCGCGCTGGGGCAGCTTGCGATCGAGTCCTTCAACGTCGTTTTCCTCGACATGATGCTGCGCAAATTCGACCTGCCCGTGCGCCAGGGCAGCGGCTGGCGGCTGCTGGACGAGCTGGTGGCGCGGCATCCCAGCGCCAAGGTCATCGTGCTGAGCGGGCGGGCGACCGCCGGCGAGGCGGCCCGGCTGGTGCGCGACTATCCTATCGCCGACTTTATCGACAAGGGCGAGCCGGACGTCGAAACGCAAATCATAGCCGCCGTTCGCCAGGCCATGCAGGCTCCCGCGCTGCGCATCCAGACCTTGGGGCCGTTCAAGGTCTGGCGCGACGGGCAGTTGATCGACGCGTGGGAAGACGCGCAGGCCCAAACTGTGGTCAAGCTGCTCCTGGCCCGGCGAGTGGGCGGGGAAGGAGCTGTCTCGCCTGACGAGCTGATCGAGTGGCTATGGCCTGATTTGGAGCCGGCCGGTGGGCGCAAGCAGTTGCTCCCCCTGCTCAACAGCGCCCGCCGCAGCCTGGAAGGAGACATCGAGCCGAATGACTCGAATTTCATCCTGCGCAGCTCGAGCGGTTACATCTTTGACATGAGCGGCGACGTGAGCTGGGACGTGCGTGAGCTGCGGCAGTTGATCCGCACGGCCAGCTCCAAGCAGCGCGAGGGGGATATGGCGATGGCCATCACGGCCTACGAAGCGGCGCGCGCGCTGTACGTGGACGATTTCCTGGCTCAAGATCGTTACGCCCCGTGGAGCATTCCCCCGCGGCAGGCTTTGCAGGCCGAGTACCGCGATGCTCTGATCGGCCTGGCCGAGGCTTACGCGGCGATGGCGCGCTACGCCGACGCCGTGCGCGCCGCCGAGGCCGCCTTGCAAGTGGACCCCCTGCTGGAGAGCGTTTACCGCCAACTGATGCGCTATCACTACCGCGCCGGGGACAAGCCGCGGGCGCTCAAAGTGTACCGCGACTGCGAAAAGCTCTTTGGCGAGCTGTTCGGCGAAGGGCCGGCCCCGCAGACCAGGCACCTGTTGGAGGCCATCACTAACGGTTGATGATGGTAAGTGGGTGCACTTCGGGCAGTGTGGGGTACATTGCCCCCTGAAACGCAGTCGAGCTGCTGTTCTAGCAAAGGCGCAAATGTGTCTGCCCTTAAGCTGCCAGTACCTTGCCCTTGCCAAGCTTGACCATCTCGTCAGCCAATTCTTGCCCTGTCCAATGACTGCCCGGACGACTCGGCCGGGTCTTTATAGTATTACCCGCGAAAAACTATCACAATCGCAAAGATTTTCGCGTGCGCACAGAGCACGCAGAGATTGAGTTGTTACGAGGCTGGCCGAGATGGATTCTGGATACATCGCTATCTAGTGGAGCAAGGCATTAAGAAACTGATCATGGATGCGGCCAGCATCAAGGTGGATCGCCGATCCAAGCGGGCCAAGACAGATCGGCTCGATCTGGGGGAACTGGCGTCGATGCTGGCTCGCTACGATCTTGGAAAGGAAGGTGCAGAGTGTCGTGCATGTGCCGAGCGTGGAAGCGGAAGACAAGCGTCATCTGCACCGGGAACTGAGCACGCTGACCAAAGATCAGACACGGCGCACGAATCGCACCAAGGGGCTGTTAGTGGGGGCGGATTTCCTGGACAAGCTGGACGAGCTGCGCTTGTGGGATGGCGCTCCTCTGCCGGCCGGCTTACGTGCTCGACTGGAACGAGAGTACGCTGGCTGGCAGTTCATTGGCCAAGAGATCAATGCCCTCAAGGCCGAGAAGGCTGAGCTCATACGAAGTTCAAGCGATCCAGATGTGGAAAAGGTACGCCAATTGCTCAAGCTGAAAGGGAGCGGGCCTGTCAGCGCCTGGCTGTTTGTCTTCGAGTTTTTCGCTTGGCGCGACTTTAATCGACGTCAGATCGGCGGCTTGGTGGGCTTGGCGCCGACGCCCTATCAAAGTAGTGAGGAGTCACGCGAGCAAGGCATCAGCAAAGCTGGCAATCGCCCTGTACGGGGGATAGTCATTGATATCGCCTGGGGCTGGTTGCGCCACCAACCAGATAGTGAACTGAGCGTGTGGTTCCGGGGCAGATTCGACCACAGCAAGCGTATGCGCACGATCGGCATCGTGGCTCTTGCCCGCAAGCTGTTGATTGCCTTGTGGCGCTATCTGGAGTTTGGTGAGACGCCGGCCGGCGCACAACTCAAAGCATAATCGTGTCAAAACAGAAGCACCTGAGCAAGACTTTTCAGTCAATAACTCTTCTGGTGTGAGCGCGCCGTTTCGCCGCCGGGGTTCCGCAAGGGACCGTCTGTTAGATGGGTCCGCTCACCAGGGTTTGGCCATTCCTGTCCCTGAGCGAACAAAGTATTAGGTGTCCGACCATATCGAGTCGGCACGGATGGGAGGTATCATCTCAATATTTCGGGGCTATCGAGCTTCGGGCCAGACTTCCGAAGTCTTCCTAGACTTCGGAAGTCTCCCACCGCCCCGCTTTTTTGAGAAGATACGATGGGAGGTTGTTCGGGGCGCTTTCGCCCAACGCCTCTGCCGCCGCCAGCGTCTGGAGTTTGACAGGCTGACAAGCATCGAGCAGGCGGTCTTGCATAGTGTCGCACTCAAAGTGTCAGCGAAAAACGACCCGTGCGGGCCGGTTCTGCTCGAACGTCTATCAATAAGGGGCTTGACAAAAATGCAATCATGGGAGGTGTGTCGTGACCCGGTCCAGCAGCTCTTCGTGCTGAAACGGCTTATTGCTTACATGATAGCACTTTTTAGACGAGGGTACAAAACCTGGCTCGCAGCGGAGGCCCAATCTGCCCTCACAAGTCATGGGAGGTTACGTTGGTGATAGTGCCGTGTGGAAACGGGGCTGTACCGCCCGGCTCACTTGCGCTTGATCACCACCAGCGCCAGGTCGTCATACACCCGCTGCGGCCCGATGAACGCCCGC
>JAFGFO010000182.1 GCA_016931085.1 Thermoflexales bacterium
AGCGTGGAAAACGCCCAATGACGACTCGATCGTGATACAGACAGCGTGTGAAATTTTTAAGGTTCGAAAAATTAGTCTAAACTTCAATCTCTTATGTCAGGGGGATATTTGGCGGCGTGGCAGTGCTCACAGCAATAGCATTAGCTGGGGCTGCGGCAACGGATCCTCCTGTGCCGGAGTTCAAACTACAATCATTGATTCTGCCGTATCCAGGCAATGCTCAATCGCAAACCCTGACAGCACCAGTGAGATATGGCTATTCGCCTGCTACACTGAGCATTATCGCAGACCATGTTGCCCTTGATGATTTACACGCTCAACAATGGTCTTTGCTTGCTCACAACACCTTTGCCCTGGCTGCCCTTGCTGCCCCTTCTGGTCGACTCTACGATTCCACTGGCACACCCGTGGACATCGGCTCCATTCAGGTCACACCCCGCCTCTCTACCGCTGTCGCTTTGGCCCAGGGTTCACCCCTCCACATTACCCTCTCCGGCACTGGCATCGCCTCCTTCTACGCCCCTGCCCTCTCTGGCCTGGGCGCGGGCACCAACTGGCTGACTTACACCGCGCAACTCACGTCCACCCAGCCCTACACGCTCGAGCTGCGCGACGTGGTCGTCACGGTCAATGGCACAGATACCTACACCGGCAACTTTACGCTCGTCACCACCGGTACCACAACCCTGACCGGCGCCGGCCACACCGCCGCGCCCAACTTTGCGCCGTCGCTCTCTGGCCAAACGCAAGATGCCCACATCACGATCGGTCCGGCCACAGGCACGCTCCTGATCGGCGGCGAGCCGCTGGACGCCTCCAATGGCCTGGCGCTGGCCGGCTATACCGGGCCGCTGACGATCACCGAGGAAACCACCAGCACCGACCGGGTCGAGCTGGAAGGCGAGGCGTCTTTCTTCACGCTGCACCTCAGCCCAACCGCCGCCACGACCGATCCCAACACGCCGGTCAATTTCAACGCGCTCATCTCGGCAAACTTTACCGACACCTACACCGTCACGGTCGAAGCGCCCGAAGGCTGGAACGTCGAGATCGACGCGGCTGGCATAGTCACCGCCACGCCGCCGCTGGGGGCAGAGCCTGGCGATTATGCCATCCTGGTCACGGCCCAGTCCGGGACGTACCCCGACCTGTTCGTCTCGGCCCTGCACACCGTCACCACCACGCCCTACCAGGGCATGGCGATGCGCGTCAATCCCGACCCGCTCATCACCGTCCCCATGGGTGAGCCTGCCTCCCCCCTCGTAGGGGGGACGGGAGGGGGGTCCTTCCCCGGCGACACTAACGACGGGCGCGCCCAGGCGCCCGGCGCGGCGTACACGATCGACATTACCAATACTTCGACCACATCGCACACCTTCTCTATCTCTATCTCCAGTCTCTATCTTCCCCCCGGCTGGCTGGTGCTCAGCGGGGCCGAGGGCCAGACCGCTACCACGCTCACGCTGCCGCCCGGCGGCGTGGGCCAGGTCGGGCTGTACATCTCGCCCACGCTGGCGGCGCTGCTGCCTCCGGGCGCGTCCTATGAGTTTAGTGTGACGGCCACGGCGCTGGACGACCCGGCGCTCACGCAAAGCCAGGCGGTGACGTTCACCATGCCGGAAGTGGCCTTTAGCTACGTCACGGCCGAACCGCTCCTCGTCTACGCCAGCCCCGCCCTGACCTCGTCTTTCGACGTGGCGCTGGCCAACGTGGGCAACGCCACCGGCACGTTCGACGTCGCCGTCACGCTGCCCGTCACGACCTGGGTGATGAGCGGCGGCGAGTACACGGCGGCGCTTGGCCCCGGCGAAAGTGACGAGCGGGCGCTCGTCTTCGCGCCGGCCGGTTCCGCCCTGGGCGACGAGGAGATGGTGGCCATTCACAGCCCGGCCCCCGGCACGCCCTACACCCAAACGGCCTACGTCCTGGTGCGCGTCGTTCACCCCTGCCTGGCCGAGACGCAGCGGGCGGCTCGCGCGGCCGGGACGTTAGGCGATACCCGGCTCGAGCTCGCCTTGGATAACCTGGTCGTGCAAATGGATGCCTGGCAGGTGGACCCGGACGACGCCGGCCAACAGGCTCGCGTCACGGACGCCTTGAACGACGTGATCGCCCGCTTGCGGCACGGCTATCCTGCGATCGATACAGTTGCCCTGGAAGCGCTGGCCGCCTCGCCCACACTGGACGGGTTCTGCTCGCCGGCGAGCGCCGTCGAGGATGGCCTGAGGCGCATCGGCGAGCGCGGCGTGACGGCGGCCTGGACGTCCGGCGCGGCGGCGACGCTGGCGGGCCAGGCGCTCACTTACACTCTATCGCTGCAAAACCGGGGCACGCTCACGAGCTCTTACACGGTCAACCTGGCCGGGCTGCCGCCCGCCTGGGTCGATTGGACGAGCCGGACGGTCGATGCTCTCCCACCCGGCGCCGGCGCCAGCCTGGCGTTGGTCGTCACGCCGGCGGCGCTGGGCCAGCGCTCGTTTGCGGCGCAGGTCACGGCGGTCGAGGACGGGCTGGCTCAAGCCCTGGCCACCGCCAGCCTCAACAGCGTGGACGCTTTTGTAAAGGTGGTGGCGGTCAGCCCCGAGCCGGCTTTCGTAGAGACCGGCGCCAGCTCGAGCACGCTCTCCGCCCAGGTGGCCAACGTGGCCAACGTGTACCAGGAGCTCGTCGCCCGCGCCCAGGTCCTGGCCCCGGATGGCAGCGTGGCCTGGTCGGCCGAAACGCCCCTGGCCCTGCCCACCGGCGCGCTCCGCAGTTGCCCGCTGGGTGTGGTGGACACCTCCGCTTGGGCGCCCGGCGTCTATACCGTCAGTGTCGAGCTGCTGGACGCTTTGCAGCAGCCGGTGCCCGGCGGCGCAGGCTACGCTTACCTGGTCGTGGGCCAGGCGCTCGAGCTGTCCCAGGCGGCCTGGCCGGCCGTCGTCCCTCCCGGCACGGCGACCGTCACCTCGGTGATCACGACGCAACTCTTAAACGTCAACTCTCAAACGTCAACTCTCAAACCTCGAGCCTTACTGACCGCCGACGACCGACTGCCGACAGCCGCATTAACAATTAACAATTTACAATTGACAATTAACAATTCTTCCTCTTCCTCCCGCCTTCCCGGCCTGGCCAAGCCTCTTTTCCAATCCGCCGGCAGCATCCGGCGCGTGGAGGAGGTCAGTCTCACCCTCACCGGCGCTTGGGTTACCCAGGCGGCGGCCCAGGCCAGCGGCGGCCAGGTGGCCCGCTCCAACACCAGGGACAATGCCGCCACGCTCGTCTTTAGCGGCACGTGGGTGGGGGTTGGATTTGCGACGAGTATATTTGGCGGCAAGGCCGACGTCCGCATCGACGGCGTCAGCCAGGGATACGTGGACACTTACGGCCGCTGGAGCGACGTGGCCAGTTGGTACTACGTGCTGTCCACGCCCGGCCCGCACACCCTCACGATCGCCGTCTTGAACCAAAAGAATCCGCGCGCCATCGACACGCAGGTGTACGTGGATTACGTGGACGTGTGGGACGGGGTGGGCCTGCCCCAAGGCACGTTCGAAGAAGACAGCTCGCGGGTGTACCTCAGCAGTGGCTGGAGCCGCGCCACCCATTCCCTGGCCAGCGGCGGCGCGTATTTCCAGGGCGGCTCGAATGCCTGGTTCACTTTCAGCGGCGACTCGCTGACCTTTCACAGCCTGGCCAACTATGACGGCGACGAGATGGCGCTCTACCTGGACGGCCGCTACCTGGCCTACGTCCAACTACACGCCACACAGCTTACGCCCCGCACGTTTCACTTTGATGGCCTGGGCCAGGGGCCGCACGTGCTTCAAGTGAGCAAGCAGCGCGGCTACCCCCGGATAGACGCCTTCAGCACGCCGGCCCTGCAGCCCGCACCAGTTGCGCCGGTCATCCAACGCCTGGAGGAAAATCACCCCCGCCTGCGCTACAACGGCGATCCCTTCAAGCAGACGGCCGGCACGTGGTACGAGCAGGGCCGCAGCCTGGCCAGCGGCGGCTATACCCATCGCTCCCTCACGCTCGGCTACACGGCCAGCCTGGCTTTCGATGGCAACTGGGTGGCGGTAGGCTTTCACACCAGGAGCGACAGCGGGCTGGCCGAAATCCGCCTGGATGGTGTGGCGCAAGAGACGCTGGACCTGTACTCGCTGGCCGAGGGCGTGCTGGAGCGGGCCTACACGGTTCCTACAGGTACCCACACCCTCGACGTCGCCGTCCTGGCCCAACGCAACCCGGCCTCCACGAACGACTGGGTCGAGCTGGACTATGTCGACACCTGGACGGGCCGGGAAACGCCGCCCGGCCGCCACGAGGCCGAGCAGCCAGGCGCGGTGTACGCCAGCCCGTGGTGGACACAGTACACGCATCCCGCTGCCAGTGGCGGGGCGTACCTGAAGAATATCCAGGTCGAGAACCTGTGGTTCGGCTTTAGCGGCTCCTCGGTCGCCTACGTGGGCCGCACCAGTCCGTCGCCCAGCCACGCCCAGGTCTTTATCGATGGTGCAAGCTACGGCGTGGCCGACTTGACCTACGACTTTTCGGCCGTGACCCGCACTTTCCAGTACACCGGCCTGGCGGATGGGCCGCACGTGCTGCGCCTGACTCCCCTGGATTCGGCCATCGTGGATGCCTTCGACGCGCCGGCCACGCCTCCGGCAAGCTTTCCGGCCGTCGAGTGGTACGATACGGCCCCGGCTGCTTCCGGCCAGGATGGCGGCGTGTTGTCCACGGCGGCCGCCGGCGACCTGGATGGCGACGGCGTGGTCGAGATCGTGGTGACGTCTCAAAATGGCCACCTGTATGTCTATCGCGGCGATGGCGTCGACAGCGGCGGTGGCTCGCCCTTGCTGTGGAGCGCCTACGTCGGCCCCAAGGCCGATGGCCCGGCGCTGGCCGACCTGGATGGAGTGGACGGCGCTGAGATCGTCGTCGGCAGCGACGACGGGCTATACGCCTTTCACGCCGACGGTTCACTCATGTGGGTTACCAATACCCTGGCCTCTATATGGGGCCGGTGGGAAAACCTGGGGTTAGCATACTACCCCCAGGGTGGGGCGGCGATTGCCAACATGGATGGGGACAGCGCTCCCGAGATCGTCACGACCGGCGTCTATACCAACACGGACGATTTCGAGCTGTTTGTCCTGGAGGCTGATGGGAGCATCGCCTGGCGTTATCCCCTGTGCGATTCTGCCTGGTGGTCAGGCTGTCACGCCACGCCGCCTGTCCTGGCCGACCTGAGCGGCGACGGCCGCCTGGACATTCTCACCGCCCACCTCAATACGCTTTACCTGTTCGACTATGCCCACGACACAATCGCCTGGACACGGGGCGTCACAGCGGGGTTAAAGGTCTTTGGCGCGCCGGCCGTGGCCGACGTGGACGGCGACGGAGGGCCAGAAATCGCCGCCGCCTGGGATGGCCTGGTCGAGCTGCTCGACGCCGATGGCTCGCTTGTGTGGTCGTATCACACCGGCGGCGACCAGCCCGGCTCGGTGGCGATTGCCGACACGGACGGCGACAACCAGGTCGAAGTAATTGTCTCAATGAGAGTCGACAACGGCCCCGGCTATTGGGATGGGCGTGTCTTTGTCCTCAACGCCGACGGCTCGCTTTTGTGGAGCGCGCTGGCCGGGGACGAAGCCTCCGGCAGCGGGGTGTCGGTGCACGACCTGGACGGCGATGGGACCTGGGAGGTCATCTGGAACGGCGCTGACCAGGGGCTGACCATCTTCCGAGGCAGCGATGGGGCGGTCTTGTTCAACGAGCCACTGATCGATTCCGGCACGATCCTGGACTATCCGATCGTGGCCGATGTGGACGGCGATGGCCACGCCGAGATCGTGGCCGGCGACCACGAGGGCATCTACGTCGTCGGCTGCGACGCCGCCTGGGGGCCGGCGCGGCCGGTGTGGAAC
>JAFGFO010000020.1 GCA_016931085.1 Thermoflexales bacterium
CGCCAACCGGGCCAAGAGCGAGTTCCTGGCCAGCATGAGCCACGAGCTGCGCACGCCGCTGAACGGCATCCTGGGCTATGCCCAGATCCTCCTGCGCGACAGGCAGCTCGACGAGAGCTACCGGGCGGGCGTGGATATTATCCGCCAAAGCGGCGAGCACCTGTTGATGCTCATCAACGACATCCTCGACCTGGCCAAGATCGAGGCGCGCAAGCTGGAGCTGTATCCGGCCGATTTTGCCCTCCTGGACTTTCTGCAAGGCGTGGCCGGCATCATCCGGGCCCGGGCCAAACAAAAGCACGTCGCGTTTTTGTTCGAGCCTGACGCCCATTTGCCGGGCGGGGTGCGCGCCGACGAGAAACGCCTGCGCCAGGTGCTGCTCAACCTGCTGGGCAACGCTGTCAAGTTCACCCAGGCCGGGCAGGTCCTCTTCCGCGTGCGCGCCACCTCCCCCTCTTCTCTATCTGAAGTCTCTGTCTGCTCTGAAATCTCTATCTGTTTTGAGGTGCAAGATACCGGCATCGGCATGGAGGCGGAACAGTTGAGACGTCTCTTCCGACCCTTCGAACAGGTTGGCGAGCTTAGCACGCGGATCGAGGGCACCGGCCTGGGCCTGGCCATCAGCCAACAGTTGGTGCAGGCCATGGGCGGCCAGATCAAGGTCGAGAGCGTGCCAGGCCAGGGCAGCACCTTCTGGTTCGAGCTGGATTTGCCGGTGACGGCTGCGCCGGGCCAGGTCGCGCGCGCGCCCGACATCGTGGGGTATAAGGGCGCGCGCAAGAAGGCCCTGGTGGTCGACGACAGGCCTCACAACCGCGCGGTGCTGTCTCACATGCTGGCTGCCCTCGGCTTTGAGGTGAGCGAGGCGGAGGGCGGGCGGCAGGCTGTCGAGCAGGTACGCCAGGCCCGGCCCGACATCGTCTTTATGGACCTGGTGATGCCGGAGGTCAGCGGTTTTGAGGCCACTCAACAGATTCGCCAACTGCCTGGCCTGGACGCCGGTCAACTGGTGATTGTCGGCACCTCGGCCAGCGTGCTCGACCAGGACAAGCAGCGCAGCATCGTGGCCGGCTGCGACGGCTTTTTGGCCAAGCCGATCGAGATGGGCAAGCTGTTGAAGCAGTTGCAGGTACATCTCCATTTGGAATGGGTCTACGCCGGCACGGCTGAGGAAGGGCCTCTCGTCGGGCCGGACGAGGAGCAAGCCTTGATCCCGCCGCCGCTGGAAGAATTGAAGGCCTTGCATGAGCTGGTCAAGGGTGGGGACATGTGGGGCATCGAGGAGCGAGCGGGACAGCTTGAAGAACGCGATCCCCAATGGGGGCTTTTTGCCCAGGCCCTGCGCCGCCTGGCCAAGGGCTTTGAAGACGAGCAGATCATGGCGCTGCTAGAAAGATTTATGCCTTGAACCAAGAGCTTGATTTTTCCAAGTACACGATCCTGATTGTGGACGACAACCCGACTAACCTGGCCGTGTTGTCGGATTCTTTGCGCGCTCACGGCTTCAAGATCGTGGTGGCTCGCGACGGCGAGAAAGGCTTCGAGCGGGCTGTCTACAAGCAGCCTGACCTGATCTTGCTCGACGTGATGATGCCGGGCGTCGATGGTTTTGAAACGTGCGCCCGGCTCAAGGCCGAGGCGCAAACGCGCGACATCCCCGTCATCTTCATGACGGCCCTGGCCAACACCGAAAGCAAGGTCGAGGGCTTTGGGGCCGGGGCGGTGGATTATATCACCAAGCCTTTTCAACAGGAAGAGGTGCTCGCGCGCCTGACAACTCACCTGCGCATCCGCGACTTGACTCGCCAACTGCAGCTTTTCAACGAGCAATTGGAGCGCACGGTCTGCGAGCGCACCGAGGAGCTGCGCAAAGCCTACGAGGCGCTGGACCGGGTGGATAAGACCAAGTCCGATTTCATCGACGTGGCGGCCCACGAGCTGCGCACGCCCTTGTCGGTCGTCATGGGCTTCACCCAGGTCTTGGGGGGGCAGCTCGAGGGCAGCCGTCCAGAGATCAAGTCGACGCTCGACAGCATCCTGGGCGGCGCGGTCCGCCTGCACGAAATCGTCAACGCCATGCTGGACGTGGCCAGGATTGACGCCGAGGCGATCACGTTGTGCAAGGAAATGGTCAGGTTCTCGGATGTCTTCCATCTCGTGGTCGGGACGCTCCAGGCCGCTATGCAAGAGCGCCACATAAGCTTAGCCACGGCCGGGCTGGACGAGCTGCCGGCGATCGAGGCCGATCCCGGCCTGCTGCAAAAGGCCTTCTACAACCTGGTCGTGAACGCCATCAAGTACACGCCGGATGGCGGCGCGCTTCGTGTCAGCGGCCAACTGGTCCGCGACGAGGGCGACTGGGTGCAAGTGGCCGTCAGCGACAGCGGCATCGGGATCGACCCGGCGCATCATGGGCAAATCTTTGAGAAATTCTACCAGACCGGCCAGGTCGCTTTCCATTCGTCGGGCAAGACCAAGTTCAAGGGCGGCGGCCCCGGCCTGGGACTGACCATCGCCAGGGGCATCGTGCGCGCCCACGGCGGCAAAATCTGGGTGGAAAGCCCCGGCTGCGATGAGCAAAACTGCCCGGGCAGCACTTTTTACGTCCGGCTGCCGTTCGAACCAGAGGTGAAGCTATGAGCGTGCTCCTGGTTTACCTGTGCCTGGCAGCGGTGGCCTTCGTCATCATCCTGCTGCCGGCCGCCATCCTGGCCCTGCTGGTGGTGGCCGTGTGTCGGCTGCTGGGCATTTCCTTCGACGGTCAGCGCTTCAAGCGGCGCTAGAGGAGGTGTGTAGATGTCTTTGCTCAATCGCGTCATCAACTGGATGACGGTCGAGCCAGCCATCGGGCTGCTGATGACCGTCACCGCCATCGTCATTTTCGCCGCCGCCTTTGGCCGCTCGAAGGATGATGCCGATCGGCTGTGGCCGTGGCTGCGGCGGGTGATCGAAGCCTCGGTCGGCGCCGTCTTGTTCCTGGGCCTGCTGTGGGCTTTTCGCTCCATCCTCACCACCAACAACGCCACCTTTCACTCGACGCACGGCAGCCTCAGCGAAGCCACGCTGCAAAGCGCCCAATCCATCTGGGGCCGCCCGCACGTGCAGCGCGAGCTGGCCGTCAATCACTACATCGAGACGACCGTCCAGGAGGAAATCCCCCGCGAGGACCCCTCCCTGCCGCCTCTGTACCGCAACAAGCCAGTCCGCCAGTTGGTGCCCCAAAACAGCTTGCTCGCCTTCACCGGCCAGGTCGACATGGCCTTGAGCGAAAGAGAAAAGGGCTACGCGCTGTACAACGGCTTTGTCATCCAGGCCCAGTTCGAGTACGACGTGACCAATGACTCGGAGCTGGAGACAGAGGCCGAGTTCGCCTTCCCGCTTTCGCCCAACCAAACCCTGTACGAAGACTTTGCGATCCTGGTCGACGGCCAGGACGTCAGCCCGCTGCTGCGCTTTTCACCCGAACGAGTCAGTTGGAAAAGCCCGATGGCGCCCCACCAGCGGCATAAAATCGCTGTGAGCTACAAGTCACGCGGCATGGAGTACTTTTACTACCAGGTGCCCACTCACCGGCGGATCACCGATTTCCACCTGAAGCTGGCGGTCGATCGCTTGCCCGTTTCCCTCCTCAACTACCCTGAAGGCTGCCTGACGCCCACCAGCATCAGTCCCACTGCCGACCAGAAGGGGTCGATCCTGGAGTGGAAGCTGGACCGCGCCGTCACGGTGGCCGGCATGGGCGTGGCCCTGCTCCAACCCCAGCAGCCCGGTGCCCAGGTCTTGCGGGTGCTGGCCAACAGCCCCTACGCGCTGACGCTGCTGATCGCCATGATTGGCTTGAGCCTGTTGATCTGCGGCCAGCCGGCCCGCTTCCTCGACCTGGCGCTGCTGGCGGGCGTCTATTGCATCCAGTTCTTGACCATGGCCGCGCTGTCCGACTTTTTCTTGGGCTTTTGGGGCTCGCTCGTGCTTGGAGCGGCTCTGTCTCTCGTGTTGACCTTTTTACTCTTCCGCCGCTCCTCGTCTGGCCTGATCCGCGTCCTGGCGCTGGCCCTGGTCGCTTTCTTCACCATTGTCTACCCCCTGGCCGGGCTGCTGACTGACGTGATCCAGCGCAACGCTTTCGATAACATGGTGCAGGTTGGGCTGATCGCGTACTTGTTCGGGCTGACGCTGTATACCCAGGCGCGGGGAGCGCACCTGAAATCTGAAACCTGAAACCTTGAAACCTGAAACTATCTTCGAGCTACAGCCATGCTTGACGGTTTTCTCGCCTGGATCAACGCTCAGCCGTTCGCTGGCCTGCTGCTGATGCTGGCCGCTGGGGGCATCCTGGCGGCCGAGCTGGGAGCGGGCACGCCCCGCGCCGGCTTGTGGCCCTGGCTGCGGCAAATCCTGGCTGCCTCCGCCCGATCTGGCCTGCTCCTGGGGTTGGCCTGGGCCTTCCAGACCGTCCTGACCAGGGACATTCAAGCGATGGAAACGAGCTACAACGACGTGTTTGCCGCTAACTACCGGGACGTCAAAGCGGTGTGGGGCCAGTCCATCACCCAGGACGAGCTGATCGTCCGGCCTTTTGTTCAGGTCGTCAGGCGCGAAGAGCTGCCGCGAGAGGACCCAACCCAGCCGCCGCGCTATCGAACCATCACAGAACGCCAGCCCGTCACCCAAAACAGCATCGCGGCTTTTAGGGGCCAGGTCAATCTGGCGCTCGATGAACAGATCAGGCGACAAACCCGGCTGGCTGTCTACACGCTCCAGGCGCGCTACGAGTACGACGTCGTCAACGACTCGGAGCTGGAAACCGAGACCGAGTTCTACTTCCCCTTGCCTCCCGCCAAGCTGTATGAGCAGTTGGTCGTCACAGTGGACGGTCAGGATATCCAGTCTCGCCTGCGTTTCGTGTCGGACCAGCTCGCCTGGACCGAAGCTTTCACACCTCACCAATGCAGCCATGTCGTGGTGAGCTATGCCTCGCGAGGGATGGAAGCCTTCTATTACCGGCTGCCCACTCCCAGGGAGATCAACGATTTTGTGCTCACGCTGACCGTCAGCAGCAAAGCCTTTTACGTCATGCGTGATCCCCAGGAGGGGCCGTGGCAGTCTGAGTACCACGACTTGGGCGACGAGGGCGCCGTCTTGGTGGAGAAGCTGGACCGGGTGATGATGGCGCCTCACGTGGGCATCTCTTTCAAGAACGTCGCGCCGTCCACCTGGTACTGGAAGGGCCGCTACCTGCTGCAGAGGGCGCCGGCCGGGCTGCTGCTGCTGGCCGCCGGCCTGGCCTTGACGCTGCTGATTGGGGGAGGCCGGCTGGATTGGGCGTCGTACTTGCGGGATCTGGCTTTCCTGTGCGGGGCCTACTGTGCCCAGTTCTTGATCACAGCCTGCCTGGGTGACTATGGGCCTGGCTTGTGGGGCGCGTTTGGCCTTGGGGCGGTATTGACCGTGCTGGCTGCCTTTGTCACCTATCGCCACACGCCGTCGAGATTGCTCTGCATCTTGATCTGCCTGTTGGCCGGCTTTTTCGCGCTCGCCTATCCCCGCCCGGGCCTGTGGGAGATCAAGCGGCGCGACACCTTCGATGGCATCGTGCAGGTGGGCTTGATCGTTTACCTGTTCGGGCTGTGCTTGTTTACGGTCTTGCGCAAGCGGGGCGCACGACCTGCGCCGGGGAGGTAATGGCGCGATTAGATCATTTCTTGTCTGGTACGGTGATCTGTGGGATAATGGGGTGAAGGAACTGACGTAACTGCGCTGCCCTAAAATATAATGAGGATAAAATGTCGCTCTTAAAATCATGTCCCATTACTGAAGCCGAAATAGACTCCGACTGGAAAGTCCTGTGCACGATTGGCGGCGTGGCGACCATGATCTTGATCGTCTACTCCCTGGTCACCATGGTCAGCGTTGTCGTGTTGGGTGGAGC
This sequence comes from Thermoflexales bacterium, assembly GCA_016931085.1. The sequence goes on from JAFGFO010000020.1 coordinate 5,930, forward strand.
GCCTGGCAACGCGGAGGAAGCTTTTACTCTCTTGCAAAACAACCGGCTCGTTGGGCTCGCACGGCTGGATGTATTGACCGTTCTCGTCATGCCGTTGTATTACTTGCTATTTCTGGGTCTCTATATTGCCCTCAGGCGCACTCGTAGCGCTTACACGACCCTGGCGACGGTGCTCGTTTTCGTCGGCCTAACGCTCTTTCTCGCCACGCCCTCGGCTTTTTCTATGCTGACCCTCAGCGACAAGCACGCGGCTGCCACAACAGAGGCCCAGAGGTCGCAGCTCCTGGCAGCCGGAGAGGCGATACTGGCTTCAGATATGTTTCATAGCACGGGCGCTTTTGTGGGGGGTGTCCTGCTACAAAGCGCTGCCGTGTTGATCTCAGTTGTCATGCTGTGGAGCGCTATCTTTAGCAAATTGACCGCCTATGTGGGCATCCTGACCCATGGGCTTGACCTGCTCCATATTCCGCTGTTGATTTTGGCGCCGCCAGCGGGTGTCTTTCTCATGGCTATCGCTGGCACGCTTTACCTGCTGTGGTTCCCCCTGGTTGGCTGGAGGCTCTGGCAACTGGGGCGTCGTGAAAAACAATTACCCTCTTGATTGTGCAAGTCTGCTCAAGGAGGCCCAAGTGTCACACTCAGATCAAGTGGCGGATTCCAGGTGGAAAAATCTCTACAGGGTGGGGGGAATCGCTCCCCTGGTTGCCCTGGCTTTTTATCTGATCGAAGCCCTGGCCATAGGCCTGGGCGGGACGTACCCCACCACGACGGAGAGTTGGTACGCATTGCTTCAGCGCAACAAGCTGCTTGGCCTCCTCGACTTGAATGCGCTGGACATTTTATCTATAGCGCTGCTGGGCACACTATTTCTCGCTCTCTACCAGCTTCTCAAGCGATACAGTGAATCTTACATGGCCATCGCCACGTTCTTTGCTTTCCTGGGGATCGCGGTCTTTGTCGTGCCGCGCGTAGCCATGCTCTCTATCCTTCTTCTTAGTGATCAGTACGCGGCGGCGGCGACAGAGGCGCAGAGGACTCGCATCCTGACCGCCGGGGATACATTGGGTTCTCTGGGCACGGCGACACCCCAAACCGCCGGGTTCTTCTTCATAGCCGCTGCCGTCCTGATCATCTCACTCGTCATGCTGCGGAGCGGGGCTTTTGGCAAAGCGACCGCTTACGCGGGAATCCTGGCCGGTGTCATTACGGTCGCCAATGACTTCAGCCTGGTCGTCGCACCCTCAATCGCCGGCCTTATCATGCCTATTAGCGGTGTGTTCTGGATTGTATGGTGGGTCCTGATCAGCCGCATGCTCTTCAAGCTGTCTGGGAACCTGCCGGAGAAAATCGTAGCCTAATGAGCTGCGACTGCCCTGCTTTTCCCACATAGGATAAACAAAAAGACCGCCTTGGGGGCGGTCTGTCTCCACATTTATCTTGCGAGTCTATGACATCTATCGGTGCAACGCGCTAGCTTTATTCAGCGCCCTCGCTACCCTGCGCCTCGGGCAATGCCTCTAGCGATACCAGCCCTTCTCGCAGGGCATACAGCGCGGCCTGAGTCCGGTTCTCCAGGTACAGCTTGCTCATAATGTTGCTCACGTGCGAGCGCACGGTTGGGTCGCCGATGTTCAATTTCCTGGCAATGTCCTGGTTGCTCAAGCCTTGAGCCACCATACGCAGGACCTCGGTTTCGCGCTCGGTCAGCGGATTGGGCGTCGGCGGGCGATGGCCGGGTGCGGCGATTTCCTGCAAGATTTTGCGGGCGATGGCCGGGTGCAGCGATGATTCCCCGCGATGGATCTGGCGGATCGCCTGCACGAGATCCTCGGGGGCGGATTCTTTGAGCAGATAACCCAGGGCACCCGCCTTGATGGCCGGGAGCACTTTATCATCGGTCGCGAAGCTGGTCATGACGAGGATACGGCTCTCCGCTTGGCTGGCCTTGATCTGGCGGGTGGCCTCGATGCCGTCCAGCTTGGGCATGTCCAGGTCCATCAGAATCACGTCAGGGCGGAGTGTTTCTGCCTGGGCTATAGCCGCCTGCCCATCGGCGGCCTCGCCCACCACCTCAAGACCTTCTATCTCCGCCAGCAAGGCACAGACACCTTTGCGGACAATCGTATGGTCGTCAACAACCAAAACGCGAATCGCCTGGCTCATACCACCTCCTCAGTCTCAATTTCCACCCTCACCGTCGTTCCCTGCTCAGGGCTGCTGTCCACCGTTACCCGCCCGCCCACCTTGGCCGCGCGCGCCTCGAAACCGTGCAGCCCCATTCCACCGCTGTCCCTGGCGGTGAGCGGGTCAAAGCCAAGCCCGTCGTCGCGCACTTGCAGGCAAACGGTAGTGTCGGTGAACTGTAAACGAATCGTCACATGCCGCGCCTTGGCGTGTTTCATCACATTGTTGAGCGCCTCTTGCGCGATCCGATAGAGTTCCTGCTCGATCCCAATCGGCAAGCGGCGCTCGCCTTCTACCTCGAGTTCTGTTTGCAGCCCGGCGCGCGCCTCCACCGCCGCCAGCCGGACGCGCAGGGCCGTCACCAAGCCTTCCTGTTCCAGCACGGGCGGGTGCAGCTCAAAGATCAGCAGCCGCATATCGTGC
>JAFGFO010000183.1 GCA_016931085.1 Thermoflexales bacterium
CGCAAATGCTTGGGCGGCCGGCTCTCTATTTTCGCCGGCACGCCGCCAAAGCCGCGCAAAAGCAGGTCCTGCAAATCCCAACCGCAGCAATAGGCCGCCAGGACGCTGAGATCGTGGATGTGAAAGTCCCCCTGGGTGTGCGCCTCGCGCACCTCGGGTGAATAAATCTTGTTGAGCCAGTAACGCGCGCTGATCGAGGAGGCCACATAAAAGTTAAGCCCCTGGAGCGAATAGTTCATGTTGCTGTTTTCGCTGACACGCCAATCGCTGCGCTCAAGATAGTCATCCATCAGCTTCATCGTGTCGAGCATAAACTGCTTGGTCTCTCTGACCTGGCTATGCTGCTCACGATACAAGATGTAAGCCTTGGCCACCTTGGCATTGTTGGAGGCGATCAGCATCTCTTCTACAATGTCCTGGATGTCTTCAACACCGGGGGTCCCATTGCCGTTACAACGCTCCGCCAGACGCCCAACGACCTGGTCCGTCAACTCCTCCGCCCACGCTCGCTCACCTCCATTCCCCACAGCCAGGGCCGCTTTGCAAATGGCATTCTCTATTCTCACCCTATCAAATGGAACAACTCTCCCATCCCTTTTTCGTATCGACTCAATCGACATGACAGCTTCCTTTATTAAAATTGTGGTATAGCCTACACAAGTACTGAGGGGTAGAAATGCCCCGGCGGCTCGTCTCTACTAGGCACTCCTTGCCCTGCTGGGGGCAAGGATTCGATCTATTTCCTGGCGTACAGCCTCGATGTCAGACAACCCCAGGTAGACGATGGCATATCGAATATAAGCGACCTGGTCAATGTCCTTCAAGCCGGCGATGACCTTGTCGCCGATGATTTTGCTGGACACCTCGGACTTGTTCAAGGCTGTGACCTGGGCTTCGATGCGATCGACCAGCCCTTCCAACACTTCGCTGGCAATCGGCCGCTTGGCACACGACAGGCGAATACTGTCCAATAATTTGTCCCGGTCGAACGGCTCGCGCCGGTCGTCCCCCTTCCTCACCTGCAGCCTGGACACCATTACCCGTTCGACGGTCGAAAAGCGCTGGCGGCAAGCCTGGCACTCACGGCGGCGGTAGGTGCTGCCGTCAGACTCGTGCGCGGTGTCGATCACCCGGCTTTTCGATTTTCCACAATGAGGACACTTCATCCTTCACCTGTGCGTAGAATCACCCCACACCAGGGACGGGCAGAGAACTCCAAGCCTATCAGGCCTGAGGCCCTGGTTGAGTGGTTCAAGCAATCCTTGGAGTCCAAGCAATTCCACTGTGACAACATCCCCGAGGGGAAGGGGAGCTGCTCGCCTGGACATTACCACCATATATGGGGGTTGTAAGGTATTTTACCCCTGTATATGGGGGTTACGAGTGTTGACATTATAGCACAAGATCATTTTGCTGGCAATAGCAAATGGGGCACTTTACCTTAAAGTTTTCGAGTTTTAAGGTAAGGCGGCTTGTCATTTCGGCAAGCCGCGTAGAGGCTAATGGCTAACGAGCACACTTCCTAGAGAAACAGCACACTCATCCGCCTGGATGTCTAAATTGAGCACTGGCAAGCGTTCCATAGTCAACAGGCTGTAAAACCCAATTGTCAATTCATACTCCCCTGGAGGTGCATCGGCGGGGATCGGCAGATTGAAGCGATCAGCCACGATTTCATCCGTGGTCCATAAAGAAGTAGCGTATCCCCCCCGGCAAGGTTCACTATCATCCTGGCTCCACAATGAGCCTTGGGCATTCGGGTTATCAGGACCTAGCAGGTGCGTAAAAACCGTATAATCCGTCATCATGGGCTGCAAAGCCCGGTAATAGACATTCAGGTGAATCGTCTCACCCGGGCGATAAGTGAGCACATCGAGGTCATAGCCCACAAGCTGAATTTGCGCCCCAAAATCTACCTGGATAGGATAGACAGGTTCCACTCTTACGATGGACTCGGCCGGAATATGGTAAGCCAGGAAGTAAGGTTTATTGTAGTGCAGGGGTCCTTCCGCCACAATCTTACCCTGGGGCAAGTAACGCTGCAACAAATCCAAGCTAGATCCATCCTCGCCTGGAGCGACGATAAAAGTGGCGCCGGAACTCGATTGAGCCGGCACCACCAGGCAAGCTCGACCATTATAGCCCCGTATACCGTCTCTCAAGCCAGAGTTGAAGCGTATAGCGGGATGCTCCGGCGGGTCGGGCGAGATGTAAATCCGCTCGTCGGGAGGCAATGTTCCGATATAGCTTCCAATCGCGGAAACGCCCACTTCAAAGTAAGTGAACAGATCCGGGTTGGAAGCCCAGGCCACAAAATAATCTCGAAAAGTCGCCACGCCGCTAGAGATAAAGCCTAGCGAGATAAAAACGCACCAGATCGCTCTTACGACCTTAGAGAGGACTGGCTGCCAATTCGCGCGCCGCAAGGCCTGCCAAGGGACCAGTATTCCCACGGCAACCAATAGCGCAATCGCCGGCAAGGCCCCCAGCGCCCGTTTAGCGGCTATGCCCTGGCCGGCCAGCACCGGGAGCAGCATCAGCCCCCACCACGCCAGGAGAAAGAAATAACGCGGCTGCCGGATTCGAGTCAGGCTAATCGCCAGTCCTATGACAAAGAGTATCGAAAAAAAGTACTCCAGGGCGGGGCGGCCTGGCAAGGTGCTGTGATGAGCGGTGCTCTCACCTAGCACGTGAAGGCTCGAGATAGCCTGGACCAGTCGGTCAACAAGAGCGTAGAGATCGTCCAGCGCATTCCCGCTTGTAGAAACAAGCGTCTGCTCGATGCGCTGCGAAAAGCTGCCCGGGTGGGTCAGGAAATAATGCCCCAGCGGTGCAAACACGAGCAGAGCGACCCCAGCCACAAGGATCAAGTTCGTCACGGCAGGCCTAGAGAAACTCTTGCGCTGCCACACGACGCTCCCAAAGCCAATCAAAATCAACAACGGGAAAAGCCGGGCGGCCTGGTAGGTGTACAGACTCAAGCCCAAAACCAGGCCACACGCCACAAAGGCCCACCGGCTTCCCTTGCGCAAGCCCAGCCACAGAAAATAAAACGCCAGGGCGGCAAAGAACGGTACCAGGATCGACCGCACGCCAAAGCGGCTCCAATTGAGATGCCAATAAGAAAGCGCCAATACCAGGGCCGCCAGCAGCCCCCCCCACTGCTCTAGTAACTTGGACTCACCGGCGAAAAGCTCCCCCGCGGCGCAATACAGGGCGGGCACGGTCAAAATCCCCACAAAAGCAGCCGCCATGTGAATCACGTACGGGTGGGCGCCAAAAACGGCAAAACACAAGGCTACAATATAGCTGAAAAGCGCCTCGCGTCCAAAATTGCTGGGAAAAAAGGCGGTATGGTGACCCTGGAGAATGGACAGAGCGTCCAGTCCATAGAAGGCGGGATCGTGATCGTCCCCCGGCGGCAGATCGGCAATCCGGTACAAGCGATAAAAAGCTGCCACCAATGTAATGAGCAGCAAGAGCCCGATTTTCAACTGCTCGGATCCAAGTTTGAGCCGCCCCATCCAACTGCCTCCGCCTACAGGGATTTCGAACAGCCTTCATTATACTCGTAAATGCTCGTGGCGCAACTACAACGAAGGCACATTTGACTTAATGCCCCTAAAAGATATAATAGGGCGGGTGCTAAGCGAAAATAAAAAGCTTATCATGAAGCATAATCATGACACATCATCTATAAAGGAGTAAGAATATGAGTAAAAAATGGGTATATTTATTCACCGAAGTAGCTGAAACCGAACGACTCATGGGAAGTTGGGACGGCGTTCGCAGCTTGCTCGGTGGCAAGGGAGCGGGCCTGTTCGATATGGTGCGCGCCGGCATGCCGGTGCCGCCTGGGTTCACCATCACGACCGAAGCCTGCAACGCCTTCTTCGACGCCGGCAAGCAGTTTCCTGAAGGCCTGTGGGAACAGGCCTTGGTGGCAATGAAGGACGTCGAGGCCAGGGCCGGCAAAGGCTTTGGCGACACGGCTAACCCGCTGCTGATCAGCGTTCGCTCCGGCGCCAAGTTCTCCATGCCAGGCATGATGGACACGGTCTTGAACGTTGGTCTCAACGACCAGACGCTCAAGGGGCTGGCGGCGTTGACAGGCAACGAGCGTTTTACCTACGACGCCTACCGTCGCCTGATCCAGATGTTTGGCCGCATCGTCAAGGGCATTGACGGCGTCAAATTCGAGCACATCCTGGACAAGTACAAGGCCCAGACCGCCGGCGGCAAGGACACCGACCTGACGACTGCCCATCTCAAAAAGGTCGTGGCCGACTATAAGAAGCTCTACAAGAAAGAGTTGGGCGTGGACTTTCCGCAGGATCCCTACGCTCAACTGCGCGAGGCCGTCGAGGCCGTCTTCCAGTCGTGGTTCGGCAAGCGCGCCACCGATTATCGCAATTTCAACAAGATCCCGCACGACCTGGGCACCGGCGTCAACGTGATGACCATGGTCTTTGGCAACATGGGCGACGACAGCGGCACGGGCGTGGCCTTTAGCCGCGACCCGGCCACCGGCACCAAGATGCTGTACGGCGAGTACCTGTTCAACGCTCAGGGTGAGGACGTGGTAGCCGGCACGCGCACGCCCAAGAAAATCGCCGAGCTGGCCAAGGACAATCCCGAGGTCTACCAGGAATTTGTCGAGATCGTCAACCGGCTGGAGCGCCACTATCGCGATATGCAAGACATGGAGTTTACCATCGAGCGCGGCAAGTTGTACATGCTCCAGACGCGCACCGGCAAGCGCACGGCCAAGTCGGCCGTCAAGGTCGCCGTGGACATGGCCAACGAGGGCCTGATCACGCGCGAGGAGGCCATCAATCGCGTCGAGCCGGAACAGATCAACCAACTGCTGCTGCCGCGCTTTGACGAGGCGGCCAAAAAGACGGGGGTGAAACTGGCCAAGGGTCTGAACGCCTCGCCCGGTGCAGCCACTGGCCTGGCTGTCTTTGACGCCGACACGGCCGAGGAGCTAGGCAAGGCCGGCAAGTCCGTCATCCTGATCCGCCCCGAGACCAATCCCGACGACGTGCACGGTATGCTGGTCGCCAAGGGCATTCTCACCCAACGCGGCGGGGCGACTTCGCACGCGGCGGTCGTGGCGCGCGGGCTGGGCCTGCCGTGCGTGGCCGGCTGCGAGGCTATCCGGGTGGACGCCGAAAAGAAAGTGCTGGTGGCGGACGGCAAGACGATCAAGGCCGGCGACTTTATCTCGATCGACGGCACCACCGGCGAGGTGTTCGCCGGGCAAATCACCACCATCAAGCCCGATTTGGCCAAGGAAAAAGAGTTGGCCGATCTGCTGGCGTGGGCCGACGAAATCCGCGCTCGCGACGTGCGCCCGGCGTATGGCTCCAGCCCGACCAAGGGTTTGCAGGTGTGGGCCAATGCCGATTACCCCAAGGACGCCAGGGTCGCGCGCAACTTTGGCGCGCAAGGGATCGGCCTATGCCGCACCGAGCACATGTTCCTGGAGCAAGCGCGCATTCCCGTGGTCCAGCAGATGATCCTCAACGCCCCCCAGGCGCAGGCCGCGCTCGACAAGCTGGCCGCCGCCGAGGCCGAGCTGGCCAGGCGACCCGATAGCAAGGACGCCCAACAGGCCGCCGCCGAGGCTCGCAAGGCCGTCAAGGCTTCGCCGGCCGTCAAGACCTACCAGGGCGCGCTCAAGAAGCTACTGCCCATGCAGCGCCGCGATTTCGAGGGCATCTTCGAGGTTATGGATGGACTACCCGTCATCATCCGCCTGATCGACCCGCCGCTGCACGAGTTCCTCAGCGCCGGCAACGAGAACCTGGCGGAAGAGGTGGCCGACCTCAAGGCGCGC
>JAFGFO010000184.1 GCA_016931085.1 Thermoflexales bacterium
ACCGCCGTTGCACTGCACCGCGACCCAGGTCTGTTCGCCACTCTCGGCATCGACGACCAGGTATTGGAACTGCGCCGTCTTCAGAATCGCCCACGGGCGCTTGGTCTCGGTGCCGAACCAGTCCAAGTCGTTGGGATCATACGTCAGCTTCCAGCCCAATCCCGATGGGCCAAAAACCTCGTGCAACTTTTCCAGCATCCAGGCTGTGCCGATGTCCGTCAAATCCGCCCCACCCGGGACGCCCTTGTAAGCGCCAGGGTCGAGCGGTTGGGCCAGGATTTCACCGATCTCGGTGATCAGCCGGCCGGTCAACGTTTGCAGTTTATCCAGCTTGAACATACTTACCTCCGTTTGATTGATGTTTGGCCAAACACAAAATGCGCGTTTCTCTTGGCCTGGCGAGAAACGCGCGCAAACAGGACAGCGGGATCCGTCCTGGAATTGCCTCCGTTGAGGTGCGGGACGAGTGTGCCGGGGAAAATCCGCCCACGGAGTGTGCCAGTGGGAGATTCCCCACCGGCACACTACTGTTCGCCTCAGCAGGCTAGCTCTGCAATCAGCCAGGAGCCGCTCTCCTGGACACGGCCTTGGGCACAAGCCTGGGCAGCCGTGTCGCTCCATGCAGGGGCACAACGCCACCTGCGTCACACGGATTTGGCAAAAAGCCCGGAGCCGTGCATCTCCTGGACTATCGTCACCCGCAAAGCCGGTTCAGATAGTCGACGTGTGTGCGGTTGATTGACCCAGGCCCGCACTCCTGGTAGCGAGGGCAGAACGCCGCCCGCAGTGAAACAGCACGACAGAGCCGTGCCGAATCAAGCAAACACTTGCGGTTCTTATCTTGTTGCGGTATACTCCAAGCGATGAGTTATAGCCACGAAACAATAATAGAAAAGAATATCACCTTGTCCTTAGAGTTTGAGCGCTATATTCAGGAACATCCAGATATTTTGAATCAAATTCCGAACGGGGCTGAGGTCGTTTTGCTTCCTAAAGACGACCCAGAGCTTTATCGCATCAACCTCGAGGCAGCGCAAAAGGCGCAGCGAACAGGCAATGGCCACATTGTCGTTTACGTTGAAATTGAAGCGATAGCCCCTGTTCGCTCGCGCCTGGTAAACCCTCACCTGACTACGCGCTCACCTTTGATTCCTGCCGCTGCTTGAAACCGCGATTAGCGCTTTTCTATTACGATCTTGATCGCGGTGCGCTCTAGTCCATCGAGGACGATCTCCTCAAACTGGGGACGGCAAGTAATCACGATATTGTCCTCCCCCAGGAATCTGCCGGCGATGGCCACCGCTTTCACGGCCTGGTTGACTGCACCGGCGCCGATGGCCCTCACCTCGGCGCTGCCATGCTCGCGCATGACTCCAGCTATAGCCCCAGCGACAGCAGATGGGCGCGACTTGGACGAAACTTTGAGCATATCCATTGATTTTCTCCTTCGATTCAATTGATTTTTTACCCTTGTAGGTTGACCCATATCGGTATCGGATGTATAATATTCCCATCTATCCGATACCGATACAAGGTGAATGAGATGATTGAACCACGCTTGCTAACGCGCCTGGACAAGAAAAAGACGCAACTGGACGCCCTCAGGCCCCTGCCGGCCGAAGCCGTGCGCCGCCTGGACGAGCAACTGGCCCTCGAATGGATTTACAACTCGAACGCCATCGAGGGCAGCACGCTCACACTGCGCGAGACGCAGCTCATCCTGGAAACAGGGTTGACTATCGGCGGCAAAAGTATGCGCGAGCATTTCGAGGTCATCAACCACAAAGAGGCCATTGATTACGTGGAAGCGCTTGCGGCAGGCGCCGCGCCCATCACACCGTTCCAGGTGCGGCAAATTCACAAGCTGGTACTGGCGCGCATAGACGACGAGAACGCCGGCCAATATCGCACTTTGCCTGTGCGCATCGCCGGCGCGCCCATTCAGCCGCCGGAAGCGTGGGAGATCCAGCGCTTGATGAATGAATGGGGCGATTGGCTAAACGGTCCCGCGCAGTCGCTGCATCCCATCGAGCGGGCGGCGCTGGCGCATCACCGGCTGGCCGCCATTCACCCATTCATTGACGGCAACGGGCGCACGGCTCGCCTGGTGATGAACTTGATGCTGATGTGCGATGGCTACCCACCGACCATCATCCTGCGGGTCAATCGCCGCCAGTACTATCGCGTCCTGGCGCAAGCCGATAAAGGTAACGAGGGGCCGCTGGTCAATTTCGTCGGGCGCACGGTCGAGCGCAGCTTGACCCTTTACCTGCAAGCCTGCACGCTGCGCAAAAAAGCACCCAAACGCGACGAGGAATGGATAGCGCTAGCAGAGGCGGCCAAAGGCACATCCTATAGCCAGGAATATTTGAGTTTGCTATCGCGCAAGGGACGGCTGGAAGCCATCAAGCGGGGACGGGTTTGGTATACCACCCGCAGCGCAGTGCAAGAATACCGCCGATCGGTTGAGGGGAAGAAATAAACGAGATGTCAACCCTGAGGACTCTTACACTCTTACAACGCATTCCGCTCTAGTTCTTCCTCCATCATCTTGTCCACCAGGTGCAGATAGTGCTGCGTCGTCGTCAGGCTGGCGTGGCCGGCGGCGCGCTGGATGACGATGAGGTTGGTGCCCTTGGCCGCATGCTGAGTGCAAAAGGTATGGCGCAGCGTGTGCGCGCTGATTCCATCGGTCGAAATGCCGGCTGCCTTGTAATACCTCTTGAGCATCGCCCGCACATCGGCCGAGAACAAGGGCATTGCTCCTCGTTTGCTCAGAAACAGATGCCGGCCCTTGTTCTTGGGCCGAACCTTGAGCCATCGCCGCAGCGCCTCTTCCGCCACCGAGTTGACGGACACACACCGCTCCTTACCCCCTTTTGCTTTGCGGATGAGCAAGTAAGACTGCGTATATTCATCGCCCCACACCAGATCGTCTAACGTCAAACTCGTCAACTCGCCTACGCGCAGGCCGGTTTGTAACAAGACCTCGACGATAGCTGCGTTCCTCGGATCATTGTGCGCCACGCCTTGAAGCGCCTTGATCTGGGTCTGCGTCAACACACGCGGCTCTTTGGATTTTGGCTTGGGTGGGTCGATCCCCAGCGTAAAATCGCACCCGACCCGATCGGGTATGATCTGCCCTACCAGCAGCAGGTACTTGGTAAAGCTGCGCAGAGTGTTGAATTTGCGGGCACGCGAACTGGCAGATTGCTCAGCCTCGGCCAACTCGGCCAGCCAGGCCGAAACATGGGCAGCGGTAAGGTCGGATAGAGCAGTGACGCCTTGCGCCTCGGCAAAAGCCAGGAACTGGATCAGGTCGCGCTTGTAGGCCGCGCGGGTGTTGGGGGCACGGCTCAAGCCGCCCAGGTGGGCATCGAATTGATCTAGGATTTTACCGAACATTGGCTATTCTCCTGGTCTCGCAGCAACTATCCCCTATGCCTGCTCTCCAATTTCTTGTTGGTGTAGAGCCAAGCTGGCCGCAGAGATAGCATGCCTAGCATCCATAACTAGAAATATATACCCTGTTATTGTAACTTATATTGCCAAAAAGCGCAAATTACCCTCCATAACGCTAATTATGGAGGGTATACCGATAGGTATATTGAATTGTAGGATTTCGAAGTTAATGGGACTGTGATCGAAGTTAATGAGACTGGCGTTCGAACAAATTGAGACTGGCCTACACAGAGTAAT
>JAFGFO010000185.1 GCA_016931085.1 Thermoflexales bacterium
GCGTTTTGTAGGGCGGCTTTCTACGCCAAAGGCATCCTGCGGATAGCCGCCGCGCCTGTGGCAGGTATGGAAACCTGCCCTACGGGTGTCTCTCCGACAAGCTCCTAGACCCTAAGGGTCTTTGCCCAGCACCCCCAAACGAGGTGCAGGGGCAAGACCCTTAGGGTCTAGCTTGTGTGAACGAAGCGTGCAAAGAGCAGCATAGCCCCCAGCCGGCCAAGACTGGACAAGATAAAGATCGCCGAGTATCCCCACGTTTCGGCGATGGCGCCGCCCAGCACGGCGCCGGCGGCCAGGCTGAGCATGACGACGATCTGATACCAGGCTGTGTAGCGCGCCCGGCGATCTTCGGGAGTGATGGCCAGCAGCATGTTAAAGCTGGCCAGGTTAAAACCGGCCCACAGAAAGCCAGAGGCGATGTTGATCGGCGCTACATGCCACGGCGAGCGAATGAACACCCAAGCCATTGGTAGTGGCGGAATCAGCAGCCCGGTGATGAGCTGGACCCGGCGTGGCCCCCAGCGGTCGGCTAGCAGGCCGAATAGCCGCTGGCCAGGCAGGGCGGTGAGGCTGGTGAGCACGCTGAGCGTGCCCACCACGCTGGCTGTGGCGTTCAGGTTTTCGACCAGGTAAACGTTGAAGAATGGCCCCGCTACGTTGAGTGCCAGGTTCCACAGGGCGGCTGTGGCGCAAAAGACCACAAAGTCGCGATGGGTGCGTAGGTGATGCAGGATGGGCTGGCGAGTCTTGGGCATACTGCCTGACGTGCTGGCTGTAGCTTGCGGTTCATCGATACGGTTGAAGCAATAGCTCGAAATAATCCCCAGGACAAAGGCCAGTCCCAACGCCCATTGGTAACCGCTTAGGCCGCCAATCCGGGTGATGAGTTGCCCAACCAGGTAGGTGGTTGCCATGCCGGCCACTCCCATGGCGATGTTGCGGGTTGAAAAATAGCGTCCACGCCAGGTCAGGGGGACGATGTCGGCCGTCAAGGAGGTCCAGGCTGGCAGCCCCAGGTTGCCGAAGGCGCTGCGCGCGACGACCAACGCCACTGCCAGCCAGATAACAGCTGGGTTACCCACCAGCAGGGGCAGTAGGGCCAGGAGCGGCAGTGTAAGCCGCCCCATCCCCCCACCGCTGAGCACGGCGATGTGCTTGCGGTGTCCCAAGCGTTCGACGAGGGCTGCTCCCGGCAGCAGCAGCAGCGCGCCGCTCAGGTTGGCCAACGCGCTCATCAGGCCGATTTGCCCCCGCGTGGCGCCCAATGCCAACACAAACAGGGGTAGGTAATCCACTATCGCGGCGTCGCTGGCGTTGGCAAACAGGCCATCGAACCAGAACCAGCGCAGGTTCTGCCTGACGGGTGTAGAGAGGCGGTCGGTCCAGCGCCCTCCGGCCGTGATTTGCAGCGTGTGCTGCTGTAGGCGCGTACCCAACGCGCGAAGTGAGCGAAAGCAACGAGCGTGTCTGGCCGGTGGGCGCCGGCGAACTTTAGGTTTGCTCAAAGTGGGTCGCGTTTACAACAAAAATGGTGGCGCAGTGCTGGTTGGGGTCTGAAGAAGTGCAACTGTCTCGAAATACGTCGATGACGGATTGCACGTGCTGTTCTTCCACACCAATCAGCAGCGTGACGTTGCCCTGCCGCAGGAATCCTCCCGTGCTGGCCACGCGGGTCACGCGGTAACCGCCGGCAACCAGTCGCTCGATAATATCTCCCGCATCCGAATCACGCACGATAGCGATGACGAGTTTCATAACAACCTCTTTTTACACTTGTTCAAAGCGCTCGATGTCGAGCACATAGATCATCGCGCCGCCAACCTCGGCTTCGATCATCACCGGCTGGACCTCGAGCAAGGGTGCCTCGATGTGAGCGGGGATCAATCGCCGGCGAGTTGGACAGCACTCGCGCAGGTGTTCTAGCAGGCGCGGCAGCCGGGACTGGTTGAGGCCGATGAACAGCGAGACCGTCGCCTCGTATAGGATGCCTCCGCTGGAGTCCACCCGGGTGACATAAAAGCCATCTCGAGTCAGCTTGTCCATAAGCGTACCGGTTTGTGAGCTAGACACAGTGGCGATAAGTAGCTGATTGACAGTAGCGTACTGGGTCATGTGATCTCCCCCTTTGGGATTCGTGAAAATGCAACTTGTTTCCCGCGTTTATTGTATCATATCTTGCCTGGAGTGTGAAGCGCCTGAACTTGCTCCTTCAAGGCACGGGTAGCCTGACCACGAATTTGGCCGTCGGGCCAAGGCGGAGGCGGTCGCCGCTGTGCAAGGGGTACGGCGTGTGGGGGGGGATGCGATTGCCATTGACGAAGGTGCCGTTGCTGCTGGTCAGGTCGGTCACGCTGCAGCGTTGGCCGTCCCAGGCGATCACCGCGTGGCGGCGACTGACCTGGTCATCATCAGCCAATACCAGGTCGTTTTCATGCGAGCGCCCCAGTGTGTTTTCTCCTGGCGCCAGGGCTATGCAAGTGCCTTCGCTGGTCGATAAGCAGGCTTGCTGGGCCGGCTGCGGCGCGTAGGAGGCTTGAGGCTGCGCTGCTCGGCGAGTGGAGCGTGTCAGCGCTAGCAGCAGGGCAAGCCCAGCCAGGCTTCCTAGCGCTCCTAGGCAAATCAACCCACCCAGGCAGACCAGGATAGCCACAGGAGCATTGTTGCCCGTCGCAGTTCGAGCAGGGGGGATGGGCGTGATGGGCGCTGGCACCACCGCCACAGGCGTGGGCGGGATTTGGGCTGGCGTGGGCGGGGGTTGGTTGAGCTGAGGCGCGGGTAAGGACAAGCGGCCATAGCCGTAGGCTGCGTCGGGGCCATCTGGCCCCAAGTCTTGCGAGTTGGCAATCAGGTAGTCCATCACTTGCCTAGGGTTATAGTCTGGCCATGCGTTGAGCACAAGGGCGGCGGCGCCGGCTGCATGAGGTGTGGAGGCCGATGTGCCGGCAAACGAGCGCGGCGCGTAACTGGCCGTGCTTACGTCGTCCGGGGCAGTTATGTCGGGCTTGAGGCGCTCGTCGTTGGTTGGCCCCTGTGAGCTGAAATTCTCCAAGCCGTTAGAGTGCCACTCGATAGCGCCGACCGACAGCGAGCCAGCGGCGTCGGCCGGGGTGCCCAGGCTGTAGGCGGCCGTGGTGAATTCCAGTTCCCCGTCGGGCGCGTACAAATCGAAGGTGACAGAGCGGGTGATCTGCCGGGCCTGGATGACGAGGTAATACAGCTTTGCCCCCGGCTGTCTCAAGCGGATGAACTCGAAAGGCTCATCGCCGGCTTGTCCCGCTTGCGTGTTTTGCGATGAGGCGATCAGGGTTGACTGCTTGTCATATACATAGAGTTCCAGGTCCTGCTGGCTGTCGGCCCAATCGTCCCAATTCAAAATGACCATGGCATCCTGTTTGGGAGGCTGGTACGTCATCAACTGAGTGCCGTTGGGGAACTCGTGCTGCCCGTCGCCATCCTGGTCGGTAAAGGTGGCGCGATAATGCTCGTCAGCATAATTGCCGCTGGCGTTGACCCAAATCACACCCTGGGCGAACACTTCGTCAACCAATCGCGCTTGCGAGCCGCTGCCGTCCATGGGCGCCGCCAGGCCGGTGGCCGAATGTGAAATGATGTGCACGTCTTGTTCCAGCAGCCAGTCCACCGCCCGGCCCATGCTGACTTCACTGCCGCTGTAATAGGCCAGGTACAGCTCGGCGTCGGGCGCCATCGCGTGTACGATTTCGGCGCAGGCCGTTCCGTGGACCTCGCCACTAGAGTCCACTTCCTGGTCGTACACGAACGACTTGGCCGTGAGCTGCTCTGGTAGCTCGTTTCCCAGCAAATCGCGGTAGCCGTCAAAGCCTAGATCTAGCACGCCTATCTTGACACCTTGCCCGCGAAACCCTGCCGCGTGCCACGCTTCAGCGCCGGTTATGCCAGGCCCTTCAGCCTTGCCTTCAGGTGCAGGGCACTCGCCAGGCGCTTTGCACCCGCTGGTTCGCGTTGGTATGGGCAAGCGTAATTTGATCACGTGCTTGAGCTGGGTCAGTTGCTCGAATAACTCGCCGGGATTTTCAGCCTGGGCAAAGCCTTCGACAAAGGCCATCGGCACGGCGATGTCGATCAACTCGTGGTAGCTTCCTTCGATGATCACGCCAAAGCGTTTCAGCTCATCTGTCACGGATTGGGTGTTCTCTTCGCTGTCGATCACCAGCGTGATGCGTATCTCGTCTTTTTTGTTGAGGATGCCGCGCTGCAGAGCCAGCTCGCGCGCGGCCTGGACGCCGCCGGCCTGGTAAGCGAGCAGAAAGTCCTTGTAAATCGAATCGAGTGCCGGATCGTGTAGCAGATCGCCCAATTGGGGATAGCGTGTGGCCAGCTCTTCCAGCGAGGGAGGCGGGGTCAGTTGCAGCTCCGGCGGCACTTCCAAGGTGGGCATGGGGGTAGGCGTTGCGATGCTGGCCGGGTGCACGAGCGTCCACAACGTCCCGCCAGCGGTCAGCGCGACAGCCAGCCCGACCAGGCTCAGGCCAATCAGAAATTTACGATTTTGGACCCAGTCTTTCATGGTTCTGTCACGACAAGATTGTCAAACTCGACCCGCACGCCGGCCGCGCCGAATGTGCCGGCCGCCAGGCCCACATCGCCCTCGGCAAATGAGCCGTCTGTCGCTTCCAGCAGCAGGAAGCCATTGACGTAAAGGGCCAGGTGGTCGCCGTCGCAGACGGCCCCCAGGTTGTTGGAGGCCAGGCCAGGGTTGATGATATCCGAAACCAGCCACTCGCCGTTGTGGCTAATGACAGAAAAGTCACCGTCTTCTTGCTTGCGGATGGCCGCTTCGCCCCCAGCCATCACCATGAAGAGGTAAAAATGTTTGCTGTCCTGATAGCGGCAGATGATGCCATAGTCCGTATCCTTGTCGCCGGCGACGACCTCGGTGTCGACCTGGATTGCGATGTTGCCGAACACGAGATCGGGGTTCTCCCAGATGATGAATTTGTCTTTTCTCACTTCCAAAAAGTAGCTGCCGTCAGCGTAGCCGGCGGCCGAGCTTTCGTCATCCCGCTCGTTGTCCCAGCCGCTGGCCGGATCCGAAAAGTCGTCCGAGTACAGTATTCCGGAGACGGGCGGCTGGGTAGGGGCTGGTGTCGGGATCTGGATGGGAGGCAGGGGAGTGTCGACTTCTTCGATGACCGCCGTGGGTACCGCGACGTCCGGCGTGGGTGTGAAGCTTGCCCCATACGCGCCAAGTCCCAGAAAGGCGGCGCAGCTCAGTGCTATCATGCAGCCACACCCGCCCAAAAACCATCCCCAAGCGGGAATGCGCCTCCGTTCACGGGCTGGAGATGCCGCCGGCGGCAGCGTGCGTGCAGTCGGTGGGGGTGTGGGCGGCCGGGATGGCTGCGGCGTCAGTTGCGATTGAGGCGTGGGCGGCCGGGATGGCTGCGGTGTCGCCACATGGGTGGGTGGTGGCTGCTGGGCCACGGTAGGGGCCGGGACTTGTCCCTCGCCAGCGTGGGTCAGTGCTGCGCGCATCTCGGCCGCACTCTGGAAACGCTCGTCGAGGCGTAACTGGATCGCTTTGAAAATCACCGCTTCTGTGGTGGGCGATATACTGGATACCTGCGCCCAGATCGGCGGGATAGGCACTTGTTTGATCAGCCGCTCGGTCAGTGGAGGCGGTAACTTGCCGGTGAGAAGGCAGTATAGCGTGGCGCCTAACGAAAAGAGGTCGGAACGGGCATCGGTGTGGCCATAAGAGTAGTCGATTTGCTCGGGCGGGGCGTACTGCGGGGTGCCGGCGCCACGCAGCACGATGACCGTCTGAGGCTGGCTGGGATCGTACAATTTGACCAGGCCAAAGTCTACCAACACCACTCGTCCATCGGGCGTGAGCCGGATGTTGGCCGGCTTGATATCGCGATGCAGCACGTTTTTGTTGTGAATGTATTCCAGCGCATCGAGCAATTGGCGGGCCCAATTCACCACCTGCGCTTCGGGAAGACCGGGCTGGCCTTGGGTTTTGAGTACGTCGTCTAGCGATTGCCCTTCGATATAGTCCATCACCAGGTAAGCGTTGTTGCTTTCGGTAAAATAATCTGTCACGCGCGGCAAGTTGGGATGGTTTAGCCCGGCCAGCACGCGCGCCTCGCGTTGAAACTGTTCGCGCAGGCCGTTGAGCAGCGCTTCGTCTATCCCCGGCGCTGGCCGCATCTCTTTGACGGCTAGCTTGTGCTCCAGAACTGTGTCGTGCGCCAGGTAGACAGCGCCCATGCCGCCTTGGCCCAGTTGTCTTTCGATTCTATAACGGTTGTGTAGTACTTGTGCTGCTTGTAATGGCATGATTTACCTCTCGAGCGTCATCATTACGTCGTCCAGGTAGGCGTAGGTGTTACGATGCGCGCGATCGTTCAATTCGATTGATGTGTATTCCCGGCTCCAAAGCGCCGCGTATAATGTTACCTTGCTGCCGGCGAAGGCCGACAGGTTCAGGCGCACCTTGCGCCAGCTTGAATCCCACTCGGCCGTGTTGCCAACCGGCCCGCCTGCGCAGAAAACCAGCCCACCGGCGCTCACAGGATACGTGGCGTTGTTGGGATTGAGTGCGTTCCCTCGACAGCCGACGGCCTCCCGCTGTTCGCGGGTGATTTGTCCAGGAGCCTGGTTAATCGATACCTCAAGATTATCAAAGTATTCGTTGCTTGTCAAGCCGTAGACTGTGTCAAACGAGTGAACGCGATAGGACAGGGTCAGTGTGGGCACGCTGGCCGGCACGTAAATCGTTTGCGAGATGTAAGCATAGCCGACTGGGATAGAGCCATTCTTGGTGTCATAGATGGGATTGCCCAACAACACCCACTGGTTAGGGGACAGGCCGATTGTCGCAGTAAGTCCAGTGCCATAATCGTGCCCGGACCAGTTAAAAGGCCCTCGCCCATGTGCCCACCCCGTCCAATCACTTTTCTCAAAGCTGCCGTTGACAACTGGCTGAGGGATGTCTTCGACTGTCAGTGTGTATGGAGATAGATGCGCCAATCCGGGTGATCCGACCGGGTGCACCTTGAGGTAAAAGGTGCCGGCTGTCGATGCCCTCAGGACTGATTCATCCCCGGTCGTGGTCAATGTAAAGACGGGTGTTCGTACGGCATCGTAACCGTACAGATCCAACTCGACGCCGGGAGCTCCTGCCAGCGTCACGGCCATGAAAGCCCCGCTGGCTGTCAACCAGAAATAGTCATCCGTGTCCCCCAGGCAAAAGTTGCCCGAGGCCGCGCCGCGCGGCACGTTCTGCCCACTCAAGGCTATGATCTGCGCTTGCTCGAAAGAATCGTTAGGCTCCGAGTCCATGGAGGAACACATACTGTCGCTGACCGACAGCGTGTATGGTGTGGCGTAAGCCGGTCCGAGCGGGCCGGCACGATGCACCCGGATATAGTATTGTCCGGGCGGCAGCAGCGTGTGGACCTGCTCGTCACTCGACGTGGTCGACGTCAAGATAGCTTGGTGGGTCCTGTCATAAACGTACATGTCCATGTCGAGGCCGGCCGGTACGTTGAGCGTTATGGACAGGACCTGCCCGGTCGTCGCGATGACATAATAATCGTCCTGGTCGTTTATACAAAAGTTGCCCGAGGCCGCGCCGCGCCGGACGTCTAGCCCGCTCACGGGACTCAGGGCAATGATTTGCGCCGTGTTGAAGGCATCGTTCGGCTCTGTATCGACGGGCATGCACGGCCAGAAATTCTTGACGATGAGGGGGAGATAGATCTTGAAGCGTTCGGGCCAGAACTCGACCTGGGCGTCGGCCGGGCCGGGCAGGGCTTCTGTATGACCCAGGTGGTCGCGGGCGACGGAGGCGAAGGAATACACCACGCGAGTCTGGGGTGGCTGGGGTGGGGTGAAGACAAAGCCGCCGCTCAGAGCGCCGTGAACCAGGCTGTCCAAGTAGGGCTGCCAAGGGCCGGCGTCTTTTCTGTACAACAGTGTAATCGAGTACACCCCGCTGCCCGTTTCTTGGGCCGTCCAGTCGAGCTGGATGGGGACTTGGCCCCGAACTGGCTGGGTGGCGGTGACGGTGAGGCTAGAGCCAGGCGCTTGCTCATCTGGCACAAAGCTCAACGTCTGGCAGGGCACGAGGACTGTGCCGCTCTCCGGCCAGGCTGCCAGCGCTATCGTCTGGGTCGTGCGGGGCTGGGGATATACCTTGTAGGCCATATCCGTCCAGGGTTGTGCTTGAGTGGCCTGGAAGTAGGACGTGATTGGGTTACCGAAGGCTGGCCCACCGTAGAGATACCAGGTAGTGCTGGTCAGGATGTCCATCAGCACGCTGAGTGTGATCGTGCCGGTCGTTGCCGGTGGCGCGTAAAAGAGGGTGCGGCTGGTGTTGCTATAGGGCAGTGTATCGGATACGCCCGGTGCACGGCCAAGCGCGGCGGTGACGCTGATGGCGCGGATGTTGCACGGAGAGCTTACCGGCAGCGCCGGCGCTGCCCGGACCGCCTCGGGATTCCCGGGTAGCATCACACTCAATACAGCCAGCACCCCCACCAGTGCGAGGGTCAGGCTGGCGCTCAGGCTAAGCCAGCGTTTGTTAGTTTGCATGTTCATATCTCTCCTCTTGTAGAAATAAGTTTTTTCCTCCCCCGGAGGGGTGCAAGGCAAAAAACTCAGTTTCTGGTTCACACTCAACGCGGCGGCGACGTCGGCTCTTGCGTCGGGTCCGACGTTGAATCGCCGCCCCCTCCCTGGCCTTTGGGCCAACAGCGGCCATTGAGCCAATCGGGTTGATCGGGCGGGCAGACACATTCGGCGCCGTCCCAGATTTGTCCGCCTGGACAGGCCGTGGGCGCGAGGGTTGCTTCTGTTGTTGGGGTTGCCGCTAGAGTGGGCAGCCCGACATCGACTGGCTTGGGTGTGGGCGTGGATGCTATGGTGGCCGTCGGCATGGCCACCTGCGTCGCTGTCGCCCCCATCACGCCGGGGGCAGGCGTCATGCTTGTGATGATCTCTCCAGTTGGAATGGGCGTGGCTGTGGCTATGTATTTGCTCAGGTTGCCGATCACCCATGCCGTGCCGGCCACCCCCCCTATGAGCGCCACAGCGACAAGCAGGCTGATGGCCATCCATAGCACCGGCAGTTTAGTCGGCCTGGCGGCTGGCTGGGCCGGGAGAGGGGAGGGCGCCAGCTCGCCGGGCAAGCTCCTTGCCGTGTGAATACCAGATTTGTCCGCCGGCGGCATGGCTGCTGCATGGACACCGCTGCTGTCTCGCGCGTCACGAGCGCGCAGCACGATCGTGCTGATGTTGTCTGTGCCTCCACCATCCCTGGCCAACTCGATCAAGTGGGGCACGGCTTGCTCTGGGTCGTAGTGAGTCACTGTGCTCAGCAGCACATCCTCGGCCACGTGCTCGGTCAGGCCATCTGAGCAAAGCAGGATGACGTCGCCGGCTTGCAGCTCACCCTGGAAAGTATCGACCTGGACTGTGGGGTTAGAGCCTACCGCGCGGGTGATGACATTGCGTTGAGGGTGAGCTTTGGCCTGTTCCTTGGTCAGAATGCCGGCTTCTACCTGTTCGCCCACGAGTGAGTGATCGACGGTGATCTGCGTGATGGCATTGTCGCGCGCCAGGTAGGCGCGGCTGTCACCTACGCTGGCGATGTACACCTGGTGGCCGATCACTAAAGCAGCGACAATCGTCGTGCCCATGCCGCTGTGGGCAGCATTGGCTTGAGCTTTTTGGTAGATATCGACGTTGGCGGCCTGAATGGCGCTTCTCAAGCGTGCGGACACATCGTCAACAGGCGTCGCATAGTATTCAGAGATGGTCACCTTGGCAGCGCTTTCGCTGGCTACCTCGCCGGCCTGGTATCCGCCCATCCCGTCGGCCACGATGAACAACACACCCTGCTGGCGTTGCTCAGGCTGGCCGGGGTCTTGGACGGTGACGTAATCTTCGTTGTGGTCGCGTACCTTGCCCGTGTTGCTGCCGAGCGCGTAGATGATCTCTAGCTCGGGTTTACCTGCTTCCATGATGTCTCCTTATCACTCGGTTCATTGACCATCACCTGGCGCGACAGATGTATAAACCTGCTCGTCTAAGCGGAAGACGGCTTCAAACGAAAGCGGGGCGACGTATTGATCTGTTTCAACCTGGACGATTTCCCAGCCGCTGTAGATGGCCACGGCATCACCCACATCGAACCCATAATCGCTGGTCAAGCTGCGCCCGCCAGCTTCGCGCACGGTATATGAGCTAACTGTGGTGTACACCAATATGCGCTGGCCAGGCTCGATGGCGATATACCAGTTTGTCCATTCCGAGTCCAGTCCCAAGTACTTGACTCGGTTGATGTCTATCGTCAAGGGTCTGATGTGGTCTGCAGATTCGAGAACGCCTAGCAGGCTGACTTGATCGCCTTTGGCTAATTCAACCTTGTGTGTCGGCTGGCCGTATGGCTCACACTCAATGTGATAGCTAGCTTGCTCGCTCACGCCGAGCGTGAACTTGCAGGGGTAGACTGACTTCAACTGCATGACCCGGCCGGTCAGCAATACGTGGACAGTGGTGGGGCTTTGCGGTGGCCATGGTTGATCTGGAGGTAGCCCAGCTTTGATCAATAAATCTGCCTCGTCGCTGTAACCCAGCATGCGAGCGAAGGTGTCCCGCTCGGCGACGTTTTGCCCGCCAGTATACTTGATGGGTGCCGCGATGGGCGTGGAGCTTGGCAAGTCCTTGCTTCTTCCCAGGGTGAGGGGGATGAGCGCCAACAAGAGACCCAGGAGCAAGGCCAGCCCGAGCGCTGCACCGCCCAGCGCCCACAAGCATCCGTGGCTTTTGGTTTTCTGGCTCTCTTCCTCGTGAACCTGGATCACCATCGTCGTGATATTATCGCGCCCGCCGCGCGCGTTGGCCAGCCCGACCAGTGAACTGGCAGCCTGGCTTGGCGGCTGGCTGCTCACCACTTGTGCGATCTCCTCGTCTGCTACCAATCCGCTCAGCCCATCGGTGCACAAGACGATTCTATCGCCGGCTTGCAAAGTGCGGCTGAAGGTGTCCACTTCGACTTCTGGCCTGCTTCCCAGTGCTCGTGTTATGGTGCTCTGGTGTTCCATTTCCTTGGCCCGCTCCGCCTCTACCAGCCCCAGGCGTACCTGCTCGGCGATCAGCGAATGATCTTGCGAGATTTGCTCTGCAAGCCCGTCGCGCACCAGGTAAGCGCGGCTGTCGCCGACGTTGACGATTTGCAATTGGCGCTCGCGCACCAAGGCGCCAACCAACGTCGTCCCCATTCGCCAGCGCTGTTCCTGGTCTCCTCCCATAGCGTAAATGCTCGTGTTGGCAGATGTGACGGCGTTGACCAGCTCGGCCAGGGAGTCGCGGCCGGGGCTGCACTGCGGGTCAGTGTAGGCTTGAATGATCTGTTCCACCGCCGTGCGGCTGGCGATCTCGCCGGATGCGTGCCCGCCCATCCCGTCGGCAACCAGGAACAAATCACCCCTGACGCGGCGTTGTTCCGCTTCTGTGGGGCGGTACAGACCCAGGAAGTCTTCGTTTTGTGGCCGTTTCTGGCCGGTGTCGCTGAGAAAGCCTACGTCTAATTTCATTGCCATATGACCTGTCGCCGGCTGCCCTCCTGGCTCAGGACCTGGATGGGCTGGTCGTTTTGATCCACGCGCACAATGTCGACACTCCATTCGTACGTCCCCACTCCGGCCGGGGCTGTTGTGTGCCGCCACGTATCTTGAGTGAGGTAGGCCTGGCCCACGGTTTGCTTCTCTTGCCAAAATTGGAATCGAAAGCGCTCATCATTTTTCAGTGCCTGGTTGAATGTCCAGTTGAAATCGACCAGGTTGCCCCCCGGAAAGTGGGCGCCGCCGGCCGGTTCGACCAGGATCGGGGCTGGGTAGACGATATTGCGCCCTGGTGTTGGGGATTGGCCTGGTGGGTGTGTGGCAGTGCGTGTTGGCGAGGCTGCGGCCGTGGCTATGGTGGTGGCAGTTGGCCTGGTCGTGGGCGAGGCGGTCGCGGTAGCTGCCGCCACTGCCACAAAAGGCGTTTCCATCGGCCCGGAGGTCGGTGCGATCGGCGTGGCTGATGGAAACGCCTGGCGTGGCCATTTGGTGGCCAGCACCAGTACGACGATGATGGCGATAGGAATTGCCCCCAGCCATAGTTTGCGCCCGAGGGTGGTCAAGCCGCTGTTGTGTGCCGGGCCTCGGGGGGGTAAAGGCTGGTGCTGGCGCAGTGGGCGCTGGCGCAGTGACGGCTGCTCCAGCGCCTGCGCGAATGCCCCGGCCGAAGCGAAACGCTGCTGGGGGTCTTTCGACAAGGCTTTGGCGACGGCCTCGTCCAGATCGGCTGCTATCCCCTGGCGCAACTGGCGCAGCCGGGTGGGAGTGTCTTCCATGTGCTGGCGCAAAATCGCCACGTCCATACTGGCTACGAAAGGCGGCCGCCCAGCGACCATCTCGTAAGCGACGACGGCCAGCGAATACACGTCGCTCCACGGCCCAACCGGCCGGTTGCCGGCCGCCTGCTCCGGTGAGGCGTACATGGGAGTGCCACTGCGGGTGGCGCTGCCTATCTGTTGCACAATGCCGAAATCGGCCAGGACAACCTGGCGCGTGTCTTTAAAGATCAAGATGTTTTCCGGCTTGATGTCCAGGTGAACCAGGCTGCGCCGGTGCAGCTCATCGAGCACGCCGGCAACCGGCTCGAGCAGAGTGACCACTTCCTCCCGGCTGAATGGCTCGCCTTGTGCGGCGTGCTGGTTCAATAGATCTCGAAGCGAGTGGTCCACGTATTGCAACGCGACATAGAGCTGGGCATCGGGCGTTTGACCCACTTCGTAAACCTGGCGGACGCGTGGATCAGACAAATTAGCCGTCAGATGGGCCTCGGCCTGCAGCCGGCGCAGCCCGTCGGCGTCCGGCTTGCGCAGTACTTTTAGAGTGACTGGCCGGCCGACAGTTGGCTGCCAGGCCTTGTAAACTATCGAGTTAGGACCGTGGCCCAACACCGACATCAAGCGGTAAGGGCCGATAAACTGTTCGGACATAGACTAAAGTCCTGGGATCGTCGTCGGGCGTGTGACATTCATAGTTCTGTCTGACGGGAGCGCGGCTGAACGGCTGCTGCTCACCGTCAGGTGCGTCGTCGGCCCCAGGCGAATCACATCGCCCACGTTCAAGCGTACCGCCTGGTTGGCCACCAGGCGATTTTCATTGACAAAGGTGCCGTTGGTGCTATTCAGGTCCGTCAAAATCCAGACCAAGTTTTGAAAACTGATCTCGGCGTGAGTGCGTGACACCTGGTTGTCGTCGAGAACGACCGTATTATCTGGGCCACGGCCGATGGTCGTGCGGCCTTTGTGCAGCCAGTGTTCGCGTCCTTGGGCGTCGACCAGGCTGATGTCTTCGCCCAGGCTGGCGCCGTACAGCGCCTGTGCGAATTGGCCGGCTGAAGCGTAGCGTTCGGCCGGATTCTTGGCCAACGCGCGCTCGATGGCATGCTGCACGGAGCCTGGCGCGCTCGTATTGAGTTGGGCCAGGGGGGGAGGGGGCGAGTACATCACGTGCTGGATGACGCTGAAAGGTGTGTCTCCCCGAAACGGTGTGTGCCCGGCCAACATTTCGTAGGCGACGATCCCCAGGCTGTACACGTCTGAACGGGCGTCCACTTCCTCGCCGCCCAGTTGCTCGGGCGCCATGTATTCCAGGGTGCCCACGCCTGTGCCGACTTCGGTCAGGCGCGCCGCGCGCAGTGCTTTGACTAGGCCAAAGTCCATCAACGTGACGTGATCGCCGGCGCCGATCATGATATTGCCGGGCTTGAGATCGCGGTGCACCAGGTCGTTCTGATGAGCATAGTCCAGCGCGCTGCTCAACTGGTAAATGATCTGCAGCGTGCGCGCTACGGGCAGCGCGCCAACGGTTCGAATCTCCTCGCGCAGCGTGCTGCCCTCCAGCATCTCCATGACGATGTAGTGAATGCTGCCGGCGCTGCCCACGTCGTGGATCACGACGATGTTGGGGTGCTTGAGATTGGCGGACGTGATGGCCTCGCGCTCGAAGCGCTGCAGGATTTGTGGCTCGGCTGCCAGGTGCGCAGACAGCACCTTGACGGCCACGTGGCGCTTGAGACCGGGGTCGAAGGCTTTGTACACTGCGGCCATGCCGCCCCGTCCGATCATGCTGACGATTTGGTATTTACCCAGGTTCTGACCTGCAACCAGCTCGGTCATAGAGGCCTCCTTGTGTCATTTAGCGATAGGGTTCCATTCAAAGTAACCCCTCGGCGTGGATTGAACGACGGCCCCTGCCGCGTCCTTGATGTGAACGATCCACTCGAGCCGCCCGGCGCAGGGCAAATACGTGCCCGGCCCACGGTTGGCGTTGATGTCTGTCGTCCATTGGTGATCTGTCAAGGCTGGGCTGTATTGTCGCCCACCCGTACCCAGCACGTCTGTGCAGCCGCCTTTGTTGACGGCGGCCGGGATGATCTCGACCAGGAAGGCCTCGCCCGGCTGCAGGGCGCCACCCACCCATTCGAATGCGATCGTCGACTGTCTGAACAATGTGCCATTCGATGGCTTGATCAGTGTCACCGCGCGGGCTTCGTTGGCCACGGTCGGGAGGGGTGCTTGGGGTGTGACAGCCGCGGAAGCGGATTCGGTCGCCGCTGGCGTCGGCAGTTTATCGGTGCGCCAGATCGTGATGTCGTCAATGTAAATCGTCCCACTGCCGGAATAGCTGTCGGGATTGTCGTCCAAGACTAGAGCGTAGAACTGGATGGGATAATCGACCTGGCCGTTGTCTGGGCCGCTGATGTGAGACCAGGGCCATTTTTGGCCGGTGACGATCGTGCCGGCCATCTGCCGCCAAGCGCTGCCCCCCACGCGGCCGAGTGGCACTTGCCATACCTGCTCACCGTTGTCCTTGATCCATGCGTTCAAAAAGTGTCCCACCCCATCGCCATAGACCCACGCGCTGATGGCGTTCGGTTGGCCGCCCAATGTCGCGCTTTTGAGAAAGACGACGTAATCGTTCCCACCAGAAGGAAAGGTGTAATCCAGCCTGGCTGAACTCGCGCCCGAGTGAGCCTGCTGCTTAGATTGGACCAGGCTGCCGTTGGGCTGGTCTCCTCGCCTCCAGTCGACCCCGGCCTCAAAATCGAACAGGACGCCGGGCTGGGTCGTCGGCATAGGGCGGGTCGGCCCGCTTGTCACGCTGGGGCGCGGACTTGGTGTGGCGGCCGGCGTGTGGCTGGGCATCGGCGACGGCGTGCCGCTTGGCGTTGCTGTCCGTGACAGGGGTGACGGTGTGTCCGACGGGCGAGCTGTGGCCGGTGGCGTGGCGGAAGGCGAAGGGGCGGGCGTGTCTGAAGCGCCCGCGGGCGAGATGGCCAACGCGGGCGAATCCGTCAAGGTAGGCGCCGCGGTCGAGGTGGCTGAGGTGGAGGTCGGCGTGTCAGAAGAGCGCCTGGCTGCCGCTGGGAAGGGCACTCGGAATCCCTGGCTGCTGGCAATCGCCAGTCCAAGCAGGGCGATGAGCAGTAAGCCGAAAAGAGCGGCCAATCCCAGCACGAGCCGGAGACTCGTGTCCGAGTGCCGCCGGCTGGCCGGGCGGGCAGTCGGGGCTGGGGTGCGGGTTGGCGGCGTGACGTAGGTTGGTGTTTGGCCTCTCAAAGGGGACGCTTTGCCGCCTACCAGGGTGTCTACGTCTACTAACGATTGTCCCTGGCCGTGCGTACGGAAGGCGGCCAACATCTGACCCGCGTCATGATAGCGCTGGGCCGGCTCCTTGGCTAGCGCTTTCCTGCCCACTTCAACCAGCCAGCCGGGCACATCGGGGCGTGTCGTGGTCAACGGTGGTGGCGGCTCTAGCAGGTGCCGGCGCATCGTGGCCGCCGGCGTGGTCGCTTGGAAGGGCGCTTTGCCCAGCAGCATTTCGTATAGCATCACCCCCAGCGCGTACACGTCCGACTGTGGGCTGGCCGGCTGCCCTTCCCAAATCTCGGGGGCGACGTAAGCCGGCGTGCCCACAAACGCGCCGGTGCGTGTCAAGCGGGCGCTTTCTGCCGCGCGCGCGATGCCAAAGTCCATGATTTTAACTACGCCCTGCGGATTGATCTTGACGTTGGCCGGTTTCACGTCGCGGTGAATCACGCCGCCTTGCAGGGCTGCTTGCAGCGCTTCGGCCACCTGGGCGGTGATGCTGAGGGCCGTCTCAACCGCTAATGCGCCACGGTGATTGATGACTTCTTGCAAGTCGTGCCCTTCCAGGTATTCCATGGCGATGTAATAGACGCCGTTGTGCTGGCCGAATTCGTGCAAGGTCACGATGTGCGGATTGCTCGGCAGCTTTTGCAGCGCTTCCGCCTCGCGCTGGAAGCGGGAGATAAAATCAGCATCGTCTGTATACTCGGTACGCAAGATCTTGAGCGCGACGACCTGGTTGGTGCGCGTGTCACGCGCCAGGTAGACCTGCGCAAAACCGCCGCTGCCTATTTTGTCCAGAATTTTGTAAGCGCCGACTGTCGTGCCAATCATGAGTGTTGCAGATTTCGGGTTTTACTTGTTACGTTTCACGCTTTACGTTATATTTGCTGCCGCAGCAAGATCAAGAACTCGCGCACTGCTTGGAGCCAGTCGCGAAGCGGCGGCTCGGCAGGCGATAATCGGATAGGAACCGTCATCCGCAGCGGCACGCTGGTCTTGATCGGAAAGCTCTGGTCGATGTGTACTGGCACCTGGAGATTCACAGGCAGGCTGGTGTTCACCGGGATGTCGATAGTGCTTGTGCCCAACGGCCCCAGGTCTATCGGCACGCTGACGATGGTGTTGATAGGGATGGTGCTCTCGAAAGGGACGATGAAATCCTGCTGGATGGGAATGCTGCCTTCGAAGTCGATCGTTTGCGAGACAGGGAAATTGAGCGTCACGCTGCTTGTAGCCGCTTCGTCGAGCGCGGCCAAAGCCTGGTCGATCGCCGCGCGCGCAAACGCCTGGCGTTGGAGCAGCGCCGCCAGCAGCACGCCGTTGAGGGCCAGCGAGATGAGCGCGATCACCAATGCCCCGGCTGCCAGCATCCACAGGCAACCGGAGCGGCAGCCCGCGCCGGCTGGGTTGATGTCTTGATTTGAATGTGCAACTTTATCCATGCTGTCTACCAATCTGAAACATGAAACTCGATACCTGCAAGCTGATTTCTCTCTATTATCCCCCAAAATCGCCAGGGGTCAAATCTATCTCGTCCCCTGTATCCTCAGGCCCCTGTATCCCTCAGACCACGTCTTTGCGCTTTTGGAACACGATCACCAGCAGGAACACCACGGTCATGATAGCTCCCATTGCCAGCCAGCGCGACAGCACGTCACCCTTGAAGGTGCGGCCATAGTTGTCCAGCATGGCCTTGATGGTATTCTCAGCGGCGCTGATGGCCTTTTCGCGCTCGCGCTGCCAACGTTCGCGCTCGTCGCCGTAGCGCTTCATGGCGCTGGCGTACTCGTCGCCCTGCTCGACACGTTTCAACTCATAGTCTCGTCCTTGCTCTTCGCGCCGCTTGGCATACTCCTCGGCCTGCTTGTCGCGCTCTTGTTGGTACTTTTCCATCAAGCCAGGATCCGCCGGGGCTGGAATGGGCGTGGGCGTGGGAAGCGGTGTAGGGGTTGGGTAGGATGTCGGCTTGAGTGGCTCGGTGGGGCGCGGCGCGGCCAGCGCCGCCCGCGCGTTTGCAGTGTAAAACTCGGGATTGCGGATGCCGGGGAAGTGACATGCTTCAAACATCTCTTGCCCCATGCAGGAACAACTTGAGGCCGTCTTTTGCTCCTGGCTCAAGTCGCCGGGCTGCTTGCCCTCGCGCTCGACGTATTGCCAGCAGGGGTCGTTGACGACGTCCCGCCCAATGCCGGTGATATTCACCATGGCTTCAAATGCCCAGCGCGTGGAAGTGCCCCTGCTGATGATTTCGCCGCCGGAGATCAGGTCCAACGGCAGCAGCGCCCCGGCGAACATGAATTGCGGCACGAGGATGACGATGACCAACAACAGGGCTACGTTTTGGTTGGGCGCAGCCGCGCTGATGCCCAGGCCCATCAGGTAGCCGCTGAGTGTGCCGATGAAGGCCGTGACCAGCAGCAGTCCATACTCCAAGGGGCCGAGCGGGCTAGTGTGCAGCACAAAGAGATACTTGAAAATCAGCAGGACCACGGCCTGGTATATCGACAGAGTGACGCCGACCCATACCTTGGACAGGATGTACGAGCTGAGCTTGAGATTGATGGCCCGCTCGCGCCTGTAAATATCCACTTCCTTGACGATCTCGCGCACGCTGGCCATGGCCCCGACCAGGATCGAGATCAAGCCGGCCATGAACAGCATGGTGATGATCCTGGTCGCGTCGCCGGCTTGCAAATCGAACAAGTCGGTGCCCCACATAAAGTCCATCATGCCAATGATGGGCGCCAGGGCCAGCATCAAGGCCAGGCCGAATTTGTCCTGTACCATGATCTTGAGATTGCGTGCCGACAGGATCAAGAACTGCCGGATGATACCTGCCTGGTGGCGTGTGGTGGCGGGCTTGCGGCTAGCGGTTTTGCTTGGGCTGGGAGCCGAGCGAGACGGGTCGGCGCTTGGGTGCCCTTCCAGCCGCTCGGTCACATTTTCGTGATACTGGGCGGATTGGCGATAACGTTCGTCCCACTCTTGAGCCGTCCCGCGCTTTTCGTCGCTCAGGATCCTATAGATATCGTCGAACTCGATGTCTTTTTGCCGCCGTTCCTGCTCGGTGCGAAACTGGTCGAAATACGGCAGTGCTGCCTCGGGCGGGCCGAAATAGGCCATGTGGCCGCCGCGCGCCAGGAAGATGACTTTGTCGCACATCATCACGTTCTTGGTGGCGTGCGTGATCAGCATGATCGTCCGGCCCTGATCGGCCAGCCTGCGCAGTAGTTTCATCATCTCGAATTCGGTGCCGGGATCGAGACCCGAAGTCGGCTCGTCCAGGAAGAACAAGCGCGGCTTGGTTAGCAGCTCCACGCCGATGCTCACGCGCTTGAGCTGGCCGCCCGACAGCTTGTGAATGGGTAAGTCCTTGCGCTCGGCCAGGTCCAGGTCGCCCATAACCTCCACGATGCGTTTGTGCCGCTCGCCCGCCGCTGTGTCGGCCGGCATGCGCAACTGGGCCGCGTAATCCAACGCGCTGTAGACTGTCAGTTCCTGGTGGACGATGTCCTTCTGCGGCACGTAGCCTGTATCGTTGCGGAACAGGTCAAAGTTGCTGTACAAGTCCACCCCGTTCACCGTCACGCGCCCGTGCGAGGCCGGGCGGAAACCGTTGATGGCGTCCATCAAGGTGGACTTGCCAGAGCCGCTCATCCCCACCAGGGCCACGAACTCCTGCGGGTAGAGGCACAACGAAATGTCCTGCAGCAAGTTCTTGTCTTTGGCCACCCACTTGTTCAAGCGCAGCACGTCCAGGCGCAGGCCTTCGTCGGTGAATTGCTGGATGCCATCTTCGCGCAGGATCAGCTTGACGCTGCCGATGCGGATCTCGTCTCCCTCGTTCAACCAGGCTTCTTTTTCGATGCGCTTGCCATTGACGAACACGCCGTTACTGCTTTTCAGATCTCTGAGGCGGTAGCGAGCGCCGCGGCGTTCGAGTAGGGCGTGGTGGCGCGAGACCTGGGGATGGTCGAGCACGATCTGGTTATCGCCAGCGCGCCCGATGCTGATGGTGTCACGGCCTTTCAGGTTCACCGCCAATGGTTTGGACGCGGGCGCTTTACCAGCCACGCTCACAAAACCCAGGCTGTCGCGAAATTGCAGGCTCACCTCCCGCCCGCCGATGGTGACCATGTCCCCGTCGGCCAGGACGTGGCGAAGGATGCGTGCCCCGCCGACCGTCAGGCCGTTGCGGCCCCCGCTGTCTAGGATGACGTACTGCTCGCCTTGCCGTTCGATCCGGGCGTGCTGGCGTGACACGTAGCTGGAGGGGATTACTAGGTCATTTTCGGGCGCGCGCCCGAGCGACAGAGTCGCTTGATAAAGCGGCGCTTTGTCAAAGGGGAACTTGAGAAGCTTGCCTTCGACATAGGCGACCAAGCCAGGGATGGGCGTCGAGCTGATCTTGACGTGGCTGCTGACCGGCGGTAGCGCGCCGGGCTCGGACGGGCGCAGCCGGAAGGTGAACTCGTCGATCTGGAACGCGTCGCCCGGGTTTAGCTCTACCGACGTGCGCGGCGGGATACGCTGGCCGTTGACAGAGATGCCATTGAGGCTGCCCAGGTCCATCAGCGTGACCGTGCTGCCTGTGAGGTTGAGCCGGGCGTGATGGCCCGAGACCTGCGGATCGTCCAGGATCACGTCGTTGTCGGGCGCGCGCCCCAGATTGATCTCGGCGCGCGCCAGCGGGTGCTCGTCCGTCCCTCCGCGTGCCAGTTGGACTTGTAAGATCGCTGCGATTGTCATGTCGTGTGCCTCAGTGCTCTAGAAACCTAGGAGCTTGTCGGAGAGAGCATTTTGTAGGGCGGCTTTCCACGCCGAAGGCGTCCTGTGGATAGCCGCCGCACCTGTGGCAGGTATGGAAACCTGCCCTACGGGTGTCTCTCCGACAGCCTGCTAGGTTTCTTTTTTCATTCCAACGACACGCGCTTGAAGGTGAATTCCTGTTCCCCGAAGCGCACGATCGCGCCGTCCTCGAGCGTGAGCGGTTCGCGCACGCGCTTATCGTCGACAAAAGTCCCGTTCGCGCTGCCCAGGTCGTGCAGCCGAAACTCGTCTTTTTCCAGCTTGATGGTGGCGTGCTGGCGTGAGACCGTGGCGTGATCCAGCACGATCGTGTTGCCTGGCGCACGCCCCACCGTCACCGTTGGTTTGTCTACGTCGTAGCGTCTCGATGACTGCTTGCGATCCACCAGGATCCCCATGACCTTGATTTTAGGCCCGCGTTGAATGAGCATCGTCCCGCCCGCCCCAGTCGGCGTGGCTTCGGGAGCCGCTTGCTTGGGCGGCGGCGGTGGTGGTGCAAAGGGCCCAGGGACAGCCGGCACAATAGGGGGGGCTACCTGGGTGCCAGGTGTTGTCGGCGGCGCGGCTGGGCTGACCGTTGGCACAGCGCTGGTGGGGATGGCGCTATAGTCCACGCCATCGCTTTTGTGCGGATAGTCCATGGGGCTGGCTGGCCACTCGGCTTGAGCCGCCTCCCACGCGCCTCGTTCATCTGTCGATCGCCGGCGCATTAGCAGGACGACAAAGGCGATTAACATGATCAGCAGCAACAGCGCGGCGGCAAGGATGCCACCGGCCAACAAGGTGTTTTGGCGAACCCAGTTGATGATCTCGTCAAGCTGCACTATTTTCGTCTCGGTGGGAGCGGGTGTCGCAAGCGGCAGAGGAGCTACACTTGTCTCACCTGGCTTGGGAGTGGCGGCTGGCGCTGGCGTGAGCTGCCCGAATTGAAACTTGATTTCGTCAAAGCTCTGACCACGAGCGGTATTCACGCGCAGCAACAGGCTGTGGTATTGGCCGTCCGCCTCCGGCAAGCGCGATTGGTAGGTCAGCACATATTGGACTTTGAGCTGGTTCAACACATCTACAAATTTTTGTTCCAGCTCGTCCGGTGTAGGCGCTTCCTGGAATTGGCCTCCGGTCAGCTCGGCCAGGCGTGCCAGATAGACCTTGTCCAGGCGGCTGTTGCTCAAGCCGATGGGGAAGATAGGGATATGCTGCCGGCGTGCCTCGTTGATTGGGTCGTCTTGCTTGAGTGTGCTGCTCACATCACTGCCGTCTGTCATCACGATGATGGCGCGCCGCCCGGATTGCTGGGCGGTGATTTTAACGGCGCGATAGATAGCATCGTAAAGCGGCGTGCCGGCGTTGCGATCGACCTCGACAAAGTTGACGACGTTGAGCAGACGTCCCCGGTCGTTGGTGAAAGGCACCTCGCGCGTATCGTCAAAGTCCGTTTGCTTGATATCTACGCTTCGCCCGAAACCGACAAAGGCGGCTTGGTCTGGGTCGTTCCCCTCATTGAGCAATTTTTCCAGGAAATTGGCTGTGGCGGCCTTGGCGGACTCGAGTGGCTTACCTCTCATTGTCTCGCTGAGGTCGATCAGGACCAGTACCGACATGGCTGCCTTATCATTCGTGATCGTTTGCGCCGCCTGAGGCGGAAACGACGCCTGCCCGTCTTCGACCAGCTCGAATCGATCGGCCGTCAGCTCGGTGATGGGCAGGCCATTCTCGTCGATGACGGTGGCATAGGCAGTGAGTTGGGGGAAGCGGCTCATGTCCACGCTGTCCAATTTCACCGTCACTGTACCCTGAGCTGCGGCTGTTTGCCCAAGCAGCAGAGCCACAACCAGGCTGACCATTCCTATGTATTTGATGTGATGTTTCACTCTACCCTCCAACCTTAAACCTGAAAGACCTGAAACTTTCTTCATGCGACTTGCTTGAACACCAGCGTCGTGTTGCCCACCAGCACATAGTCGCCGTCTTGGAGCTCGCGCCGGTACACTCGGCTTTCGTCGTCACGGTAGTTTTGCTTGTTTCCAACAAAAGTGCCGTTCGAGCTGGCCTGGTCGTACAAGACAAAGGTTGTTTCTGCGGCATCATCCGCCGATGCAGCCTCTGGCGCTTCGAGCCTGATTCGGATGTGTTGCGATGATATGGTAGAATCGCCGCTCAATAGATAATCGCCGGACGTGCGGCCTACGATAGTTTCCGTCTTGAGCGCCAAGACCGTGCCGCGCTTGCCGCCCGGCCCCTCGACGATGGCCAGCCAGGCCAGGGGGATCTGCGGCTCAGGCTCGGCCCGCATGAGCACGGTTTTGTCACTACCAGCCTGAGATGACGGCCCTGAGCTTGGACGAAAGGGAGGTGCGGCTGGCGGTGGAGGGGGTGATGCCCGTATATCCTGGAGCGATGGTGGGGTCGGGTGGTCGTCTGCGCTCTTTTGTCCCGGCAGTTGTGTTGGCGCGTATTCTGAATCATCGTGTGGCCAACTGCTAGAGCCTGGTACTGTGGGTTGATCATCAGTCATCGTTTTCACTCCTCATACTTGTACTCGCATCTTGTGCCCGGCGATTTCGATAATCGCTTCGCCGGCGAGCGGAATTTCGCCGTATACGCGCTGGCCATTGACCCACGTGCCATGCTTAGACACGTCTTGCAGCCACCATTCGTGGCCTTTTTGGATCAAAACGGCGTGCTGGCGCGAGATCTGGGTATTGCTGGGATCCACCATCATCCGGCCTATGACCAGGGAGCTTTCCACCGGCACGGATTGCCCTTCCTGGGGGCCATCCAACAGGGTGAGTTGTGCCTTGATGGCCGCCAGTGGCGTCAGGCTTGTTTTGCCCGGGGTGTATCCCAATGACTTGGCAAACTCGATGGCTCGCTTGTAACGCTTGTTAGGGTCTTTTTCAAGTGCCCGGATGGTCGCTTTTTCCAGCGGCGTGGCCATCACGTCGGGGTTCAGTTGGCCAGGTGGCGTCGGCTTGTCGTAAATGTGTTGGCGGATAACGGTGTAGGCGGCGCTGCGTGGGTCCTGGCTGCTGCCGGTCGCTGGCAGGGGGAATGGCACCTGCCCGGTCAACAACTCGTACACGACGACGCCGAGGGAATAGATATCGCTGGGTGGGCCTACGGTCTCGCCTTTGGCCTGTTCCGGCGAGATGTATTCCGGAGTGCCTACGATCCTGTCACTGGTGACCGTGACGGCCGAGGTGAGCTTGGCAATGCCAAAATCGGTCACTTTGACCGTGCCATCGTGTGCAATCAGGATGTTTTCTGGCTTGATGTCACGATGTACGATGTGGTGTTGGTGAGCAAAGTCTAGCGCATCGCATACCTGGCCGATCACCTTGACAATCTGCGCTGCCGGCATGCACATCCCGGCCAACTTGCGCAGGGAACTCCCGTCCACGTATTCCATGACCAGGTAGGGGCGACCATCTTGGCTGTAGCACAAATCGTGCACGATCCGGACGGAAGGATGTTCGCGCAAGGCCGTGCCGATGTTGCCCTCCTGGATGAATTTGCGTGCGACCCATTCGTCGGTAATGTCCAGTATCTTGA
Source organism: Thermoflexales bacterium (assembly GCA_016931085.1). The sequence continues at coordinate 24,062 of JAFGFO010000185.1, forward strand.
TGGCCACGCAGTTGCCGCCAGGTGCCTGGGCGCGATAGACGACTGACATGCCGCCGCGCCCCAGCATGTCCAGCAGCAAATAACCTTCAAAGTAACTGTGTGCTTGCAAGTCTGTGATAGGCTTTAACACAGGCGGAGGCGGTGGTGGGGGCAGGGGCTGGCCTGGCAAGGCGTATACAAATACGGCGTCGCCGATTTGAAAGCGGTCGCCTATCGATAACACGTGCCGGGATACGCGCCGCCCATCGGCCAGCCAGGTGCCATTTGTGCTGTCGCGATCGTACAGCACAAGCTGCGAGCCTTCGATCATGACTTGGGCGTGATGGCGGGACACAGTAGCCGCCCTCACAAGCACGTCGCAGTCGCTTTCGCGGCCGATGATCAGGCCACAAGGCGGTGCTTGGAGCGCAAAGGACTGGCCGGCCAGCGTTCCAGAAATGGCCCGCAAACAGCCGGCCGGCGCGGCACAGTGCGGACAAACGTCGCCGGTTGACGGTTGGGCTTGCCCACATACCGGGCAGGCTGAGCTGCCAGCGTGGGCCGTCTCAGGCAGACGGGTAGGGGGCGTCTCCTGACGGGGCCGGGCAAGCAACAGGATAACTATTCCCACGCCCAATACGAAGACGATCCCAATGAGAATGATCAGCGCAGCGTAGAGAATCAAGGTCCGTTTACGCCTCTTGTTGAGTGCGAAACCACGCCAGCAGCGCGGCGGCGTGCTCCGCGTCGTGTTCGCAGGGAATACACAGCCATTGGTAAAACGTCATCTCACCCCACGGTTAGGTCTCGCGTTTGATATCTTACTTCTTCCCGTGCCGCTCTACCTCACCCAGCAAGACGCGCTCCAGGAACTGGCGCGTGTTGTCGTGGGCAGGCCTGGTAAAGATCACCTCTGGCGGGCTGTCTTCTACGATGTCTCCATCGTCCATAAACACGACCCGGTCCGCCACCTCGCGTGCAAAGCCCATCTCGTGAGTCACCACGATCATGGTCGTGCCCTCTTCGGCCAGTTCTTTCATCACTGTCAACACCTCGCCGATCAACTCTGGATCTAGGGCGCTGGTCGGCTCGTCGAACAGCATGACCTTGGGTTCCATCGTCAACGCGCGGGCGATGGCCACGCGCTGCTGCTGCCCGCCGGACAGCCGGGCCGGGTATTCGTCGCGTTTTTCCATCAGGCCAACTTTGGCCAGGAATTTCTCGCCCACCGCCATGGCCTGGGCTGGATTCATTCCCTTGACGGTGACTGGCCCCTCGATGATGTTCTCGATCACGCTCATGTGCGGAAACAGGTTGAAGCTTTGAAAAACCATGCCGGCCGAGACGCGAATCTGGCGAATCTTTTCGTGGCGCTGCGAGCCGCGCTCGTCGGCCGAGAGGGCGATGCCGTTTACCTCGACTGTGCCGGCGCTCGGTTCTTCCAAAAAGTTGATGCAGCGCAGCAGCGTACTTTTGCCCGATCCGCTGCGCCCGATGATGCACACGACCTGGCGCGGAAACACTTCGAAGGAAACGTCGTGCAGGACGTGCAAGCGGCCAAAGCACTTGTGCAGGTTTTGTACGCGGACGATGGCTTCTGTCATCAGCGGTCTCCTCGCGCCATGCGCGCTTCGAGCTTGGACTGAAAAAACTGGAGCGTGATCGTCATGATCCAGTAAAAGGCGGCTGCCAGCATTAGCGTTTCAAAGTTGCGAAAGTTTTGCCGGCCGACTTTGCTGGCACGGTACAAGAGCTCCCAAACGCTCATCACGTACACCATCGAGCTGTCCTTGGTCATCGTGATAAAGTCGTTGCCGATGGGTGGGATGACCACGCGCAGCGCCTGGGGCAGGATGATGCGCTGCATTACTTGCCAACGGCTCATCCCCAGAGCCATGGCGGCTTCGGTTTGCCCCTGGCTGATGGATTGAATCCCGGCCCGGAACGTTTCAGTCATATAGGCGCCATAGCATACACCCAGCGCCAGAATGCCGGCCGGCACCGAGGGGATGATGATCCCATCCGGGGCCAGGCCGGGAATCTTGATCTGGGGGAGGGCCAGGTACCACATGAAAATCTGCACCAGCAGCGGTATGCCTCGAAACAGCGAGACGTAAAATGTGGCCGGGCCAAAGAGCAGTGGGTTCTTGCTCAAGCGTCCCAAGGCGCCAAACAGGGCCAGGGCGACGGCCAGGGCGATGGACGCTACGGACAAGAACAGCGTCATCGGGATGCCGGCGATGATGAAAGGCGCCCAGCCTCTCCAGGCTATCCGGATCAGTCCCAGGTTGATCACACCGCTGGGCATTCTTTCTATATACACGTTTAGAGTCTGGTCTTCACTCCGGACGAAATACTTGGTGCCATCATCGATAAGCGTCCAATCGCTTCCAGCCTGATCCACTTCTAACCTGGCGTGTGGGCCAAGAGTCGTGCCATGTTCCTCGAATTGCTCCCGCAGCCGTGTGGATAACGCGTGTCTGTCCAGTTCACCCACAAAGTCTGGTCCAATGCTGAACAAGTGTCTTTCTGCGTCGGGACGGGAGCTGAGATGACACATCTGGCCGGTGCCGGCCGCGCACACGTCGAGCAGGAATGACTTGTCGAATTGTGTTAACGCAAAAAACGTCATGATCAGCGCGGCTATGGCCAGCCAGACTACCACCACCCAGGCGTTAAAAACCAACTTGTGGTGGGCCAGGCGCTGCACCTCGGCCTCGACCAGATCGTCGCGCGGTACTACCTTGGTGGTGAATCTCGTCATCGTGACCCTCCTGCGTTGGGATAGGGGGAGGGAGAGGAAGGTCGGACGACCTTCCTACTCCCTACTTCTTACTCCCTATTCCTACTTTTTCTTCGTCAGGTCGATCCCGTACCATTTCGTTGAGAGCTTGGAGAGCGTGCCATCCTTGTGCATGTCATCTATGAATTTGCTCGCCTCCTTGGCCAGGCTCTCGCTGCCGGGCATGCTCTTGTCGGCTGCGGCAGCCAGGGCCTCGTAGTAAACCGGGTTGTCAATCTTGGTGAGGGGGGCGCCGGCCTTGATGCCCTCTTCCACTGTGGGTGCCGCCGTCAGCACGCCCTGGAATTCCTTGCGGCCAGCCTGCAAGGCCTGGATGCACTCCTGGTCGGTCGAGAAGGTCTGGATCTTGACGCCGGTGACCTGCTTGA
>JAFGFO010000186.1 GCA_016931085.1 Thermoflexales bacterium
GCCGATGCGCCGCAGCGCCTCGCCCAGGTTGCGGCAGCCGCACACGAACGGCACCTTGAAGGCGTGCTTGTCGACGTGATGCTCTTCGTCGGCCGGCGTCAGCACTTCACTTTCGTCGATATAATCCACGCCCAGCGACTCGAGCACCTGCGCCTCCACGAAATGGCCGATCCGGCACTTGGCCATCACCGGGATGCTCACGGTTTCCATGATCTTGAGAATGATCTCGGGATCGCTCATGCGCGCCACGCCGCCGTGGGCGCGGATGTCGGCCGGCACGCGCTCCAGGGCCATTACCGCACACGCGCCGGCGTCTTGGGCAATCTTGGCATGCTCGGGCAAAACGACGTCCATGATCACCCCACCCTTGAGCATCTGGGCCAGCCCGCGCTTGACCGTCTCTGTCCCAACTTTTGTTTCACCACTTGTATTCATACTTTCCCTCCCCATAATATTGCGGCCAACCTGCCTGCGCACTTGCCCGCAGAGTAGAGTAGATTGTACTCCTGTTTGGCACAGATGACAAGTGCTTTTTTCGGCATGCCTTCTAAACACTGCCGCCGGTCAGCAGCCGGTAAAGCATCAAGGCCGCCCCCAACAGGGGCAACGAGGAAAAAGCCAATCGGATGCGCGGGCCGGCGAAATAGGTGGTCGCCACAGCGCCGATCTGGGCGCCGACCGCCGCGCCGGTGTGCATGACCAGGGCCATCAAGATGTCCACGTTCCCCTTGAACGAGTGCGTAAGCGTACCGTAACCGGCCGAGATCACGATCTCGAACAAGTCTGTTCCGACCGCCACGTGAGTGGGCACACCTACGACGTAAACCAATAGCGGCATTCGAATGAATCCCCCTCCCACTCCCAGCATCCCAGCCAGCAGGCCGCTCAAAAAACCAAGGCCCAACACCACCCAGGCCGAGATTTCGGCGATGCCGGAATGGGGAAAAGAGATCACTGGCGGCAGGCGCAGTCTCTGCATCCGCTGGCTGAGGGCCGTGAAAGCCAGGCTGTCCCTGGCCTGCGCCTGGTCAGTCTTGGGCATTTTTAAAGCGAGCCAGCTTTCCCAGGCTGTAAAGGCCGAGATCAGCAGCAAGACCATGATATAAATACTTCCCAGGATCAGGTCAATAGAGCCATTCGCCTTTAAATATTCAATGACACGCGCGCCGGCCTCGACGCCCGGCACCGTCCCCAACACCATCAGCACGCCGAGCCTGACGTCCACGTGCCCCAACGCCCAGTGCCGCCGCATCCCTACGATAGACTTGCCCGTCATGTGGGCCAGGTCAGTGCCCACCACAAAATTCATCGGCACGCCCAGCAGGTACATCATAGGGCCGGCGATAAACCCACCCCCAACGCCGAAAAAGCCGCCCAAGATCCCCACGGCAAAGCCGATGAGAGCCAACAAGAATGGGTTGACCGTGACATCCGTGATCGGAAAATACATTATCGTTCCTGTTCGTGTTGATCCCGGAATAGGCGGTACATCAAAAATGAAGTCAGTTCGGCCAAAACCAGTCCCTGGGCCGCGATCAGCACCAGGCCCACGATGGCATACATCAAGAGATCGGTGCGAAAAAGCGCCAGCAGCGGCTCGCCCAAGAAACGCAGCACGAGCAGAAAATAGATCGCCATCGCGCCGCCATACAGGGACATTTCTAGCGCGAGCCTCAGCCACATTGACTTGAGACTGTTCGGATGCATAGTCCTCCCCAATGCTCTACACGCCCCAACGCGGTTCCTCCCACACGACCAAGGTGGAAATGGGGCAGTCGCGTACCACGTGAGCGCTAATGTCGTCCAATAACATGGGCAGCCCGTCCTGGCCGCCGTGAGCACCAATGACGACCAGATCGTGCTGGCCCCCGGCCGCTTCGCGCGTGATCTCTTCACGCACCAGTCCCTCACGCAGTTGGATGCTGGCTTCCAGGCCGGCTTGCGCGACCAGTTGGCGCGCGGAGGCCAAGACCTGTGTGCCGGGCAGCGTGCTGTTCAGATAGGCGTCAAACTCCAGGCGCATGTGGTCCAGCCCACTGAACATCAAGGGCACTTGAGACACGACGTGCAGCAGCGTCAGGCGGGCCTCAAAAGCGCGCGCCAGGTATAGGGCAACGCGCAGGTCAACCAGCGCGTGCTCGGCCGTGCTCACGCCCACCAGGATGCGCCGCACCGCCGGCGGCACGCGGCGGGCAATCAGCACAGACGCGGCGACAGCCTGCACCGTGCGCTGGATGCGCGAGCCGCGCATAAAGCGCGCCAGCCAGTTGCGCCCGGCCGGGGCGACGATGAGCAAGTCGTACACGCCCGCAGCACACTCGGCACACAAGGCGTCCACCAGTTTGCCCTGACATGTCGTGACGGTGGGCGGATGCGCCAGCACAGCCGACAAGCGCCGGAGCGCGGCCTCGCGCGCCGCCCGCTCGCCGACGGTGAGCAGGGTGACGCTGGCCGGCAAGCGTTCCAACCACTGGACGGCCAATGCCAGCGTGTCCTCTGAAGTAGGTAAATCGTCAATACAAATCAGTACATTCATCGTTCCTCAAACCAGCAGCAAAATGAGGGGGATGACGAAAATCACCCCCAGGAAGACAAACAAACTGCGATTGTTGCGCACGACCCATTCCATCACATGGCCTAACAAACGTTGGTAATGCGAGTAGATTGGCCCCAGCACAGCCAGTGAGACGAGTGTCACGCTGAGCATTTGAACCAGCACGATCACGAAGGCAGAGGTCTGGCCCGGGTTGGCCGGGATCAGCAGCGCAGCCAACAGGGTGTCTACAAAGGTGGTGACATTGGCGCCCATGATGTAGGGTATGATGTTTTCACGCCGCATATAGCCTTTGGCGCTCAACGGCACCAGCAAGCCCAGCGAGACCGAAACCGACAGCGTCATGGTGGTGATGCCGGCGCCCAGTAGAATCATGAAAACCGGCCGGTAAACCAGTTCGGCAAGGTGGCGAAAGCGGCTGGACTCGGCCTTGATCTCTGGCAGGGCCTGGTCAAAGATGTGGAAAGCGGCCAACAACACGCCCAGGCCCAGCGCAAACAAGGCCAGCTTTGGCAAGCCCAGGCGCCCGATCAGAAAAGCTACGATGGGGTCAAAGACCAGCTCGACAATCGAAACCGCCCCACCGCCCAAGCTCACGTGCACATCCTCCAGCCAGCCCGCTCTCAGCAGCACACTGCCCACTCCCATGGCCGGCAGATAGATGGTCGCCGTGACCAACAGCGACAAGATGCCAATGCTGACGCTGGCCGTGCGCTGCTGGCCGCGCAGCCAGTAAACAAAGCCCACAAACAGCACGATGAACGACGCGCCCAAGCGCGAGCCGGTGATCATGGCAAAGGTCTCCTGGCTGGACAGCAAATCCCCACCGAACAAGGTCAGCGACACTGCCGCCACCGGCGAGCCGCTCAACACCAGGTAAGCCATCAACCAGCCAAAGCCCAAGGCGTTGACAGTGCCGCTCACCCGCAGGCCGGCCATGAGCGGCTCGAGGGCCATGGCGCCCTCCTTGAGCAGCCACAAGGCCAGGATAAAGACGAACACGCCGCCCACGGCGAGAGCCAAGCGTTTGAGTACCCCCTTCACGCGTTGAACTCCTCTCCCGCCGGGATGTCCAAAATCACCTTGAGCGTGCCTGGCCGGCCGGCACGTTCCAGCGCGCTCAGCCCGTCCTGCAGCGGGTAATGAGCGTGAACGAGCGAGCGCACATCCACCAAGTGGCGGGCCAGCAGGTCCAGCGCGGGGGCAAACGGCCCGCAGCGCGAGCCGACGACGGTGATTTCGTCCACGACCAGGCGGCTCAGGTCCAACGTGACCTGTCCGGCATAGGTGCTCTTGAGAATCAGCGTTCCCTGCGGGCGCAGGAGCCGGCGCGCCAGCTCAAAGCCTTGCGGCCTGCCCGTGCACTCGACGACGATGTCATAGTCTCGCGGCCCGTCCAGCTCGCACTCGTCCAACACGGCCGTCTGGATGCCGCGCGCGGCCAGCACGGCCAGCTTGGCCGGGTGGCGGCCCACCGCCAGCAGGCGGCAGCCGCTCAACGCCAGCACCTGGGCACACAACAGGCCCAGCTTGCCGTCGCCCAGCACGGCCACCGCGTCCGCCGGACGAACGTGCACCTGGCGCGTCATCTGAAGGGCGGCCGCCAGCGGCTCGACAAAGACGGCCTCGTCATCCGGCACCGAGTCGGGCACGGGGTGCAAATTTTCCAGCGGGAGGGACAGGTACTGGGCAAAAGCCCCGTTTCGGCCGGATATCCCCAGTGCCGTGCGCTGCTCGCAGTGCGTCCTCAGGCCGGCCCGGCAGCGCGCGCAACGCCCGCAAGCGACGTTGATTTCGCCGCACACGCGGCGCCCTTGCCATTCTCCTGGCGAGACGACCTGGCCGACAAACTCGTGTCCTGGGATGCCAGTAAAGGGGTAATAGCCACGCAGCATCTCCAGGTCGGTGTTGCACACGCCGGCACACCGTACCTTGATCAAGGCTTCGCCGGCCGGCGGCTGCGGCAGAGGCAAATCGGCGCGAAACGTTACACGGCCGCCTTCCAACCAGAGTCCCTGCATGGTCACAATTGTCCAAAAGACTTGCGAGATTTTGTACAGATTGCAAGTCCGAGAGGGTGCTTACTGTTTCTCGTAAGGCTCGCCGTCGGCGGCTGGTGGTGTGGCGCGGCCCACGACGCCGGTCAGCACGACGATCGTCAGCAAGTACGGCAGCATTTGCGGGATTTGCGAGGGGATATCGGGGCGAAAGATGCTCACCGTCGAGGTGACGCTGCTGCCCAGGCCAAAGATCAGCGCGCCGATCAACGCTCCGAACGGGTTCCACTTGCCGAAAATCATGGCCGCCAGCCCGATAAAGCCCAGGCCGTTGGTCATCATAGGATTGAACACGTCCACCGCTTCGAGCGTAAACCACACGCCGCCCAGGCCGGCGACCGCCCCACCCGCCAGGACGTTGACGTAGCGAAGGCGAAAGACGTCGATGCCCAGGGTATCGGCCGCGCGCGGGTGCTCGCCCACCGCCCGCGTGCGCAGCCCCCACTGCGTAAAGAACAACACGTAGTGAATGACGAAGGCCAGGATGAGCATGATGTAGGTCAGCGGTTTTTGCTGGAACAGGATCGGCCCCAGCACCGGGATTTTGTCCAGCAGCGGGACGTTAAAGATGGGAAAAGTGCCCGGCCCCGGCGGCAAGTTTTCGGCCAGGAACTGGCGATACAAATAGCCGGTCACCCCCAGGGCCAAGATATTGATGACAGTGCCGCTGATGATCTGGTTGGCGCGGAACTCGATCGACACCACCGCGTGCAGCGCCGCCAACACCATCGCCGCCAGCACGCCGGCGAGCATAGCCAACCAGCGGCTCAGATTGCCGGCGGCGAGCGGATCCAGCGAGTTTTTCAAGGCCTGAAACGCGAACAGGTTGACCGCGTAGCCCACCATGGCCGCCATCAGCATCTTGCCCTCGATGCCGATGTCGACCACGCCGGCCCGTTCGCACAGCACGCCGCAAAACGCGGCCAGAGCGATCGGCGTCGCCAGGCGGAGCATCTGCCCCAGCATGCCGACGATGCAGCCGGCGCCACACTGGTTATAGATCACCAGGTTGAGCAGCGCCCACGCCGCGACCAGGCCCACTGCGGAGGCGAGCGCTACCGTCCACGGCGTCCCGCGCAGCGAGCGTGGCACCTGTTTCAAAGCCAGCAAGTTTGTCGGCGTGCTCATGTGCTAACCTCCCCAGCCGCGCGTCAGCGGCTCTTCTTCGACTGCCTGTGGCGCAGCCTTGATCCGGTACAGCCAGCGCACCACCGCCGGGGCGGCCACGAACAGCAGCATCACGGCCTGGATGACCGAGATCACGTACTTGGACACACCCGAGCTAAGCTCCATCAAGTCGGCGCCGTTGCGCATGGCGCCGAACAAGAACGACGCCAACACGATTCCGAAGGGGTGATTGTTACCCAGCAGCGCGATGGCGATGCTATCGAAACCATAGCCACTGGAAAAGAACAACGGCAGGCAGCGGCAAGTGGAAACCCCCAGCACCTCGGCGGTGCCGGCCAGGCCCGCCAAGGCGCCGGAAATAGACATCGCCAGGATGATGTTGCGGGTGATACTGACGCCGGCATACCTGGCGGCGTTTGGGTTGGCGCCCACCATGCGCAGCTCGAAGCCGGTCGTCGTGTGCCACAGCAGCCACCACACACCCACGGCGGCCGCCAATGCCAACAGCAAGCCGATGTGCAAGCGGTCGTACTTGTCCTGGAAAGGCCACCAGAGCTGGGCAAGCGCGGGCAGGCCAAAGAAAGTGACGAGGCCGGCCGCGCCGGCAATGATGAGCGACGAGTAGCGAGTAAACAGCCCACGCTCGGCACCTGGCACATCAGCACGCTGCTTCCACGCCCGTGCCACCAGCCAGGCCGTGAACGCGACGAGCAGCGCTACAGCCAGAGCATTGAGCGGGTCACGCAGCCGCGCCGGCACGGCCGCGAAGGTCCACAGCTCGGCCGCCGTCGAGACGCGCGGCGTCTGCACCGTGCTGGCGACGTCGTCCTTCAACGGTCCGCTGATGACCAATTCCGCCAGGCGGAACGCGACGTAATTCATCATCATCGTGCTGATGACCTCGTGCGCGCCCGTGCGCGCCTTGAGATAGCCGGGAATGGCGGCCCACACCGCCCCGCCCGCCGCGCCGGCCAGCAGGGCCAGCGGCAAATGAATGAGCGCCGGCAGGCCGCTGACAGCTTGCCCGGCCCAGGCCGCGCAGAGCGCGCCGATATAGAATTGTCCCTCGGCGCCGATGTTGAACAAACCGGCCTTGAAGCCAACCGCCACGGCCAGGCTGAGCAAAATGTAGGGGACCGTGGCCACCAGCGATTCGGACAGGCCGCGCTGCTTGACGAATGCGCCACGCAGCAGGCCGCCGTAAGCCTCGAGCACCGTCTCCGGCTTGCCGCTGGTCAGCCAGATGACGATTGCGCCTAGCAGGAAAGCCGTGAACAAAGCCAGGGCCGGCATGCTCAAGCGATCCAAGACGCGCACAAGCGCGTCTCTAAGCAACGAGCTCGAGCGCGCCGGGGATGCACTGTTAGACATGCGCGTCCTCCTTGATACCCGCCATCAACAAGCCCAAGTGCTCGCGCGTCGCCGATTTGGCGTCGAGCGTGTCAAGAATGTGCCCCTTGTACATCACCGCGATGCGGTCGGACAGGCTCATGATCTCGTCCAGCTCGGCGCTGATCAAGAGCACCGCCGCGCCTTTGTCGCGCGCCTCGACGATGCGCTGGTGGATGAACTCGATGCTGCCCACGTCCAGGCCACGCGTTGGCTGGCTGGCGATCAGCAGCTTGACCGGGCGCGACAGCTCGCGCGCGACGATCGTCTTCTGCTGGTTTCCGCCGGACAGCGAGCCGGCGTGGGTCGCAATGCCGGGGGTACGAATGTCGAAGGTACGAACCAGTTCTTGGGCTTGCTGCTCGATGACGGGCCAATCCAGCTCGAGACGGCGTGCGAACGGCGACTGGTAATAGCTACACAGCACCAGGTTGTCGCGCACCGGGAACGACAGCACCAGCCCGTGCTTTTGCCGGTCCTCCGGCACGTGCGAGACGCCGGTCTCGATGACATGGCGCGGCGAGGCGTTCGTCGTGTCGTGCCCCTCGATCGTCACGCGCCCGCCGAGCACGTGGCGCAGGCCGGTGAGCGCCTCGGCCAGCTCGGTCTGGCCGTTGCCCTGCACGCCGGCCACGCCCAAGATTTCGCCGGCGCGCACCTCGAATGACACAGCCTCCACGGCCGGGTGCTTGCGGTCATCCTCCACGCGCAAGTCCTCCACACACAGGACCGGCCCGGCCGGGCGCGCCTCGGTCTTGTTGATCGTCAGGATTACCTTGCGGCCCACCATCATCTCGGCCAAGATTTCGCGGCTGGCCTCGGACGGCTTAACCGAACCCACCATCTGCCCGGCGCGCATCACGCTGATGCGATCGGCCACGGCGAGCACCTCGCGCAGCTTGTGCGTGATAAAGACGATGGATTTGCCTTGCTGAACCAGGGTACGCATGATGACGAACAGCTCGTCGGCCTCTTGTGGCGTCAGCACGGCCGTTGGCTCGTCGAGGATCAAAATGTCGGCCGAGCGGTACAGCGCCTTGACGATCTCAACCCGCTGTTGGGAGCCTACGGTCAGGTCCCGCACGTAAGCGTCGGGGTCCACCTCCAGGCCGTACTGGTGACTCAGCTCACGGACGCGCTTGGCTACGCTGCGCCAGTCGAGCACGGACAACTGGCCCAAGGCCTTGGTCGCGCTCAAGAGTGACTCTTGCCCCAGCATGATGTTCTCGGTCACCGTGAGTGGCGGGATGAGCATAAAATGCTGGTGGACCATCCCAATGCCCTGGGCAATCGCGTCGTGTGGGCTGGTGATGCGCACGGCTTGCCCGTCGAGCCGAATTTCCCCCTCGTCCGGCTGGTACAGTCCGTACAAGACGTTCATGAGGGTGGACTTGCCCGCGCCGTTCTCGCCCAGCAGCACGTGGATCTCGCCCTTTTCCAGGCTAAAATCCACGCGGTCGTTAGCCAGCACACCGGGGAAACGCTTGGTGATATTGGAAGCTTGCAAAGCTAGGGTCATAATTATCTCGAACTAGCCACAGAGACACAGAGAACACAGAGAAGACTTTTAAATCTCCGTGCGCTCCGTGCCTCTGTGGCAAAAGTTTTTATCGCTGGTGTGTCCAGCTCCGCGCGCTTAGTCTAGGGCGTATAGCCGGTCTTGAGCGAGCCGCTCTTGAGGCCATCGATCGCCTCTTTGACTTTGTCCTTCACAGACTGTGGAACCTTGCTGTCCCAGTCGTGATAGGGTGCCAGCCCAACGCCGCCGTTCTGCAGGTTGGCGGTAAAGATGCCGGCCTTGGCGGTGCCGCCCGAGACGGCCTTGAGATAGTTGTAGACCGCCGCGTCCACGTTCTTGGCCGCGCTGGTGAGCAGCGCATCCTTCACCTCGGGATAGGTCTCGTACTGGTCCACGTCCACGCCGATCGCCATCAGGCCCTTCTCCTTGGCCGCCAGCAGGCCACCGTTGCCGGTGTTGCCGCCCACGCCAAAGACCACGTCGCAGCCCTGGCCGATCATACTCTCGCCGGTTTCCTTGCCTTTGGCCGGATCGATGAACGAGGGGATATAGACGTTCAGGGTCTTGGTGTCCGCCTTCATCCACTTGGCGCCGTTCTGGTAACCGACCACGAAGCGCACCACTGGCGGGATTTCCATGCCGGACACGGAGCAGATCGTGCCAGTCTTGGACATCCCGGCCGCCACCACGCCCGCCAGGTAGCCCACTTCGTCTTCCTGGAACATCAAGCTGGTGACGTTCTTCAGCCCGCCGTCGTCGTAGCAGTCTTTCTTGGTGTCGTCGCAGATGGCGGCACCGGGGGTGGGGAAGTAGGCGTTGTCGATGATGGCGAACTTGATGTTGGGGTACTGGAGCGCCTTGACCGCTGTGGCGTCGCCCATCATAAAGCCGACGGTGATGATCACGTCGTATTTTTCGGTGGCGAACTGATCGATGTTCTTTTCATAGTCCGTCGGCTGCTTGGACTCGATGAACTTGGCCTCGGCGCCCATCTCCTTGACGGCTTTTTGGACGCCGGCCCAGGCCGACTGGTTGAAGGACTTGTCGTTCACGCCGCCCACGTCGGTGACCAGGCCGATCTTGAGCTTGGCTGTCCCGCCGCCCCCGCCACAGGCGGACAAGGCAAGCGAGAGGGCTGTAACGACAACCAGCAGAGTAAACATTGATTTGCGCATTTCTTTCTCCTTAAAGTTTAGACTAAATAGTCGGCACACTTACACTTTTCACACATAGGAAACTAGGTTTTGCAGCAACCACCTCCCTTCTCGAGCAGTGTGGCGTGACGGAGGGGGCCTGTCACATCCGGCTCTCGGTTGTCATTCATGGTATCTATCACTGCTATAACGGGCATGGCCAGAGAGTGCGGTTTCGTACTCCTGGTGAAGAGACGAACGGCCAAAATTGGTCCTTGTCCTTCGTCTTGTTACGAGTGCGATGTATGTCCGTGCACAGTGTAAATTATAGCCTATTTAGCCAGAGTGGGCAAGTGGGGGGATTTGCAGAATCCCTGTCAAACCCGCCCAGACTCGTCGACCAGTACCTCACGCCAGCGGCTGCCCGGCTCACTAGGGCCGACCAGGCCTCTTTGCTCCATCTGGTCAATCAAGCGAGCCGCCCGCGTATAGCCGATGCGCAGCCGCCGCTGCAACATCGAGATCGAAGCCTTTTTCTGCATGCGCACGATCTCGGCCGCCTGCTCATATAGGACATCGTCTTCCGTCGCCGAGCCGGGCGGCTGCTCGCCTCGATCCAGGCTAGCCCGCAGCTCATCCCACAGTGGCTGCTGGACAAGCACGGGCGCGGACGAGGCCGGAGGAAGCGCCTCGCCTGTATCCACTCCGCGCACGCCCTTCCAATAACGGGTAAGCCGTTGCAGCTCGTGGTCAGATACAAAACAGCCTTGCAGCCTGAGCGGCAAGCCCGAGTCAGGTGAAACGAACAGCATGTCGCCGCGCCCCAGTAGGCGCTCGGCGCCAGGCACGTCCAGGATGACGCGGCTATCCACCGACGAGGCCACCGCAAAGCTGATGCGGGCCGGGAAATTGGCCTTGATCAATCCGGTGACCACATCCACACTAGGGCGTTGGGTGGCAATGATCAGGTGAATCCCGGTGGCGCGCGCCATTTGCGCCAAGCGGCAAATCGTCTTCTCCGTCTCATCCGGCGCCAGCATCATCAGATCGGCCAGCTCGTCAATAATGACCACGATATAGGGCATCTTTCTCTCGCCCTCGACCGTGTGGGCGGTCACCCTGGCGTTCAGGTCATCGATGTTGCGCACGCCTAGTTGGGCAAACTTGCGATAGCGCCCATCCATTTCGCGCGTGACCATTTGCAAGGTTGCTACCACACGTTCCAGATCCACGACGACCGGCTCTAACAGGTGAGGGATGTTGTTATAAGATGTCAACTCGACCCGCTTGGGATCGACCATGATAAAGCGCAAGTCATCGGGGGTATTGTAAGCCAGTAAGCAGGCGATAATGGCATTGACACACACCGACTTGCCCGATCCGGTCGTCCCGGCGATCAACAAGTGCGGCATAGTGGCCAGGTCAGCCATGACAGCCTGGCCAGAAACGTCTTGCCCCAAGGCGATGCGCAGCATCGATTTTGACTTTTGGAAACTTTCCGAGTCGATCACGTCGAGCAAGCTGACCAGCGAGACTTCGCTGTTGGGGACCTCGATCCCCACGATGCTGCGGCCAGGCACCGGCGCCTCGATGCGGATCGTCTTGGCTGCCAGCGCCAGGGCCAGATCGTCAGTCAAAGCGGTGATCTTGGACACCTTGACCTTGGTTTGTTTGCCATTCCGAGTGGTGATAAAGCCAGGTTCTATGCCGAACTGGGTGACGACTGGCCCGCGGTTGACCTCGACCACCCGGCCCTCGACCCCCAAGCTGTGCAAGGTCTCTTCGATGATGTTAGCCTTGGTGCGGATATCCTCTTCAGACAAAGCGGATTCGTTGCCTGGCTCAAAAACCTCGCCGATAGTAGGCAGCTCCCACACCTGGCCGGCCGGCAGCAAACGGTAGGCAGGGCTTGCCGGCGGCAAGCTCAGCGCGCCGTCGCCGCCGATGACGTGTGCTGGCTTGTCAGGTCGAGGGGTTGGGTAGCTTGCCTCGGCCGGCGCCGGGCCTGGCCTAGAGAACGGCGCGCGGCTCGCCGGCCATTCGCCATCCTCTATCGCAGGCTCTGCCTGCGGCTTGCGCAGGGAGCGCAGCCACGCCCAGGCTGAAGCTGCCAGGTTGGCGATATGGCTGGGCGGGATCTTGAACAGCAGCAAAAGTCCGGCAGCCAAGGTGACGGCTAACACCAGCGCAGCACCCAATTGGCCGAGGCCCCCAACCAGCAGCAGCCGCACCCCCTCGCCCAGTCGCCCACCGCCCGAACCGGCTTCGATGACGGCCTGCGGGGTGGCGCGAAAGGCCCACATGGCAGCCGCCTGAAGCACACACAGCACCGCGACATACACCAGGCAGAAGCCGACGACTTGTTCGCTCGAGGGGCGCGGCACGCTCTCAAACTTGCGCAGCACGAGCCACACGCCGGTCACAATCATGATCAATGGCACGCTATAAGCGCCCCAGCCGGTCAGTTGAGCCAGGAATTGCAAGTATGGCCCGGTGAGGCTACCCTGGCTGAACGACAACTGGCTGCCCAGCGTCAGGATACCTCCCAGGATCAAGACCACGCCCAGGATATCCAGTTTTTGATCAAGCGTCAACTTGACCTGGAGTGAGCGGCCAGGTGCAGAGCTCCGGCGAGAGCGCGTTTTAGACCGAGATGAACTGGATCGTTTAGTCAATTTGTCTCCACGATAAGCACAAGCGTTCCTATTTTACCACACTTGGCGAATATGGTTTTGCCGAAAAACGAGTATAATATTACCCGCGAAAAACTATCACAATCGCGAAGATTTTCGCTTGCGCGCAGAGCACGCAGAGAGCGCAGAGTTTTTAAAA
>JAFGFO010000187.1 GCA_016931085.1 Thermoflexales bacterium
GCAGGGGCAGACCCCTGTGTCTGCCCCTCTATAGCCCTTTAAAAACTCGGTTTCTGGTCATGCAACCCAATGCCGCCCAAGCACGTATAGTGTTATAGGACAACATTCCATACGTACATTCGAGAAAGGGGTTGTTATGAACGCGAGTCTTTATCGCAGCCGGACGAACAGTGTGCTGGGTGGGGTATGTGGCGGGCTGGGGCAGTACTTGAAGCTCGAACCCACCCTGGTGCGCCTGGTCTTTATCATCTTGGCGCTGGCCGACGGTATCGGCATCTTGATTTACCTGGTGTTGTGGCTCATCACACCACTCGAAGGGCAAGCTGAAACAGGTGACCTGCCAGTGACAGCGCGCGCCAACGCGGACGAAATCGTCGAGCGGGCGCGCAGCGTGGGTGAGGATGTGCGCCGGACGGTAGCCACAGCCAATCCTCAGGCCGGTGTCGCCCTCGGTGCTGTCCTGATCGGCCTGGGCGTGATCTTTCTCTTGCAAAACCTGAACCTGGCCTGGCTGTGGTGGCTAAAATTCGACGTGCTGTGGCCGTCGGTGTTGATCATCGTGGGGGCAGTTTTGCTGCTGCGCCGGGCGAAAGAGGGATAGAACACGCCAGCAGAAACCGGGTTTTTAGGGAATCCCGGTTTCTCAAGATAGATCCGCCTCAATCGCTTGCCAGATCTGGCTGAGCTCTTTTTCCGTCTTCTCGTCAAGCGGTGGAGGCTCGTGTTGGGCCAACAAGCGCTCCGCCTCGGCCTGCGCCCGCTCGGCCACGCCGGTCCGCCCGCCCCTGTCCCACTCGTTCCACGAGCGCCGTTCCGCCAGGCGCGTCAGCATGATCTCACCAGCCCGTAGATAGCGCGCTGTGTGGGGCTGGCCCAAAAAGTTGCGCGAACCCTCCATCACCCTGGCAATGACCGGCACACCCAACGCATCCTCGTCAACTACCAGGCCCCGCCGCAGCCGGCCGACGCTGGCGGCGATTTCGTTATCGCACACCATCTGGGCGTACGAACCCATCACGCCGGCGGCCATCTCGCCGATGCCCGACAGCTCGTCCGCCCCGGCCAAGGCCGGGATGGCCGCGTTCAGGGCCCGCTCGTAGCCGTTCTGCAGGTCGAGCGTGTGGGAGTTGGTCGAAAGCCCATACACATTGACCGGCAGTCCGTAGTGGTGGCCGAGCTGGACGGTGGCGGCCGACGCCAGGGCCAATTCTACCCCACCCCACACCGACGTGGCCGTGCGGGGTTCCATCATGGCCAGGCGCCCGCAGTAGATGATGGGCAGCCCGGGCCGCGCCAACTGGGCCAGCACGACCGAGGCCAACACCTCGGCGTTTTGCTGCGCCAACGCCCCCGCCAGCGCCATCGGTGCGGTGGTCCCGGCGGTAGGGCAGGGCAGCGGCCCCAACGGCACCCCCTGCCGGGCCACTTCCAGCATAGCCCCCACCAGATCATCTGGGAAAAAGAGCGGGCTGACAGGAGAGAGTCCCAAGCTGAGCACCTGGCTTGGTGGGCCGAGCAGGCTGGCCATGCGCACGACCCAGCGCACCTCGGCGGCCGTCTGCACACCTGGCCCCTGGAGCGGCTTGGTGGTGTGAGGCAGGGCGTAACGATACATCGCCAGCGACATCAGCGGGGCCGGCACGTCGAGTGGGGTGAAAAAGGGCGTTATCGTCGTGACGCCGGCCAACGCGTCGAGCAGGCGAGTGCTGTCGCGCACGTCTTGCAGTGTGGCTGGACGGCGCTGGCCGGTGAGAGGATCGAACACGTCGCGCGCGCCGCCCAAATTGTGCCAGTGCAGGCTGCCATCTCCCAGCCGCACTTCGCCGCTTTCGCGTCCGCGCCCGCGCAAGCTGACCTGGCGCGGGCAGCCGGCCAGCTCTCGCTCGACCAGCTCGGGCGGCAGACGGAGCCGATTGCCCTGCACCTGGGCGCCAGCTCCGAGCAAGATTGTGCGTGCCTCTGGATGGGTCAGCAGAATGCCAACCTCGCCCAGGATGCGCAAAGTAGCCTGGTGAATGGCTTCTATAGCCTTGTCATCTAAAACCACAAGCTGCATAAGTTAGATTGAAAAGTCTTCTTCCTGCCACATGCCCTGCGGACCGATGTGGGGAGCGGCTGGATCGCCTGGCTTGTTGTTGAACAGGTGTTTTTCGATCGCCTCCATGCGTGCCATCAGCGAGATGACCGAGGCGCCGATCATGTCGGGCAGCCGGGTGTGTTCCAGGTCGGGGGTGTGCACGTCCTGGCGCTCGCGGCGGCGTGCGACGGCCTGGCCGGGCACGCCCACCACCACCGCGTTGGGCGGCACCGGCTTGACGACCACCGCGTTGGCCCCGATGCGGCTGCTTTCGCCGACCGTGAAAGCGCCCAGGATTTTGGCGCCGGCGCCCACCACGACATTGTCTTCCAATGTCGGATGGCGCTTGCCTTTGTGTGTGTGGGTGCCGCCCAAGGTGACCCCGTGGTACAGCGTCACGTTGGCGCCAACCTCGGCTGTTTCGCCGATGACGACCCCCATGCCGTGGTCGATGAAAAAGCCGGGGCCAATTTTTGCGCCGGGGTGGATTTCGATGCCGGTCAGGCCGCGCACCATTTGTGACAGCCAGCGTGCCAGCAGCCTGGCGTTGTGAATCCACAGCCAGTGCGTCAGGCGGTGGCCCCACACCGCGTGCAGGCCGGGGTAGCATAATACCACCTCGAGCGCGTTGCGCGCGGCCGGATCGCGTTCGAGCACGGATTGAATGTCGGAATGAAGCGTTTTAAGCATCTTTCACTACCTGCCTGTACATCTTCACTAGCCTCTCGACCATGACGGCCGCCGACAACTCGCTCTGGGCGCGAGCGCACCCAGCTTCACCCAGCCGGCGGCGTAGGTCGGGGTTGGCCAGCAACTGGTTGACCGCGCCGGCCAACGCCCCCGCGTCTTGAGGCGGCACGACCAGGCCCGTCACCCCATTCAGGTTGACAAAGCTAGTGCCGGTGCCCAGCTCAGTGCACACCACCGGCTTGCCACACGCCATCGCCTCCACCTGCACCGCCCCCCACGACTCGCTGCGGTGGATCGAGGGCAGCACGAAAACGTCGCAGGCGTGGTAGAGGGCCACCAATTCCTCGTCGCTCACCCGCCCCAGGAAGACGACCTTGTGCTCCAGCCCGCGCTGGCGGCTCAACGCCCGCCATTCCTCCCCCTGCGGCCCTTGCCCCACCACCAGCAGCCGGCCCTCGATCTGCTCCATGGCCTCGATCAGGTAGGCCAGCCCCTTGTAGTAGCGCAGCAGCCCGACGAAGAGGATGAGCGGGGACCCGTAAGTCCGCCGTATTTCTTCGGCGCGAGCCGTCACGGCGTGGCTTGCGGCAAAGCGGTCCAGGTCGGCGCCGTGAGGGATGACGACACACTTGCCGGCCAGGGGACGCAGGTAGGGCGAGCTCGAAATGTAGGTGGGGTTCGAGACGGTGATCCGGTCCGCCCGCGCCAACACCCGGTACATAAAGGGCTTGTAAACCTGCAAAAGATACTTTTGCCGCACGATGTCGCTGTGGTAGGTGATCACCATCTTGCGGCTGCGCCCGGCCAGCAGATAAGCCATCTCGCCTATGGGGTAGGGAAAGTGCAAATGGGTGATATCCGCCTCCAGGCGGCGCACCCAGGCGAATAGCTCCAGACTGATCGGGGCCGAAGACACGTTGGCCAGGCGCGCGGCCTTGATCACCCGCACGCCGTCGATCTCTTCCGTGACCGTCCGCCCGCTCGTGTTGGTGACCAGCACGGCTGGCTCGATGTCGGGATACGCCCGTAGCCCGCGGCAGATCAGGCGCAGGTGGTTCTCAATCCCCCCCACTACCGGGTAATAGTCTTTGTAAACGTAGAGTACCTTCATCTCTCTCTCTATCTTCTCTCTCTATCTCCCCTCTCTATCCTATCTCCCGTCTCTATCTGAAGAGGGTCTCCTCGACGATGTCGCACAGGATGTGCCCGACGGTGATGTGCCCCTCCTGAATGCGCTGGGTGCTGTCCGACGGGATGACGATGGCGATGTGGGCGAGCTTGGCCAACTCTCCCCCATCGCGCCCGCTCAGGGCCACCGTCTGCATCTCGCGCTGCCTGGCCGCCCTGACGGCGGCGTTCACGTTGGCCGAGCGCCCGCTGGTGCTGATGGCGATGAGGACGTCGCCCGGCTGCCCCAAGGCCTCGATTTGACGCACGAACACCTGCTCGTAGGCGGTGTCGTTGGACACGGCCGTCAGGAGCGACGTGTTGGTGGTCAGCGCCAGGGCGGGCAGGGCGGCCCGATCCCGGTTGAGCTTGCTCATCAATTCGGTGGCGATGTGCTGGGCGTCCGAGGCGCTGCCGCCGTTGCCGCATAAGAGCACCTTGCGCTCGCCCCGGTAAGCGGCCAGGATCATCTCGGCCGCCCGGCCAATGTCGCCGGCGCAAACCTGGGCCGTGCGCTGCTGAACCCGCGCACTCTCGTCCAGTTGGCTTACGATGTGCTGTGTCAAGTCTGATGCTTTATCCATATCAATCCGTTAAATCCGTGTTGATCTGTGTCCCATACAGGCATTCTGATTTGCGCAAATATAAGATGAACACGCCGTGTGTGCTGCGATTGTAGCACTTGTTCAGCATCTCGACCAGGACCGGGTCGCGGACGACGCCCGGCGAGCGATTGTCTTCTTTGCTCGTCCACACCAGGGCGTCTATGCGCCGCGATTGGAGCGCGTCGATCAGCCGCTGCGGCTTGCAGCCGGGACACACGTAGGTGTAGATTCTCTCGCCAGACAAGCCCTCATAGTACAGCACGTCCATCACGGCCAGGATATAGCCCCCCCCGGCCGCCTGCAGATCGGCCACCGTCTGGCGCAAATCCCGGTAGTCGTAGGTGTAACGGTAGCGCGTGCTGTAATCGGCCGGCACCTGGACGGCGCTCGTGCTGGCCATGTCGCCGGCTGAGAGCGCCCCCAACGTTGCGACGATCATCAAGGCTGGGGCGATTTTCCAGCGCAGGGCGGCGACGTAGGCGGCGGCCAGGGCTGCCAGGATGGGCAGGGCCAGCCCGGCGCCGACGCGCAGCCCGCGGCTGAGGCGGAGTGCCAGGTCGCCCACGTCGGTTTCAAAGGTCACCTGGTACAGGGGGTAAAAGCCGTCGCCGATGATGGCCAGCTTGTAGACGAACAGGCCCAGTCCCAGCCCGGCGACCAGCCACCAGGCTCGCTTGGGCAAAGCCTGGAAAGCCGGCGCCAGTAGCCTGGCGGCCAGGATGACGATGATGGGGGTGAGCGGGGTGTGGTACTTGGGATAGCCCCACGCCGGCGCCAAGATCAGCATGTACACCAACGCCGTCACCGCGACGTACACCACCAGCAGGTCGTGAGCCTGGAGCCGGCGCTTGACCAGCCGGACGAGTGTCTCAAAGCTGAGCACAATCAGCAGTGCCGTCAGGGGCAGTGACAGCCAGAGGATCAAGACGCCCATCCCTTGCGGGAAGCGCTGCAGCATGGCCGGGATGGCGCTGGCGCTTCTCGGCGCCTTGGCGAAGGTGCCCCCCAGCATCGCCCACGTGTAGCCGGTCAGCATGCCATACAACTCAAAGCTGGCCCGGAAGAGCGCTGCTCCCCCGGCCGCGGCCAGGGCAATCTCGCCGGCGCGCTTGAACTGGCCCCGCAGCAGGTGAAATAACCCGATGCAGCCCATCAGCAGGATCGGCGTGGGTATCTTGATCCACAAGGCGGCCGCAAAGGCCAGCCCCAGCGCGACGGTCCGCCGGATAGGCGTGGCGTCTTGGATGCGTTTCCACAACCACAGCATGGCGCACAGGGCTGGCGTCAACAGCGTGTTGTCAATGTCCAGCATCATCATGTTCTGCGCCGTCAGCGGGTTGAGGGTGTACAGCCAGATGGCGGCGATGGCCACCGTTACCCACTTTGTCTTATCCTCGTGCCCAAAGAATTGGCGCACCAGCACGGGGATGAGCGCCAGGTTGAGCAGCCCGCTCAGGACACCGACCACGCGCGCGTTTTGAGGGCTGACGCCCAGGATGGCCAGGCTGAGTTGGACCAGGTGGTTGTAGGTTTGAGGGTGCGGAATGAGCTGGCGGCTGTGCTGCCAGTCGACGATCGCCAGGTAAAAGTCCCAATCGTCGGCTACCAGGGGCTGCTGCCACATGATGGCGGCCATTCCCAGCAGCAGCCCGCCGGCCAGGGCGATGTTGAGAGCCAGCAGCCGGCCCGGGGAGCGCCAGGTCTCAGGCCTCATGCTTGCCTCGCGAATTGAGAAGGTGGGGGGCCAACCCCAACCAGGTGGCCAGCCGGTAGCGCCAGATCAACAAGATCATATTTGTCCCCACCCGCAGCGTGGTCTTGAAGGTGCCCGTGATCTTGGAGACGCCCAGCCGCCCGCGATAATTGACCGGCACCTCAATCGTGCGAACCCCCTTCAGCCGGGCCAGGATGACTATTTCGGGCAGCAAGTGCGAACTGCCCACGGTCAGGTCGTCCTGGAACCTGGCGGCCGCCTCGCGGCGGATCAGCCGCAGCGTGCAGCCGCAGTCGGACAGCGAAGAGGTGTTGAACAGGAACTCGAGCATCTTGGCCACCACCCAGTTGCCCAGGCGTAAAAAGATGCCCATGTTGGCTTCGGACCAGATCAACTCGCGCGTGGTGCGGGTGCCCATCACCATGTCGAAATCGTCGCAGTAGGCCAACAGCTTGAGGACATCCTTGCCCATAAAAGTGCCGTCGGGTTCGGCCAGGATGATCAGATCGCCCGTGGCCTCGCGTAGGCCCCGGCGTAGGGCAAAGCCATAACCCTGGCGAGTCTCTGTCACCAGGCGAGCCGGCGTGGTTTGGATCAAGGCCGCGCTGCGGTCGCGCGAGTTGTTATCCACGGCGACGATCTCGTCCACGTAACCGTTCGCCAGGAAATCCTCGATGGCGGCGACGATGCCGTCTTCTTCGTTGTAAACGGGAAAAACGACGCTGACGGTTTTATCTTTCCACATATATTGGTCCGCTAATCTTCACGAATCTACACAAATCGCATAAAAATTGGCGAGATTAGCGCAGATTCGCGGATGAGTTCTATGTCTGCTGCCAGCTAGGCGGCAGGTTCTTGGGAATCTCGATGGCGTCAAAGGGGCGGCTCTGGCGCGCCCCGACTTGCCTGGCCCAGGTGGCCATCCGCCCCAGCCCCTCTTCGAGCGGCACGGGCGAGCGCTTGCCAAACACGCGCTCGAGCTTGTCGTGCGAGCTGTAAGCGTGCTTGACCTCGGTGCGGGCCGGCAGGTGGGCCAGCTCCGGCTCGACCCCCATGGCCTGGGCCACCGCCTGGGCCAGGTGATTGACGGTGTAAGGGGTATCCGCCCCGATGTTAAAGATTTCGTTCCTGGCGGCGGGCACTTGGATCGAGCGGGCGATCAGCGGCGCCACGTCGGCGATGTAGGAAAAGGCGCGCGTCTGGCTGCCGTCCCCAAAGATCGTCATCGGCTGGCCGTGCATGATCTGGTTCATAAAGATGCCGATGACGTTGCGGTACTTGTCGCCAATGTTCTGCTGCTCTCCATAGACGTTGTGTGGGCGAAAGATGATATAGTCTAGCCCAAACATGAGCTTGGTGGCTGCCAGCTCCATCTCGACGGCGAACTTGGCGATCCCATACGAATCTTCTGGCCGAGGCGGCACGTCTTCGCGCATCGGCGGCGGCGTGGCGCCGTACACGGCGATTGAGGACGTGAACACAAAGCACTTGAGCTCGTAATTCACCGCCGCGTTGATCAGGTTGACCGAGCCGATCAGGTTGTTCTGATAGTTAAAGTGCTTGATAAAGTGGCTTAGCCCCTCGGCTGCGTAGGCCGCCAGGTGAAAGACGTAATCGAAGTGGTGCCGGTCGAACAATGCCTGGATTTTGTCCCGGTCGAGGATCGAGGCGATCTCCAGTTGGGCGCCGGCCGGGACGTTGTCGGCATTGCCGCCGCTCAGATCGTCCACGACGATGACCTGGTGGCCGGCGGTCAGCAACTCTTGTGCGACGTGCGAGCCGATAAAGCCGGCCCCGCCAGTGACTAGACTGCTAGGCATAGATTCATTCCCTCCGTTTTGATGTAGACTTCCGAAGTCTTCAAGACTTCGGAAGTCTAAGCATAACCGAAATTACGCGATGCGTCAAGTGGACGCACCTCAAAGGTGCGTTGCACTTGCATAGACGGCCAGCGTTTCACGCGCCGTGCGTTCCCAAGAGAAACGCGCCGCCTGGGCCAAGCCTTTCTCGCGCATGGCTTGCCGCAGCCCGACGTCGGCCAGCACGCGCCCGATTGCTGCAGCCAGGGCGTCCACGTCGGTCGGGTCTACCAGGAGCGCCACCTCCCCCGCCACCTCTGGCAGACTGGACGTATTCGAGCACACCACAGGGCTGCCGCACGCCATCGCCTCCAGAACCGGCAGGCCAAAGCCCTCGTATTCGGACGGAAAGGCGAACAGCGCCGCCCCGCTGTACAGCGCGGGCAAATCCTCGTCGTCCACCGCCCCCACAAAAATCACCTGCTCGCCCAGGCCCAATTCCTCTACACGCCTCTTTGCTTCCGGGTAGCGCTCCTCCCAATGCCCCGCGATCACCAACCTGAAACCTGAAACCTGAAACCTGAAACGCGCTTCTTTCCACCCCTCCACCAAGCGCGCCAGGTTCTTGTGCGGCTTGTTGCTGCCCAGGTACAAGGCGTACGCTTGGGGCAGGCCATACTTTTGACGCACGACGTCGACGCGCCCGGCCGGCTGGGGGCAAAAGTGTTCGCCGGCTGCCAGCGGCGTGACGACGACGCGCCGCGGGTCGAGGCCAAAGTAGCGCACGATGTCGGCCTTGGTGGACTGGGAGATGGACAAGATTGCCGCCGCCGCTCTAAAGGCCAGGCTGTGAGCCAGGCGATAGATCAGCCTCTGGACTGGGCTGAAATAGGCCGGGTAGACCAGGGGGATCATGTCGTAGCAGGTAAGCACCGTGGGCATGCCTGGCAAGTAGGGCATCAGGTAATACGGGCTGTGATACAGGGCCGCCTGCACGCGGCGCAACTGGGCCGGCACGACCCACTGCTGGCGCGGCGAGAAGGGCGAAACAGGGCAGGCTATGCGCGGCAAACCGGGCAGCGCCAGGCGCGTGCTAGCCGCAGACGGATCGTGCAGCAGCACCAGATCGAGGCCCGGGTCGATTCTTACCAACGCCTGCGACAAGTTGACCACGTAGCGGCCAATGCCGGGGAAATGGTCGCTGACCGTGCGAGCGTCCAAGACGACGTTGTTTTTCATCATTATCCGTGCCAATCTGTGTCCAAATCTGTGTCCTAACGATTGGCCCATTTGTAAAAGGGCAGCATCAGCCTCAACGCCCATTGGGCTGGCCGGCTGTAATGCTTGGCGTAGAAATAGCTCAGGCTCTTGTAATAGGCGGCCTGTGCCCTGGGATTTTTCTTGAGGCTCTGCCCGCCGATGTGCACGATTTCGACCTGCGGATTGTAATACACTTTCCAACCTGCCTGGCGTATGCGCAGGCACCAGTCGTTGTCTTCAAAGTACATAAAGATGGCCTCGTCTAGCAGCCCAGCCTGCTCGAGTGCTTCCCGGCGAACCATCAAGCAGGCCCCCGAAACCCAATCCACCTCTTGAACGCTGCCTGTGGCCCAATCGTGCAGATAGCGATGCAGCACGAGCTGCTTCAGGCCGCGCATCAACAGATAGCCGGGGGTCGGATCGCCGCCAAAGGCATAGGGCTGGGGGCTGCCGTCGGGGCGGAGCAGACGCGGGCTGACTGCTCCTGCTTGGGGGTGCTCGTCCATAAAGTGTACCAGGGCGTGCAGTGCGCCAGGCCTGACCAGTGTGTCGCTGTTCAAGAGTAGAATGTAACGGGCCGCGCCTGACGCGCGGATACCCTGGTTGTTTGCCCGCGT
Source organism: Thermoflexales bacterium (assembly GCA_016931085.1). Next base: position 9,930 of record JAFGFO010000187.1, read on the forward strand.
GAATCCCATGTTATCTGCATTCCGGATCAGCCGCGCGTCTGCAAAGTCGCGCGCCACCATGTCCGCGCTGCCGTCGCTCGAGCCGTTGTCTACCACGATGAGCTGATAATCAATACCTTCAGCCCCGGCTGGAATGGAGCGCAGGCAATCGGCCAGCAGCGGTGCAGTGTTCCACGATAGGATGACGATGGCAAGTGTCATGGCGATTTTGGGCTTGAAGCCAACACCCGGTCAAACACATGCGCCAACTGGCTGGTCAGGCGGCGCCGCTCAAAGACAGCTTGGGCCTCTGCAAAACCAGGCCATGCCTCACCGGCCTTTCGCCGTTCCATCAGTTCTCGCATCGCTTGGGTAATGGCGATTGGATCATCCGGCGCTGCCGTGATGCCCAGGCCGTATTGCTGGACAATGCCGGCAGCCGCGTTGCCTTCTGCCAAAGCCAGCATGGGGATATTGGCGCCTATGTAGTCAAATAGTTTCAAACTTGCCCCGCTCCGTACGTGGGCAGGCGTAATCAGCAGCAGGGCGTCTGCGTCTAGTTGGTGTTGGTGGGCTTCACGGCGAGATACCGGCGGTATGAATGTCACAATCTTGGACAGGCCCAGGGCGTGTGCTGTGGCTTGTTCTTGTACGCTCATATTGCCCACAAATCGCACCCGCAGGGGTGTGTTAGGATCGCTCTGGACCAGCGCAGCAAGGGCAGTAAAAAATGCATCAGCAGAATCTGCTTTGCGGCTCAAAGAGACTGAGCCAGTGTGGACCAGGAGGAAAGTCCCATCGGGTTGGCGTTGGCGAACAAGCCCGGCAAACTCGGCCTGGTCGTAGCCATTGCTTATGATCTTTATCTTGTCAGCCACTTGCGGGTAACGCTTTCCAAGATCGTCAGCCAGGGGCGCGGTGACGGCGGTTACCGCGCTGGCTTGGCTCATCATCTGACTTTCCAGCCAGCTTTCCAGTGTACGCCGGATAAGCAACTGGCGCAGATCGGGATGGAGGGGCTCAAACAGCCATCCATCCCGCATGTCGGCTATCCAGGGCAAGTTGTTTTTTCGGCTAAGCTGCAGCGCGACCAGGTGAGTCGTTTCTGGGGGTGAGGTGCTGAAAATGAGAGAGGGCTGATATTCCTCGATCAATGCTTGGCCCAATTTCGTGGCTGGGAGTAGCCAGCCTATCTTGGTATCAGGTATCATGATAACATCACGTAGACGGCCCAGCCAGTTTGAATTGGAAATGGTCGCCACGCGAGATTGCATTTCTTGAGGCAAATCGCTCGCTTTGCGTTGTCGTAAAGGGCTGAACAAATTGTGCACCAGGTCTGCGGCGCGATGCACACGCTTTTCGTGATCCGAGTCCAAACTGCCGTAGCGGCTGGTGGTTAATACCAGTGCTTCAAAGCCAAAGTCCGGCAAATGTTGGGCGAACTTGAGCGCGCGTTCGGTACCCGCAGAGTAGATGGGGGGGTATTCGTGTGCTACGATGAGAACTCTCATTCTTTGTTCCATGCCTGGTAGTGGCTGTTGATTGGCTGGTAATAGAACCGCGTTCCGTAACGGCGAAGCTGATTGAGTAAGCGCTCTGAAATGACGCAAGCTAGGCCATCAATGTGACGATGCTTGAGGTCGATGAACGTTTCTTGAGCGTTGGCCGAGTCTGGGAACTCGTGGTAGGCCAGCACAATGCAGCGCGTTGCATCGCACGCTCGCAATTTCGCTAGTTCGACGGGAGTTGCTGCTTCGCGATAGGCAATCACTGTACTGTCATCCAGCTTGACTTGTACTGCAGTTTCGTCAAAGCAGGCTTGATGCCTATCGGTGCAAATAGCGGCAAAGTCGCGTAAAAAGTTGATCATCTTCTCAAGCCGTTCTTCTGGCGATAGTTCGCGCGGGTAGGTGTGTTCCCGAATGACCTTGCAAGGCGCGCCGGCCGCCAGCGCTCCATCAGGAATGTCACGGGTGACTACTGAGCCTACTCCAATGACGCAGTCGTGACCGATCGTTATACCCGGGTTGACGATGGCGCCTGGAACCCAAGTGCGGTCGCCTACGTGGATTTCGCCAAAGGCCACCGGGGCACCGCACAGCTCAGACGGATAGGCTCCATGAGTATACAAGGCTGTGTTCGTCCCCAACCCGACTTCATGGCCGAGGGTGACGGCACGTGCGGTGTTGATAAAACAACGCATGCCGATGTGAACATAGTGCCCTGTCTTTAAACTTGAATGGACTTCAAAGGCGCTGCCTCCACCAATCTTGGCATACGGCAGCATCCACAACTGGCGGCCAAACTCGATAACTACCCCACTCAACTCACAATGCTCATTGACGACCCCGCCCGCGCCGATGTACAAGCGCTGCCTCACGTGGATATCATTCCAGTCTTTGATGCGCGCTCCCTGGCCCAGCTGGATGTGCCCTCCCCGGACACTGACCGATCGCCCCATGCTTGCAGCATTGCCAAGCTCAAGTTTTCGGACTCGAATCCGCACGCCCGCAACGGCCCGAAAGTCGGCGTCCGCCTGGCAGCCGATCCTTACGCCATCTCCCAGGCAGAGTTGTTCGCACTCAATGTGTACGTCTGGGCCGATCTGGACGTCTCGGCCGATTTGCATGTCTGGGCAATTAATGTGGGAAGTGGACGGCAACTCGATTTTGGGCAGTGACATGGGTTCTACTCCTTGCGTTTACGCTATCACCCAGCGAAGCACTTCGAATGCCTCAGCATATTCAGTATTGATTTGTACACCACGCACCCGCGCCAGGCCTTGCAGAAATTCGGCGTCGCGGTAGTTGCGGAAGGCTTGCGACTCGTAGCACATCATGCTTTCGATTTTGGCTTGCAGATGACGTTCCTCCAGCCGGATGAAGCAAGCGTGATTGAAAGAGATGGTGTTCATGGGCAATTCGTATCCTAACACGGTGCTGTGTTTGAACGCTCGCAAGCCTTCTATAGAAACAGTCTGGTGATCCTGGTGGATATCACTGGATGAAGGCAAAAAGACGATGTCGGGCTGGATTAGCTTGCGCAATAAAACGAGTTGCTCCAAGATGTCTTGGCGGAAACTAGGAAAATGGCGCACCCGAAAGTCAAAAATCTGCAGATGGTCCGGAGGGATGCCCAAGCGGGCAGTAGATTGGCGCCATTCTTTCTCCAGCACATCACTGGGGAACCCGGGCGGGACAGATTCCTCGCAGCGTGAGAATGCCGTGCAATAGACGTCTGACCCCGCTTCAATCAATCGGGCGATGGCTCCAGCACATCCGAATTCATCGTCCGTATGTGCGGCAATTATCAAGGCTATTCGAAACGAGATGTTCAAGGCTGTCTCCTTTTAGTGTCTGGACATACCATTACTGAGGACATTTTTCATAACGTGCTCTTTGGAAGCGGAAGGTCGTGCTCGAAGAGTACGGCGGGATTATAGTCGGCGGCATACAGCCGGCCTGCCTCAGGCGATGTCGTGCAAGGAATTGGCAACTGGTCGGTCATTAAGGCCAAGGCTGCGCCGCTCTTGACTATTTCGTTCCAATAACTAGCCACGCTGTCGACAAACAACGCATAGTTGCATACGCCGTATCGTATCGCTTCAAACAGGACGCTGGAATAGGCACTGATGTGTATATCGGATTGAATCAAAAGCTCGTAAACGCTTTGATTGGAGAGCGTGACGAAACCAGGCTCGACCAGGCCGGCATAAGCCGTAGCATCCTCCCTGGGATGAGGCTTGATCACGATGTGCCAGTGGCGGCGGTCCAGGCGCGATTTTAGAAAAGCGATGTATTCGCATAGCTCGCGTTGAACGGTAGGCTGCGCCGTAATGAGTATGACGGTTTTGTCGTGTGGAGTGAGGTGGTCTGGCCGGTCTGGAACCTTGAGATAATATCCCGCGACAACGACCGTGTTCTCGGGGAACATGCGCCCTTGGCAAACGATCTGCCTCCAGTATTCGCCGTAGACGGCCAGCTTGTCTGGAAAAATAGCCTGGGAGAACAAATGACTGTAACTTGGGGGGTAGGAATAAAACGAATCACTGCCTGCCATCGAGCCGTGCATCAACTCGATGCATGGGATGTGCCGGCTTTTGCACGCGGCGATGAAGGGTTCCCGTCCATAATGACACGTCAGTAACACCCGTTCTGGAGCTAGCCAGGTGAGCAGGCAGCGATATACGATCAGGTTCCCGTAAAACACGGCCACGCTGTTCGCGATTTCAGCCCGGCTAAAGTTTAGGCCGGGGTAGGTGTTTACGACGAGTTGGGCGTATTCCTGCAGGCGGCGGCCCATAGTCAGCCGGGTGAGGCCGCTCAGCAGTCTGATCAGGAGGCTAAAATCGTTCAGGCAAAAGTTGGGCCGGTATGTTTTTGAGGCTCCGTCGTCCGAATCTTGGATGATGATGAATTGGTCGCGCCCGCGTTGTTCTATAATGCGGGCGTTGTACAGGTCATACGTGGTCTCGCCAATCGTGGACAGCCGGCCTGTAGCCCCATAGAAGAGCACGCGCGGCTTTTTCCGGCTGAGAAGCCCCAGCCGGAGGACAGTAGCGGCGGCTCTCAGAAGAGACAGCAAACGCCGGAGGAACAGCCACACAAGATTTTGACGGGGTTTGACTTTCCAGGCCGAATTGGGCTGTGCTGTTTGCCTGAAAAAGAATTGAACGTAAAACAGCTTGAATAGATTGTATTCCCCAAAACGGAAGGCGCTGGGATCTTGGACTAGTTTGAAAAATTGATCGTGTTCCATATCAGGGTTTTGTAATGGGCAGCCCAATTCGTTTCTGAACAGCCTGGAGCAAGGGAGACATCTCTTTGATAATCTCGACTCGCCTGTTGAGCCAGGCTATCATGGACAGGCATAGTATAGCACACACGGCTAGTTGCACTGCGGCTCTGAGAACGACGTGGTGCGGAATCCCGCGTGAGCCTGTCCACTGGACGAAAGCTGTGACTGCCACTATAGACGCAAAAGGTGTGAGTACGTCGGCCCAAAAGCTCAACCGGTGCTGCTGGTCAGGGATGACATATACAGTGGCCGCAATCAAAATAGTCAAGCCGTAGAAAGCGTACGCCAGAGTAGAGGCCAGTGCGACACCGGCAATATCCCAACCCATTCGAATAAACAGGACCCCACAGATGATTTCTATCGCGAGTGCCACAGCTTGGATGTACACAACCCACCGTTGGCGCCGGCGCGCGATGAGAATCAGATTCAGAATATTGTTGGCGCTTAGGATCAGGCTCAGGAAAAAAAAGCCAGGTACAAACAGGTAAAAGGCGGACAGTCCCGGCCTGTAACGTGGCAAGACGACTTGGACCAGCAGCGGGATAGCGAGCGTCAATCCTATGATGGCTATGGCTGCCACATAGGCAAAGATCAAGGTAGGCTTGACCAGGTATTTTTCCATTGCCAGGGGAGAATCACCGTGCTTGCCCATATCTTCGACCATGTGCGGTGACATCGCCGAACCGGCTTGGGCCAGCAAGTGGTATATTTGGCTGCCTCCCAAACTGGTCACTCCATAGTACCCTAGGCTGGTTGTGCCAAGCATGTTCAAGATCAGCAGGCGATCCACGGTTTCGATCAACCCACCTCCAAGTACGGCCAGCAGGATGGGAAACCCAATCCGCAATGTTTCCCACAGCACCTCGCGCGAGAACTGCCAGCCCGGGCGATAAGACGTTTTGACCCACCACGCGGCTGCCGTTATGCCTGCCACCAACAGCGCCCCTATCATCACGCCGTTGACGTTGAGCAAGTATGCCAGCGGCACCACCAGGCAGAAAGAAAGCACACTTCTGAAGATGGCCACCAGGCTGCACAGCACGAAATCCTTTCGCGCAGAGCTTTGCCAACGCGCCATGAACCTGATCTGCTGCTCGAATACAATCAACCCGGCTGCGATGAACAGCCCCCAGCGCTGAAGGTTAGACGGTTGGGGCACGAGCAGAGCGTATCCCATCACGCCGATGGCGGCTAGCATGGCAACCCCCGTCCAGGCGGTGTAGACCGCGTCCTGTATATTTGTCACGCGCTGGGTGTTCCCTTGCCCCTGGTAATAGGGCAAGCGGAGCCCCATCCCATGATCGAGGCCCAGGTGGAGGTAACCTGCATAGACCAAGATGATATTTAATCCCAACCACATCCCATACGCGCTTGGCTCCAGGAAGCGCATGACGATGAGCGACTGGAGGGTCAAAAGAACCTGGCCGATAAGCAGCGATGTATTGAGTATCGCTGTGTCTTTGAGAATCTTGTTCCGCAACGTGGCCAATGTCGTGTACCCGTATGGTATCAGATAGTATAATATTACCCGCGAAAAACTATCACAATCGCGAAGATTTTCGCTTGCGCGCAGAGCACGCAGAGAGCGCAGAGTTTTTAAAA
>JAFGFO010000188.1 GCA_016931085.1 Thermoflexales bacterium
CCGGTCGTGTTGGGGCGCGCCGAGGAGCGCGGGGTGCCCATCCTGCTGGTCAACATGGATACCTTGAGCACGGTCGAGGCCGTCGAGCGCTTTTTCGCCCGCAGCCGCTTCCAGCAGCCGGAAAAGCTCGAGCGCTTTGCCGCTTTGCTGGACGAATACTTTGACTTTGCGGCTCTGTACGCCAGCCTGGGACTGAAAGTGGGAGTGTAAAAGCTCCTCGCCAGGCACGAAAATACCTGTAACACAGAGAGGCACAGAGGTAACACCGAGATGCAGAGCTACACAGAGAAAAAGCTCTGTGTAGCTCTGTGTCTTTGTGTAGCTCCGTGTAAGACTATTTTTGGGAATAATGACTGTGTCTGATCTCCCGGCGAAGTTGCCCGGCTGCTGCATCCGCCTGCTGGCGCGGCCGGGCTGGTTCGAGGCGAATCTGCTCAGATCCGTCCGCCTGGCCTTGGCTAACCCCTTCGTGCGCCTCATCCAGCGCATGGCTGGCGTGCCGGTGGCCGCCACGGCGATCGGCGACGTCATCTATTTTCGCCTGCCCGAGTATTTCGACCCTCATACACTTGGCGGTATTAGCCTGATCGCTCACGAGCTGCGGCACGTGGAACAGTGCCGGGAGTGCGGCGGGCTTGTGCCCTACGCCATCCTGTACACCTGGGAGTACCTGCGCAAGGGCTATGGCACGACGATCTCGTTCGAGGCCGAGGCCTACGAGCTGGGCGACGTTGTGTACGAGCACCTGCTGCGCGAATTCGACGCCAACCCCGGCCAGCCCCCCTGTGTGGGAGTGGCCGGCCACCGGCTGAACCCGCACTATCGACTCTTGGTGCCGGCCCCGGTTTTGAATCGCTGACTCGCTGACTCGCCGAAGAGCGCTGATTGGCCGAGCGCGCCTTCAGCGGTCTCACTCCGCTTCGCGTCAGCGCTTCAGCGATTCAGTTCGTAGATCAGCCGCAGCCCGATCAACGTCAGGTGCGGCTCGACGGCCTCGATGACGTCGGTCTCGGCCGCGATCAGCTCCGCCAGGCCGCCGGTGGCAATCACGCGTACGCCGGGGCCTAGCTCGGCGCCCATCCGCTTGACCAGGCCCTCGACCATGCCGGCGTAGCCGAAAATCAGGCCGGACTGCATGGAGTGAATGGTGTTTTTGCCGATGGTAAGCGGTGGGCGGGCCAGCTCGACCTGGGGCAGCTTGGCCGCGAAACGAAACAGCGCCTCGGCGCCGGTGGCCAGGCCCGGCGCGATCGCCCCGCCTAAATAGTCCCCCGTGTCGCTGATGGCGTCAAAGGCGGTGGCGGTGCCAAAGGCGATGGCGATGGCCGGCCCGCCGTACAGTCGATAAGCCGCCGCCGCGTTGGACACGCGGTCGGAGCCTACTTCGGCCGGGTGGTCGGTGCGGATGCGTACGCCGGTGCGCACGCCCGGCCCGACGATGACGGGCGTGTGGTACAGATAACGCTGCGACAACTCGTTCATCACCGGCGTCAGGGGCGGGACGACGCACGAGATCGCGCAGCCACTCACCTCCTCGATCGGGATACTCTGCGAGGCAAACAGGTTCAGCAGCAGCATGGCGTACTCGTCAGTGAGCTGGGCGCGGTTGGTCGAGATACGCCAACTGGCGACGTATTCGTCGCCGCGAAACAGGCCGAATTTGATATTGGAGTTGCCGACGTCGATACAGAGTAGCATAGTGATTGTCCGTCAAGTTTGGGGTGCCAGCCATTCACCGCCCCAGTAACCCAGGTACGCAAAGACGATGTTCTTGAGCACCTTGCCGGCGGTGGCGGCCAGCAAGTATTGCCACACGGGCATGCACAGCGCCCCGGCCACCATCCCGGCCACGTCAAAGACCGGATTGGGAATAGCCGCTAAAATAAAGATGATCCACGCCCCGTAACGCCGCATCCAGGCTGCCATCACCTGGTAACGTGCCCCATCCTTGATCAGGCCCTGGCCGCTGTAACCGGTCATGTAGCCGGTCAGCTCGCCCACCGCCTGTCCAAAACCGGCCACGACACCCACCGCGATGGGGTTGAACACGGCGCCCATCACGGGCGTAATGGCCAACCCTGGCAGAGGCAGGATCAGTGTGGCATTGCTCAACAGCCCGACGATAAAGATCGCGACGTAGCCGTAGGATTGGAACTGCTGTATCCGGTCACGAAAATAGAACGCCGCCGCCGTGGCCGCGATCAGGACCACGAGCGTCATCACCTGCACCAGGCGCAGCCGCCAGGTGGGTGGTGGAGGTGAGAGTGTGAGTGGCGTATCCATACGTGTTTAGCCTCTACTCAAGTGCACGCTGCCTCGCGTGCGCATCTAGGCTATTCGCTATACCCGGTTGAAATCGATACATTCCAGCGTGCAAAACTTGCATTTCAACAGCTTATTCCGATAAGCCTGCAGCTATTGTAGCACAAAGCCGGGCGCTTGCCAATGGAGCGAATGAATGAGCCACGGCTTGATGTGCAAAACGAGTTCTGTTATAATAGCACTATGAAAACCCTGGTTGTCATTCCTAGCCTCCAGCACAAATATACTTTCTCTGCGCCATTGACCTGGCTGTTGAGCAGCCACGTCGAATGCGTCGACGGCCTGTATGGATTTTCCCTGAACAAAGAAACTGCCCAAAAGTACGACCGCTTCATCGTGGAACTCAACTGGTTCATTGAGCTGTACGAATTCCAACTCATTACTCGCTTCATCAAGAAACACAATCCACATTCATCGATACTGTTCGGAGGACTGTATAGCCAACTGAGATATCGAGAGATATTCAAGCATACGCCCGTCGATTACTTCATTCGGGGCGATGCTGAGGTGCCGATACAGCACTTTGTCGAAGGCGAGGATCCAAGAAAAATCCCGAACATGGTTGGAAGGGATTTCGAAAACCCCCACTCGTACATCTTTCAGCAGAAAGACTATCCCGGTCTCGAATTCAATCTCGATTGGTTCCCGGAATTCGAAAAGCGATGGCCCGAATTCCCTGCTCCTGGTGCCGACGTCGACCCGGATTTCAGCATGATGCCGCTTCTTCCAAACTATTGGGAAAGGCCCGGCCGAAAACTGCCGCCAGAATTTCAATGGCGAGTGCCGCCAAGAGGCGGAAGGTACCATTTACCCATGCTCATCACGGCCCGCGGATCCTGCCCGGTCGCCCACAAGGGATGCGAGTACTGTATGGGATCCAAAACCGAATTGGGCCGGTCGATCTACGGGAGACCCCCCGTGATCCTTGACAATGAGACCTGTGTCCTTCTCTTGAAGAAAATTGAAAAAAAATTCGAACAGGTTTCGCTGTACATCAACAGCCCGTTCGCCTACGATTTCTCGCATGAACGGTTCGACCTGGATGCGACCATAGAAATCGATTCCAAGAGCACGGTCGAAGATGCTGCCAGGATCCTTCATGCCTTCCGCAGTGCACGTCTCCACACCGCGTTGTATGAGGAAGGCCTGGTCGGCGCGGAAATACGCAAAAACATTGAGGAATATAGCGCGATCGAAGATGACAATCACAAGGTATACTTTTTTGCTTCTCCAGAGGATGCCGCGAATCACCACATACCACCCCAGCGAAGATTGTATTCAGAACTGTTATTTCCCGCCTGGGCTCACTGGGATTTCTACACTGATCGGAAAAATGCCCTGGCCAGGAGCAGTTCCTGGTACTTTGTGACCGGCCAGGTCAACTTGTATCCCGTTCCCAGGCAAATGCTCGTGCGCGTTGTCCGATTCTTTGTCACTCGTATCGCATTCCTCTTGCACCGTTTCAAGATCGTAGACCTGAAAAAAAAGCTCGTTTTTTGATAGTATACGCTATCGACCTTGGCCAGGTCACATCAACTTTTGTAATGCCCTGGGAGGGCGGGTAAGGAGTAACTATGGAAGTCAAGCTTGTCTCTATCGAAAAGCCGGAAGACGTCAACTTTATCTTGGGTCAGACTCACTTTATCAAGAGCGTCGAAGACATTTACGAAGCCGTGGTCTCGACGGTGCCTGGCGCCAAGTTCGGCCTGGCCTTTTGCGAGGCTTCAGGCGCGTGCCTGGTGCGAGTGGATGGCACCGACCCCGACATGATCGAGCTGGCCAAGAAGAACGCACTGGCGCTGGCGGCCGGTCACAGCTTCATCTTGTTCCTCGAGAACGTCTACCCCATCAACGTGCTGAACGCGATCAAGATGGTCCCCGAGGTATGCCGTATCTTTTGCGCCACGGCCAATCCCACCCAGGTGATCCTGGCCGAGACCGGGCAGGGGCGGGCCATTTTGGGCGTCGTCGACGGCGAGTCACCCAAGGGTGTCGAGGCTGAAGCGGACACGGCCTGGCGTAAGGACTTTTTGCGCAAGATCGGCTATAAGCGCTAGGGGCGGGTTTCCCTGGCCTGCGCTGGGCGCAGCCCAGGACAGGCAAACCCGCCCCTACAGGCGGCCTGACACGCGGCGGACCTCGGTCGGGCGGTTGTGGCCGTCCACGAACACAATCGCCGGCGCGTAATCTTCCGGTATAGGCTCAGACAGGGTGGTGTAGGCCATGATGATGACCTTGTCGCCCACGCTCACCAGGCGGGCGGCCGCCCCGTTGAGCTGGACCTGGCCGCTGCCCGGCGGGCCGGGGATCACGTAGGTCTCCAGGCGCGCGCCGTTGTCTACGTCCACCACCTGCACCCGCTCGTAGACGCGAATGCCGGCCGCCTGCAGCAAGTCGGTGTCAATCGTGATGCTGCCCTCATAGTTCACGTCGGCGCCGCTCACCGTGGCGCGGTGGATTTTGCTGTGTAAAAAGGTCCGGTACATTTTTCCCTGCCTTGCGATTACGTCTTACGTTTTACGCTTTACGTTTCACGTCTCCGCCTCACGTTTCACTCTTCGAGCAGAAAATTATCGATCAAGCGCGTGCTGCCCACCCGCACGGCCATCGAGAGCAGCACGCCACGGCTCGGCGCGCCCAACTCGGCCAGCGTCAGCGGGTCGGCGGCGCTGACGTATTCGGGGCTAGCCAGCAGCTCACTAGCCAGGACATCGCGTATAGCCCGGCGCAGCGCCTCGCCGTCTCGCTCGCCGGCCTCCCAGGCCGCCTTGGCCGCGCACAGCGAGCGGTAGAGCACCACTGCCGCCTGGCGCTGCGCGGGAGTCAGGTAGCTGTTGCGGCTGGACATGGCCAACCCGTCCGGCTCGCGCACGGTGGGGCAGACGACGATCTCGACCGGAAAATCCAGGTCGCACGCCATCTGCTTGATGACGGCCACCTGCTGGGCGTCCTTCTGCCCAAAATAGGCCCGCTCGGGCTGAAAGATGTTGAACAGCTTGGCGACGACGGTGGCCACACCCCGGAAATGCCCCGGCCGGGCCGCGCCTTCGAGCGGCAGCGTCACCTGCTCGACGTTCACGTAGGTCTGAAAACCCGCCGGATAGAGTTCGTCCGGCTCGGGCGTGAATACCAGCTCGACGCCGGCCTCCTCCAGCAGTCTCAGATCGCGCGGCAGGTCGCGCGGGTAGCGTGCCAGGTCCTCGTGCGGGCCGAACTGGGTCGGGTTGACAAAGATACTGGCTGCCACGTGCTCGCATTCGGCCCTGGCGCGTTGGCACAGCGACAGGTGCCCCTCGTGCAAATAGCCCATCGTCGGCACCAGCCCCCACGTGCCTGCCCTGCGAGCGCGAATCCGCCGCACGTCCGCGATTGTCGTGACCGTCTCCATACTTCCTACTCCATACTTCCTACTCCCTACTCTTACCAGGCGCAGCAGCGTCTCGTTGACCGGCGTCGGCAAGCCCAGTTGGCGGCCAAGCTCCACGACTGCCCCGTTGATGGCCTCGATTTCAGTGGGTGTGCCGCGCAGCACGTCTTGCAGCATGGACGAGCGGTTGACGGCTGTCTTGCGGGCCACTTCCACAGCCCGGCCGGCCGGGTCGGCGTAGGGTAGGGCGATGCCCAACGCCTGGGCAACAGCGGCCGTCTCGCGCGCGGCCTCGCTCATCAGCTCGCGTGCGTCTTCTTGCTCGGCCAACGCGCCATTGGGCACGCGCAGGATGGCCGTCAGGGCGTTGATGGCGGCGTTGACCACCAGCTTACCCCACACCAAGGCGCGCGCGTCGTCCACCAGGCTAGTCTCAAATCCCGCTTGCCTCAGCAGCGTGGCCAGCTCTTGCAGGCGTGCCTCGGTGGCTGGCGTGGTAGCAAGCACGGTTGGGCCATCGCCGCCGTGGCGGACGTGCCCCGGCCCCAGCAGGGTGGCGCCCTGCATCGACACGCCCAAGGCGGAACGCTGCGGCCCGACAACGGCGACCAACTGCTCGAGATTGCCCAGCCCATTTTGCAGCGTGAGCGCCAGTCCGCCTGGCCTGAGGATTTGGGCTGCCCAAGCCGCGGCGCGCGCCGTCTGGTGGCTCTTGACCAGCACCAGGACCAGGTCAGTCTGCACCCCGTCTGGCTTGTCCAGGGCGCGGACGGCCAGCCGCGTCTCAGCCTCGCCTTGCACGAAGCGGATGCCTTCTTCCCGCAGCACCCGGACGCCTTCGACCCACGTGCCCAGCATCGCCACCTGGTCTACCACTGGGGCCAGCCGGGCGCCGAACAGGCACGCCATGGCACCCGTGCCGATGATGGCGAGGGAGGAAGAATTGCGTATTGCGTATTGCGTATTGCGTATTTGCCGATTTGCCATTTGCTATTCGCTATTTGTTATTCGCTGTTCGCTCTTTCCATCTTCAAAAACTCTTCCCACTCCTCGTCGGCAATGGCGAAGGAGTGTTCGGCGGCCGGGAAAGCCCGGCTTTCCACGTCGGCCTTGTAAGCGGCCAGGGCCTGGCCGATTGCCTGGTGCAGTTGCACGTACTGCTTGACGAACTTGGGCGTAAAGCGCTCGAACAGTCCTAGCAGGTCGTGGGTGACCAGCACCTGCCCGTCGCAGCCTCCCCCCGCGCCAATGCCGATGGTGGGGATGGATAGCTTACGCGAGATGAACTCGGCCACACGCTCGGGCACTTTTTCCAGCACGATGCCAAAGCAGCCGGCGTCTTGCAGGGCCAATGCGTCATCCAGCAGCTTGGTGGCCGCCTTGGCGGTGACGCCCTGGGTGCGGTAGCCGCCCAATTGGCTGATGCTCTGCGGCGTCAGCCCGATGTGTCCCAGGACCGCGATGCCGGCGTCCACGATCGTGCGCGTGATGGGCGCGACGGCCCGCCCGCCTTCGAGTTTGACGGCGTCCATATTGCCTTCCTTGAGAAAGCGCCCGGCGTTGCGTACGGCCTCGGCGGCGTCAGCCTGGTACGACATGAAGGGCATGTCGCCGATCAGGAAAGCGCTCTTCGCGCCGCGTGCCACGGCCTGGCAGGCGATGATCATCTCCGTCATAGTCACCGGCACGGTGCTGTCGTAGCCCAGCACGACCATGCCGTAACTGTCACCCACCAGCAGCGTATCGATCCCGGCGCGGTCGGCTGCCTGGGCCATTGGATAGTCGTAAGCGGTGAGCATCGTGATCGGCTCGCCGCGTTCTTTCTTGCCGTGCAGTTCTGGTATCGTCACCTTTTTGCGTGTCATGATTTGGCTCCTTTCCACCCGGCATCAAAAGCGCCTCCCGAGCGACGGCCGGGAGGCGCGATGACCTCTGTGTGCTATGGCCGTCTCGGTCGCCGCTGCGATCCAAGCGGATGTGCGAAAATTCTTCTTTATCCGCGAATGCGGATAAAACGTCTGCTTCGCGCCGCACCAACGGTCGCGAGCCTGGTATGAGTATACCAGCTTATTGGCTATTTGACAAGCGATCCCGTATGTGTAGGGGCGGTTCGCGAACTGCCCCTACGCCTGGAGGCTTGATCGCGATGGCTGTGCCGGTGCTCGTCTTGTTCATCGTTCAGGACGTGTTTATAGTATTACCCGCGAAAAACTAGCACGATCGCGAAGATTTTCGCTTGCGCGCAGAGCACGCAGAGAGCGCAGAGTTTTTAAAA
>JAFGFO010000189.1 GCA_016931085.1 Thermoflexales bacterium
AGAGGCACACAGAGGCTTTCAAAAGGCTAAATCTTCTCTGTGAAGCTCCGTGTTTTCTCTGTGCATCTCTGTGACCTGAGTAGTTACCTTTTATATAATATTACCCGCGAAAAACTATCACAATCGCGAAGATTTTCGCTTGCGCGCCGAGCACGCAGAGTGCGCCGAGAAGATTTTTAAAAACTCGGCGTTCTCGGCGCTCTCGGCGGTAAAATCTTTGGTTGCGGCCGAAGGCCGCGCTAGGTTATGCTATAAAAGCAGACGTCAAGTTGAGTACACGAGAAATGATAAACAGGTCATGTTGAGCAAACGATTGGATCCTTAGCGGGTTTGAGAATGCCTTTCTAACCTTACAATGACGAACAAAATTGCTTACCTCACTATTGATGATGCCCCTTCGCCAATGATGCGTGAGAAGGTCGATTACTTGGTGCGGAAAAAGATCCCGGCGGTTTGGTTTTGTATCGGCGAATTTCTGGACCGACGGCCCGAGCTGGCCCTGTATGCCATCCAAAACGGCTTAAGGCTATTCAAATTTACCTGCGCGAGTTGGGTTATAGCCAGCCGGAATGGAAGCAAGTCACCTACAGTTATTTTCGGGCCAAAGGCTTACAAGAGGACGTGGATTGGTATTGGACCTACGATGTCTTGGAGTGGTCCATCCACGCGGCAGACCATGTCCGGGGCATCGATAGCGTAGAGAAAGCCCTGGCGCGCATGGATGAAGATGAGCCAGATGGGGGCCATGGGCTGAATCGTGGGGATTCTGCCGAGATTGTCTTGATGCACGATCATGTCGAAACGGCGGCTTACTTTGAGCCCTTGGTGGAGCGCTTGCTCGAGAAGGGGCTGAATTTCGAGTTCCCCAGTTGGTAGAAGGAGCCGCCATGCGCATGGCGCCAAGGTCAAAACATCGATCTTTTGCGCTCGTCCAAACGGTGCAAGCCGGCCGCCAGTAGCTCTTGGACAGCTTGCTCGTATTCCTGGCGCGTGAGGGGGCGATCGAGGGGAGGGAATTCGCCGGCGCGATAGGCCGGGCGATATTGCGGCATCACGTTGATGTAGGTGTCGCGCGAGATATCTTGGGCCAGGAAGCGCGCGATTTCAGGTGTGCTGGCTAATCTCTCTGGCATGACCAAGTGACGAACCAGCAGCCCCCGCTTGGCGATGCCATGCTCGTCGATCACCAGGTCGCCCACTTGCCGGTGCATCTCCTTGACGGCGGCCTGGTTGATGGCCGGATAGTCCTTGGCCTTGGAATACTTGAGCGCGATCTTGGCTTCGGCATATTTCATATCGGGCATGTAGATGTCAATCACGCCGTCAAGCAGCGCCAACGCCGCCATTGAATCGTAGCCGCCTGTGTTATACACCAGCGGAATGTGCAACCCTCGCCTGGCGGCAATCTCGATCGCCGCCAGGATCATGGGTACCACGTGGCTGGGACTGACAAAGTTGATGTTGTGGCAGCCCTGGTCTTCCAGCTCGAGCATCATGCGGGCGATTTCTTCTGGCTCGACCTCTCGCCCGTGTCCCAACTGGCTGATGTCGTAATTTTGACAGAATGCACATTTTAGATTGCACCAAGCGAAAAAGATCGTGCCGCTGCCGCGCCAACCGCGTAGGGGGTCTTCCTCGCCCAGGTGTGGGCCGTAGCTAGAAACGAGCGCACGCGTGCCGGTGTTGCACGCGCCGGTCCGCACGCGCCGGTCCACGCGGCAAGCTTGTCCGCACAGCTCACATTCAGCCAGCCGTGCATAGGCCTGCTCCACCCGGCGTGCCAATTCGCCGGAGCGATATAACGACAGGTAGGCTGCTTCCCACGCCATCCTTCAGCCTCACGACAATTCGAGCATCGTTTTCACCTCTTTTTCACATCACTTGGCTACTGCGCATAGCCGCGTTCTGTTGCTTTATTGTAATCGTTTCTTGCTCAAAATGCAATCTTGGCCCTTGTGTCCATTATGGCGCGGATAGGCAGAATGTGGTATGATTGCCGCTTGTGAAGAAAACCAACCGGAGGTGAACAATGAATGTTTATCGTACCATCGGCGAGGCGTGGCTCAACGTGTGCCAGCGCTGCTTGCAGCAGGGCCGCACCTACACCATCGCGCGGGGCAGCTATGCCGGCCAGCAGCGCAAGCAGTTGGATCAACTGGCTTTCATGATCAGCCATCCCGGCACGCGCCCGCTCGGCGTCGAGTACAAGGGACTACCCATCAGCGACGACGAGAGCATCAGCCGCTATTTCGAGGATTACCTGATCGACACGCGCCTGGCCCCCAACGAGCAGTACACCTATGCTAGCCGCTTTGCCCCTTATCTCGAGGCGGTCGGGGAAATGCTGCGCCAATCGCCAGGCACCAACCAGGCCACGATCGAGGTGGGACGGCCAGAAGACATCCGCCTAAGCGACCCGCCGTGCCTGCGGGTGCTGTCGTGGAAAGCCACGCCGGCCGGCCTGCAATTGTCGTCGTTCTGGCGCAGTTGGGATTTGTACGCCGCCCTGCCGACCAACCTGGGCGGCCTGCAGTTGCTCAACGAGACGATGGCCGAGTGGGCCGGCCTGGATGCCGGGCCGCTGGTGTGCTATTCGGACGGCGGCCACGTCTACGACCACTGCTGGGCTATGCTGGGTTGATGGGTTCCTGGTCGGGCGCCACTGGCAGGGTAAAGAAAAATGTGCTGCCTTGCCCTATCTCACTCTCCACGCCAACCTGGCCGCCCAGTTTTTCTACGATGCGCCGCACGACAGACAGGCCCAGGCCGTGCCCCTTGGCGCGAACCTGCTCCAACCGCGTGAACGGCGTGAACAAACGGCTCCGCGACTCCGCGCTCAGGCCAGGGCCATTGTCGCGCACCCAGAAGCGTACCATCCCCCCCTCTTGGGGGTGCGGGTCTGCTCCAATTTGTATCTGTGGGTGTCCTTCGGCAAGCTCAGGGTTCCCCCCATACTTGATGGCGTTGCTGATATAGTTGGCCCACACCTCTTCGATCCAGGGCGCATAGCCCAGGGCCGCCGGCCACCCGGCTTCGTCGATCACGCTGATCTGGGCCTGCTGGTCTTGAAGGAGCAATTGCAGCCGATCGATGGCTCCCCGCACCACGCTGCCCATATCCAGCGCTTCGGGCGTGATCTCTTGCTTGCGGACGCCGGCCAGCAGCATCAATTCTTCGACGATTCTATCCAGCTTTTTCCCGGCCTGAAAAATGCTGCGCAGGGAATCGCTCAGATCTCCTGGTGACATGCTTTCATAGTCACCCAAAAGCGCCGCATAGCCGATGATGAGGCCGATCGGGTTTTTGAGGTCATGCGCCACGGTGTGGGCAAAGGCGTCCAATTCGGCGTTTTGCGCTGCCAGTTGCCTGGCATATTGGCTCAGCGCTTCCTGGGCCTGCCGCCGCTCCGCTTCGGAGCGGACGCGCTCGGTGATGTCTTCCTTGATGGCGATGTAGTGGGTGATTTGCCCGCCGTCGTCGTGGATGGGCGCGATCGTGGCCGATTCCCAGTACAGCGTGCCGTCTTTGCGCCGGTTGTGCAGCTCGCCGTGCCAGATTTGCCCACTGGCAATGGTTTCCCACAAGACCCGATAATAGTCCGTGCTTTGCTCGCCCGATTTCAAAATGCGCGGATTTTGCCCGCGTGCCTCGCTCCGCGTGTACCCGCTGGTTTCCTCGAAGCGGGGGTTGGCGTACTGGATAGCGCCTTCCGCATCGGTGATGACGATCGTGCTGCCGCTTTGCTCGATCGCCAGGGAGAGTTTGAGCAGCTCCATGTTTTGCGTTTCCAACTGGCCCTGATAGTCCTGCAATTGCGCCGCGGCCCGCTTGCGCTCGGCAATCTCCGTTTCCAAACGCTGATTGCTTTGGCTGAGTGCGGCGGTTCGTTCTTGCACCTGGGTTTCCAGATTGGCGTTGAGTTGGCTTAGGGCCTGGCGGGCAGCGCCTAGCCGTCGAGTCAGAATGCCCAAGTAAGCCGCCAGCAGCATCAAAGTGGCTGTGCCCAGGCTCAAGCCGATCAACTGCGGCCGGTAGCGTTCCCAGACCGTATATTGCTGGTTTTTGATCGTGCTCTCCACCGGCAGGGCCGAGAGCGGGATGTCGTAGCGCTGTAAGGCCAGGTGATCGAAAATAAAGCGGCAGCTCTGAAAATGAGCCACCGGGATGTCGCCGGCTGCTTCGCCGCGCAAGATGCGCGCCCCCAGCCGGGCTGTCTCCCGGGCCACCCGCTCGAGGCTGTACATGTACCCGCCGATTGTGCCGGTGCCAATAAAATGATCGTACTTGCTGATGACGGGCACGGCTGACACACTCACCAATTCGCGTAGCACGTCAATCGGGCGATAGGCAGTGCCGGTCGCGTCTTCCAGGACGAGTTGATAAAAGAGAATGGAACTGGGCGGCAGGGCTGCCGCTCGCTGCTTGATCTCAGCCAGCGACAGATGGCTCCAATCGCTCAGTCGCGCCGCCCCGCCCAGGTCTTTTTCCAGGACGTCTAGGGGAGTATTGAAGGCTCGATCGCTCTCGCTGACTCCCTGCACAACCACAATCTCGGTGACCGCCGGGCGCGCGCGCGCGACCCACGTCAAGAGTTGGGTGTGGTCTATCACCGAGCTGATGCCGGTCACGTCCGCCGGGAGCTGGATCGGGGCGAGGCGCTCGGGTGTGATGTCGCAAAAGACTACCGGCGTGTCGGGCAAAATCTGAGCCCGGTGCCGCAGCCAGAACTTGAGCGTTGCTTCGCTGACAACGAAAACCAGGTCGATCGCTTTGGCGCCATATTTGGCCGCGTACAAATCTGCTACTTGCTGCTGATAATCCTCGCCCGGGAAGCGGTTGAGGTCGATATATTCGTAATACCAGCCGAGCGTCAAGTCAGAGACGCTGCCCAATTCCGCCTGGATGCTTTGCTGAATCAGCACCGTCTGGGGTAGGTCGGCTTGATAGGGGAACACCAGCAGGACGGCTTTTCTGGCCGGCGCCGCGGCGCCGGCCAGTGGCGACAGCACCAGCCACAGGCAAGCTGCCAAGCAAAGAGAAGACAAGCCCTTCCCCCAGGCGGCGACCGAAGGGAGGTTGGATGGTGGAGAAAACATCCCATGCGACCTTGTCAAGCGAGTCACCTCTTGCGCGTGCCCTGGGCGGCCTTGTGAAACTCGTCCATCCGGACGAGCGCGGCGGCGATTTCGTCTGGCGTCAGCACCTGGTTGACGACGCCCCGCTCGATGGCCACCTTGGGCATGCCAAAGACCACGCAACTGCCCTCGTCCTGCGCGAGCACTTGGGCACCTGCCTCGTGCAGTTTTTCCAGGCCGTCGGCGCCGTCGTCACCCATGCCGGTCAGGATCACGCCGACGGCACTGCGGCCGTAACTGGCGGCGACCGACTCGAACATGCGCGTGGCCGACGGGCGTTGGCCCTTGATCGGCTCCGAACGCTCGATCCGGATCACGCCGCCTGGTGTGATCGCCATGTGGCCATCGTCCGGCGCGACCAAAGCTTTGCCGGCCGCCACCCGCTCGCCTTCCTGGGCGATCTTGACCTCGATCGCGGTCGTGCTGTCGAGCCAGTGCGCAAAGCCTTGCCCAAAGCCGGCCGTGATGTGCTGCACGACGGTGATCGGAATAGATATATCGGGCGGCAAGGCGCTGAGGATTTGCCGCAGCACACCAGGCCCGCCGGTCGAGGCACCGATGGCGATCAATTCGGCGCTCGATTCCGGCCTGGGCTTGCCCAAGGGCGGCGCGGGTGGGGCTGCGGCTGGGAGTTGGTCCTTGATGCGCAGTGTGACGACTTGGACGTCGGCCATCAATCTGACCGTCGTGACCAGTTGGTCGCGCACGGCGTTAAATTCTTCGGGCGAAAAGCCCTTGGGCTTCTCGACGACCGTCAATGCCCCGGCCGCGATGGCGTTGAAGGCGATGTTCAGATCCGCCTCGTAGATGCTGGTGGCCACAACCACGATGGGGGTGGGCGTGGTGCTCATGATGTGCCGGATAGCCTCCAGGCCGTTCATGCGCGGCATGCGGATGTCCATGGTGATCACGTCGGGGCGCAGGCGCGCTGCCAGCCGTACCGCTTCTTCCCCGTCGCGCGCTTGGCCAATCACCTGCATCCCCGGTGTGTCCTGGAGCATGAGGACCAGGATCTCGCGCACCGTCGGCGAATCGTCGACAACCAGCACCCGGATCGTGTCTTTCATGCGCCTGGCTCCGCTAGCACCTGTAAGCGAAAAGCTTGTTTGGGACCGCCGGCCAATATATCGAACACCTCCTCCCACGCCTCTTGCCCGGTTGAAATCTTGGCCAGGATGTCGCCAGAAATCTGGACCTCGCCTGGGCCGGCTTGTTCCACCAGGCGGTGAGCGCGGTTCACCACGTTGCCGATGAAGGTAAAGCTAACGCGCTCGGCCGTGCCCACGTTGCCCATGACGGCCTGCCCGCGGTCCACGCCGACGCCCAGGCCGACCGAGATCCCCCAGTCCCCGGCCCACTTGCGCCGCAAGTGGGCGAACTCTTCTTGGAAAGCAATCGCCGCGTTAACGGCGCACTGCTCTGGGTCGGGGCGGGCCAACGGCGCTCCAAACGAGGCCATCAGCTCGTCTCCGATCAGGTCGACCACGGTGCCCTCGTGATGGTAGATGATGCCGGCCATGGCTGTGAAAAACTCGTTAAGCACCTCGACCGTTGCCTCGGGCGAGAGGACCGCGGCTGCTCGCGTAAAGCCGCGGATGTCGGCAAAGAGAATCACGGCCTCCACCCGCTCGCGCCGCTCCAATAGCTCGCCCCCCTCTGCCAGCACCTTTTCGACCAGGTCGGGGCCGATATAACTCTCCAGCGTTTGGTGGAGGTGCTCCCGTTCGGCACGCTCGGCCCGCAAGCGCATCTGCTCCAGCTCTTTCAAGGCCGTGATGTCCTGGATGACGGCCACGTGGCCCACGCCTTCCACCGCCGAAACGTTGGCGTAAAAGACGCGCTCGTCGTTGAGAGAAATCTCGGCCGCAGAAGAAGGTCTGTCATTGCCACTCCTGAAAAGATCGACCAGCGCCTGGCTGGGAACGACCTTGGCCAGCGGTCGCCCAACAGCTCGCTCGACCCGGATACCGAAGGCATCTTCAGCGGCCGGGTTGATCAGCAGGATTTTGTCGGATTCGTCGGTGACGATGACGACGTCGTCTGTGCCGATCAGGACGGCGGCCATTTTACCTCGCTCTTGTTCCGTTTGGGTGTACAAGCGCGCGTTGGCAATGGCGATCGATACCTGGGCCGCGATGGTGGAAAAAAGGACGATCTCTTGCTCCCCGTACATGCTTTCTCGTTCGCGATGGTGAATCGTCATCACCCCCACCACCTGTTCGGCCGCCACCAGGGGAACACCCATCCACGACTTGGCTTGCTGGCTGGGAGCTTCGATGCCTTGCCACTTGTAGAATGTGGCAGCCTCTTCCGGGCTGTGCAGCCTTACCTGGCTGCGGTTGCGGATGATGTAGCCGGTCAGCCCGCTGGTGGTGGAGTAGGGGGCCGTGGCTTGCCGCTGCCCGCCTTCGACGTGCAGGGTGGCGAGCCAGGCCTCGCCCTCTTCTCCGCAGACCGCGATGAAAAAATTGGTCGTGTCAAGAATGCGGCTGACTTGCTGGTAGACCGTGTCCAGCAGCTTGTCCAGGTCCAGCACGGAAGAGATGGCCTGGCTGACTTCGTTCAAAGTGGCCAATTCGGTGATGCGCTGGCCTCGTTCTTGGAAGAGATAGGCGTTCTTGAGCGCGGTCGAGATCTGCGAGGCGAGGGTTTCCAGCAGGGGAACGGCCTCTTGAGTGAGCTGGCGCGTCTGGTCGCTGTGCACGTCGAGCACCCCCAGGATTTCCCCGCCGGCTTGCAGCGGCACGACCAGCTCCGAAACAGTGTCGGGCAGCTTGGCCATGGGGCGATAGCGCGCTTCCTGGCTGACGTCGGTGGCGAACAGGGGACGCCCGTGACGGGCTACCCAACTGGTCAGTCCCTCCTCCGAGATGTCCAGGTGGAACGGGGCGACTTTGAGGCCTTCTTCTCTTCCACTCCCCCAGCCCGGAAAAACCAGCTTGTCGCCATCGCACAGGGCCACCTCGACATAGTAATAGTCAAAAGCCTGGCAGATGAGATGTGAGACCTCCTTCAGGAGCATGCCGGGGTTCAGAATCGAGGCCACCTGGCGGCTGACGTCGTTGATGAGTTGGAGCTGGCGGGCGCGGGCTTGCTCTTTTTGATAGACACGCGCTTTCTCGATGACGACCGAGCCTTGCGAGGCGATCGAGTTCAAAAGTTCTAGGTGAGCGGCTGTGAAGTGGCCGGGCAGCTCGTGAGTCAAGGTCAGCACGCCGGAAACCTGGCCGGCGTAGATCAGGGGAGTGGCCACCGCCGAACGCGTGCTGGTGTCTGCGTCTTGAACGAGCAGCCAGCGCTCATCCTCCTGCGTGTCCTGCACCAGCGTCCCCTGCCGGTTCTGGACGACCCAGCCGGCCAACCCGTCTCGAGTGACCTTGATCCACACGGACTCGGCGACCGGGGGCATGTGCTTCTGGTACGTGGAGATATGGTACAGTCCTTCGCCGCGCTCGTCGAACAGGACGATGTGCCCGCCGCAGGCGGCCGAGGACTCGACGGTCAGCTCGAGAATCCGTGACAGCAGCGCCTCGATCTCCAGCTCGGCGCTCAATTCGCGGCTGACTCGGTAGAGCAGCTCGATCTTGGCTTTCTCGGCCAGCAACTCTTCCTGGTTGCGTTTCAGGCGCAGCAGCGTGTGCACGCGCGCCATCAACTCGGCCTCGTCGGGCGGCTTGGACAAAAAGTCATTCGCCCCGGCTTCCAGCCCGCGTATTTTGCTTTCCACATCGCCTAGCGCCGTCACCAGGACGATAGGGATAGAAGATAGCAGCGGGTCGTCTCTCAAGCGGCGCGTGATTTCAAAACCGTCCAGATCCGGCAAAATGACGTCGAGCAGGATCACGTCGGGCGGCTGCTCGGCGATCATGGCCAACGCCTGGCCGGCGCTTTCAGCCTCGAGCACCGTGTAACCCGCTTCTTCCAGGTACAGCCGGGACAAGGTCCGGCTGGTCATGCTGTCATCTACAACCAGAATGTGGCCGCTTTGGAGATCGTCCTTGCTCATAGCGCTTGTCTTTGTATCGATGCTCGAGTATAATGGTATTTGCAGAATTGCACAAACTTGTGCCCCTCATTGTACACCATTTATCAAATTTTGTCCTAACGGGCAAGGCGCGAAGAACGCCAAGTTTTAAGCTTTCGCTTCGAAAGTCATCTTCTTTGCGATCGCCAGTCCCCGCAGGAAATTGGATGCGTCTTGGCGGTTATTTTCGAAGCAGCTCACGGGCGGGTGCGCTTCAGGATGCGCAGCACCAGGAAAGTGAGCCAGGCCGAGGGCTTTTTCTTATCGGCGCGGTAGCGCGTCCACGGTTCGTCACTATCCAGCAGCCATTGAATCACGTCGCTCATACGATAGCTCTTGTAGCTCACGCTAAAAGCGTGAGCTACGATTTGGGATAATCAAACTTGACCCGCTTTGGCCTCACGCCGCCTACGTCGGCCCACGTGTGTGCATCAAACTCGAATTCAACCACTCCGCACGTGGGCACATTGCCGATCGGATCGGGGGAAAGGGTGTTGGCCACCTCTGTCAGGCCGGGGTTGTGGCCCACGATCATCACGTGCTCCAGGCCGTCATCGAGGCCTCGGAGGATAGCGAGCCAGCCGGCCTCGTCTGCGCCGTACAGTCTCTGGTCCGTGACGATGTCGGTGGGTGAGTAGCCAAGCTCCTCAGCGATGGCCTCGGCTGTGCTGATCGCCCGCATGGCCGGGCTGGAGACGATCACGTCTGGCTCCAGGCCCTTTTCGGCCATGCGCTGGCCCATCATGGGCGCGTCGTGTCGCCCCCGTTTGTTGAGCGGCCTGGCATGATCTGGCAGATTGGCCTCGTCCCAACTGGATTTGGCGTGTCGAATGAGCGTCAGGTACTTCAATGCCTACTCAAAATAATCGTTGCGTAGGAGCACGCTTGGCGTCGCCCCTACGACGGCGTTCATGTGCTTCTAGCGCAAATAGTCCTTGAGCCGGCGGGAGTGGGTGGGGTGGCGCAGGCGGCTGAGCGCCTGGGCCTCGATTTGCCGCACGCGTTCGCGCGTCACGCCCAACTTTTTGCCGACCTCCTCGAGCGTGTAGGATTCGCCATCGACGAGCCCGTAGCGCAATTGTAGGATGCGCACTTCTCGCGGTGGCAGGCTGTTGAGGATCTCCTGGATTGTTTCGTGCAGCATATGATGCGTGACGGCTTCGGAGGGCACTACGGCCTCTTGATCCTCGATAAAGTCACCCAGCACGCTGTCTTCTTCCTCGTCAGTGGGCGTTTCCAGGCTGAGCGGCCGGCGTGCCACCTGGATCATTTGTTCGGCCTTCTTGAGCGGCACATTCAAGGCATCGGCCAATTCTTCTGGGGTTGGATCGCGGCCCAGCTCTTGTGTCAGTTGGTGGCTGACGCGGATCAGCCGGTTGATCTGGTCGCCCATGTGAACCGGCACCCGGATCGTGCGGCCCTGGTCGGCAATGGCGCGCGTCACGGCCTGGCGGATCCACCACGTAGCATAAGTGCTGAATTTGTGGCCGCGCCGGTAGTCAAACTTGCGCGCGGCGCGAATCAGGCCAATATTGCCTTCCTGAATCAGGTCGAGAAACGGCACGCCACGCCCGATATACTTTTTAGCCACGCTGATGACCAGGCGCGAATTGGCCGTGATCAGGTGCACGCGCGCAGCTTGCCCGTCATGCCAGTCTTCCTGCAGGTTATCGCGCTGCCTGGAGTTGATCTTTTTGTTGGAATTCAGTTTTCTGTGCGCATCCCGGCCGCGTTCGATGCGCTTGGCCAGGGCAACTTCTTCTTCGGCCGTCAGTAACTGGATGCGCCCGATTTCCTTGAGGTACAGCCCCACCGTGTCGTCGGTCTCGATGGCGGCCAAGGCATCCTCTTCCAGATCCAGGCCATCACCGGCCAGGATTTCTTCCTCTTCGCCTTCATCCTCACTTGGTTCACCGATCTCGACGCCGGCCTCGATCAGCATGCTAAAGACATCGTCCAGCCGTTCTAGGTCGTTTTCGACCTCCGGGAACACGGCCAGGATCTCGTCCAATGTCAGGTAGCCGCGTTCGCGGCCGGCCATGACCAATTGCTCTTCATTGAGTGTTTCTTCAGTTAATGGATCGTCAATAGCTGGCAAAGTCAAACCTCATCTGAATGTGTTTGCAATACAATAACGTAGTAAAGAGCTTGCCTCTTCTTCTTTTGCGGCAAGCTCTGACCGAAGAGATACCGACACCTTTAGCATTGTACTATGTGAACTACTATACAACAAAATGAGGGCGCTTGTCAAGAGGCAATTTGACTTTTTGGGGCGTGTCGGGTAAAATTCACCTTTGTGTGCGGATTGGCTTGCCGGCGCCGATGGATGGCGTTGGCGGGCCATTCAGAAGTGGCGCGCCATTCCTGGATGACCCGTTATTTTAAAAAGTAGATCATATTTTCTATAGGGAGGTAAAATGGAACTCAATCTGCTTGGACTTGCTAGGCATGGCCTCAATGATTTTGAGCAAGTCGCTATCGTGTTCGTCATCGTGACGGCGTTCGTCAGCCTGCTGTACGCCTGGCTGTTGCGTGGCAACGTGCTCAAGAAGGACAAGGGCACGCCCAAGATGCAGGAGGTCTGGAACGCGATCCGCGTCGGGGCTGACAGCTATCTCAATCGCCAGTTGCGGACGATCTTGCCGATCATCGCGGTCTTGACCTTTGTGCTTTTCTTTAGCGTGTACGTCGTCCCGCCCACGATTGAAGCGGTGGACGAGTTTGGAGCGCAAAACGCGCAGCTCATCATCGCGATCGGCCGCACGATCGCGTTCGTGATGGGCGCCAGCTTTTCGTTAATAGTCGGCCAATTGGGCATGCGCATGGCCATCCAGGCCAGTGTGCGCGCGGCCTCGGCCTCGCGGCGCGGCTTTAACGAGGCGCTGACAATTGCCTATTACGCCGGCACCATCACCGGCATGCTGACCGACGGCCTGGGCTTGTTCGGCGGCACGGCCATCTTTATCGTATTTGGCCGGGCAGCGCCGGACGCGCTGCTGGGCTTTGGCTTTGGCGGCACGCTGCTGGCGCTCTTTATGCGCGTGGGCGGCGGTATCTACACCAAGGCGGCCGACGTCGGCGCCGACCTGGTCGGCAAGGTCGAAAAAGATATTCCCGAAGACGACCCGCGCAACGCGGCTGTCATTGCCGACCTGGTGGGCGACAACGTGGGCGACTGCGCCGGTATGGCCGCCGACATCTTTGAAAGCTACGAAGTGACGATCGTGTCGGGCTTGCTCCTGGGCCTGGCGCTGTATCACATCGATCATAATCTGATGTGGATCGTCTACCCGCTCATCATCCGCGCCATCGGCGTGCTGAGCTCGATCCTGGGCACCTTTACGGTGCCGATCTGGGAAAAATTCCCGATCAAGTTCTTGCGCGCCCACGACGCCGAAGAGGCCATGTTCCGCTCGTACGAGGTCTCCAGCGTCAACACGGTCCTGTGGGCGTTGCTGCTGGCGATCTTTTACGCCAATGACTGGCGACTGGCGGCCCTGACGGCCATCGGCGTCGGCCTGGCCGTGGCTTTCAATCCACTCACCTCGTACTTTACCTCGACCCGGCGCGGTCCGGTCAAGGAGATCGTCCGCTCGACCAAGACCGGCGCGGCCACGACCATTTTGTCGGGCTTGTCGGTCGGTATGGAGTCCAGCGTGTGGGCGTTGGTGGTGATCGCCATCAGCTTTGTGTTTGCGATGCTGCTGTATGGCGGCCAGAGACACCCCATGACTGGTGTGATAGAGCCGACCTACGTGCTGTACGCCGTGGCCATGATCGGCATCGGTATGCTCAGCCACACCGGCAACAACGTGGCCATGGATTCCTATGGGCCGATCTCGGACAATGCCAATGGCATTGGCGAGATGGCCTGGCACGATCAGGATGACCCAGAGACGCTCAAGGCGCGCCAGATCATGGCCGACCTGGACGCGGTCGGCAACACCACTAAGGCCATCACCAAGGGCGTGGCGATCGCCTCGGCCGTGATCGCGGCAGTCAGCTTGTTCGCTTCGTTCATCACCGATGTCGGTAACGTGCAAGCGGCTGCCAATGAGGCGGCCAAGGCGGCTGGTCAAGCCCTGCCCTATCTTGAATCGGCGTTGATCCGGAACACCGGCATTCGCGTTTCCGACACGCGTGTCTTCATCGGCCTGCTGCTGGGCGGCGCGCTGCCGTGGCTGTTCAGCTCGCTCTCCATCCG
>JAFGFO010000190.1 GCA_016931085.1 Thermoflexales bacterium
CGCGCCCGTCATCCACCGCGTCACGCTCGACTGCCTCGACGACGACCGCCTGGGCGAAACGCTCGACGTGATCTGGGAACGCGAAGTCCATACCGCCGTGCACGACATCATCGGCTTGCCCAAACCAGAAGCTTGGGATCCAGTCGCGCGCTTTGGCGCCTTCCTGCACGCCGTCGAATGGTCTACCGGCTCGGTGCTGGAAGGCCCGGCCATCCAGGCGCCCTTTCGCGGCGCGATCGAGATCGAGGAATACCAACTCGAGCCGGTCGCCCGCGCGCTCGTGATGCCGCGCGTCAACTTGCTCATCGCCGACGACGTGGGCCTGGGCAAGACGATCGAGGCGGGACTCGTGCTGCAAGAGCTGCTGGTCCGCCAGCGCGTCCGGCGCGTGATGGTGGTGTGCCCGGCCTCGCTCCAGCGGCAGTGGAAAGAAGAGATGGAGCTGCGCTTTCAACTGCCCTTCGAGATCATCGATCGCGAGTCCATCGGCCGCCTGCGCCGCGAATACGGTCTGCACGTCAACCCCTGGAACAGCTTCCCCCGCCTGATTACGTCGATGGATTTTATCAAGCGCGAATACCCGCTGCGCCTGTTCCGCGAAAGCTTGC
This sequence comes from Thermoflexales bacterium, assembly GCA_016931085.1. The sequence goes on from JAFGFO010000190.1 coordinate 609, forward strand.
AGCGCGGCGACGGCAGCCCGTTGTACGACTGGGACCTCCTCATCGTGGACGAGGTGCACAACCTGATGCCCTCGGGCCGCAAGAGCTATGTGCGCGACAGCGAGCGCACGCGCATGCTGCGCGGCCTGGTGGATCATTTCGAGCACCGACTGTTCCTGACCGCCACGCCGCATAACGGCTACACCGAAAGTTTTACGGCGCTGTTGGAAATGCTCGATCCGCTGCGCTTTTCGCGCGGCCCGACGCTTGACCACGACCAGGTCAAGGTGGTGATGATCCGCCGCCTGAAGGATGACCTGCTCGACGAATTGGGCCGGCGCAAATTCGCGCTGCGCCAGGTGCTGCCCTTGTGGATTGACCTCACGCCGGCCGAACGCCGCATGCACGAGCTGCTGCGCCAGTACAGCGAGGCGCGTCTGGCGCGGGTGGACTGGAACAAGGCGCTGCCGATCCGCTTTGCGCTGACGCTGCTCACCAAGCGGCTGCTGTCGTCGCCGCTGGCCTTTGCCAATTCACTGGACGTGCACTTCAAGACATTGGGGCAAGGCGCGCCAGCCACTCCTCTCCCGCAAGGGGAAGAGCCAGGGGTGGGGTCCGACTTCCCTCTCCGCATCGGGGAGGGGGTGGGGGTGGGGTCCGACCAGCCCGACGAAGCCCTGGCCGAGCGTTTGCGCCAGCGCGCCGAAGAGGAATGGGACAATGACGAGGAAAAGGCCCGCGCTGAAGAAGACGCGCTGCAAGAAAACACGCGCTTGTTTGGCGACCTGAGCGGGCAAGAGCGCGACTGGCTGGTCGAGCTTGAGGCCGCTGCCGAAAGCTTGCGCTCTCAGGCTGATAGCAAAGCGCAGGCGCTGATCGATTGGATTCAAGAGCACTTGAACCCGAGCGGGCGCTGGAACCGCGAACGGCTGATTGTCTTTACCGAGTACCGCGACACGCTGACTTTTCTCAAGACGCTGTTTGAGGCGTGCGGCTGGGGCGAACGAATCATCACGTTGATGGGCGGAATGGGCACCACCGAGCGCGAAACCGTCAAGCAAATCTTTCGCGCCTCCCCCGCTGAAAACCCGGCGCGCATTCTGTTGGCTACCGACGCTGCTTCGGAAGGGCTGAACCTCCAGGAACACTGCCGCTACCTCATCCATTACGAAATCCCCTGGAACCCCAACCGCATGGAGCAGCGCAATGGCCGCATTGACCGCCATGGCCAGCGTGCCCAAGAGGTGTTTTGCCACCACTTTGTCTACCGCAACCACGCGGATTCTCAATTCTTGCAGACGGTGGTAGACAAGATGCAGACCATGCGCGCCGACTTGGGCAGCGTGGGCGAAGTGATAGCATCCCAGGTCGAAGAAGCCATGTTGGGGCGGCGCGAACTGTTTGAGCTGCCCGAAGAACGCCGGCTGCGCGTGCAGAACGAGGTCAAGGCTGACTTGCTCACCGAACAGCGCGCGCGTGAGCTGGCACAGCAACTGGCGCAAGCCCGCCGCCAGTGGGCGCTTTACCCCGATAACTTGTACCTGGTCTTGCACGAGGCGCTGCGCACGACCGGGCACGCCGGCCTGGAGCCGGTCACCGACGGTGATCTGGCCGGCTCAGCCTGGTGGCTCAAGACGCTGCCGCCGGCGTGGGCCGATTGCCGCGAGTCTATCCGCGACGACAAGGGCCGCCTGTTGATGCTGGTCTTTGACCACAGCCTGGCGCGCGACCGGCGCGACGTGACGCTGGTGCACCTCAACCACCCGCTGATGCGGCGGGCGATGGGTGCTTTCCGGGCGCAGTTGTGGGCCGAGGGGTTCACGGCCGGCGAGTCGATGCACCGTGCGTCTTATCGCGTGCTGCCCGATTACAAGCTAGACGGCCCCATCGTCGTGGCGTATGCACGCGTGGTGGCGGTGAGCGTGTTGGGACAAAAACTGCACGAGGCGTTGCTGCCGGTGGGTGGGCAGATTCGCCAGCGCGACATCATCCCGCTCAAAGACGATGTGTTAGCCGGCTTGCCGGCCGAAGAGGCCGAGTTTCCCGCGCTCCCCGCCCAAGTGGGCAGCCACCTGCGCGCCTTGTTTCCACATCACGAGCGAGTCTTGCTCAAGCTGCTGGACGAGCGGCAAGCGGCCGAAGAAAAGCGCCTGCGGGCGCTGCTGCGCGAGCGGATCAAGGACGAAACAGCCGGCGTGACCAGGCTGATGCGCGAGCGAATCCGCGAGGTGGAAAAGCGCCTGGGCGATATCCAAACCGAGATGCCCCGGCAACTGAGCTTGTTCGATCCTGACGAGGCCGAGCAGTACCGCGAAGATGCGGCCTGGCTGGAACGCAAGCTGGACTATTTGCGCGAGCGCCTGGACAGCGAACCTGAGCGCATCAAGCAGCGTTACACCTTGCGCAGCGTGCGTGTATTCCCGATGGGTTTGTTGTACATGTTGCCTCAAAAGCTGGTGAAAGGATAACGATGACTCGAAGCGGCCACCTTCACGACTGGCTTTCCCTGGTATCGCTTTCCGGCCTTGTGGTGAGCGAGCCGGTGCTGGCTTCTGCCTTCCCGCGCGGGCCGGAGCGGGTCGACCCGCGCCTGGCGCGCCGCTTTATCCGCGAGTGGGAACGCTTCCGGCTGAACAAGGGCGCCGACCCGCAAGGCCGCTGGATCGATTTTATCTTGCACGAGGTTTTGGCGTGGGAATATGCCCGCGTGCGCAAGGGCCACGAGCTGCCGCCGCAGACGAACGTCACTTTGCTCGAAGTGAGCCAGACGCTGCGCCCATCGCGCGTGCTGGTAGATGCACAAGGCTTGCCCGCTCTCGCGCTGACCATCATTCCGCCGGATCGCGACCTGGACCGGCCCGAAACCGAGACAGGCCGCTGGAAGGCTTCGCCATTCACCAAGCTGGACAGGCTGCTGCGCGAAAGCGGCGTGCCGCTGGGCCTGCTCACCAATGGCAGCGAGTGGCGGCTGGTCTACGCTGCCGGCGGGCTCTCTACGGCCAGCCTGAGCTGGAGCGCGCAGACCTGGGCCGACGAGCAGCCCGCGCTGCACGGGTTCTACACGCTGCTCGGCCGAGAGTGGGTGTACGGCTTGCTTGGCCTGATCGGGCAATCGCAGGATCGCCAGGTGGACGTGGCCGACCAACTGGGCGAGCAGGTGCGCGCGGCGGTGGATGTGTTTGTGCATGCTTTGGACGAATCCGACCGCGCCAGCGGGGGTGAGCTGCTAGGGGGTGCGCCGCTCGATCAATTGTACGAGATGTCCATCACGCTGATGATGCGGCTGGTGTTTATCTTGTACGCCGAAGAGAACAACCTGCTGCCGCATGGCCAGATCTTTTACGATCGTTCTTATGGGCTTTCGCACCTGGTCACGCGCCTGGAAGCCGAGCGCCGCGCTGACGTGGAGGCGATGAGCCGCGCGTGCGATGCGTGGGGGCAACTGCTGGCGGCCTTTCGCCTGATTCACGATGGCTGCCCGCATCCCGACCTGTCACTGCACGCTTACGGCGGCGATTTGTTCGATCCCCAGCGTTATCGGCGTCCCGATGTGGGGGCAAAGCATGCTTTGCCCATCTTGGAGGACCCGCGCCTGCAAGTGAACAATCTGGCCGTCTATACCATCCTGCGCAAGCTGACCTTTGCCCGCACGCGATTGGGGACGGTCACGCTGCCTCAGCGCGTCAGCTATCGCAGCCTGGACATCGAGCAGATCGGCTATGTGTACCAGGGCTTGCTCGACCGCCAGTTGGCGCGCGCCGGAAGCGACCCGCTGCTCAAGCTCAAAGGCGCAAGCGAAGCGATTGCCTCTCTGGCCGAATTGGAAGCGATGCCGCCCGGCAGGCGCGCTGCCTTTCTGGCGCGGCTGGCCGGCCGCGATGAAGCGGCGATCGCCAGCGAGCTGGGCATAAATGACCCTTCGACAAGCTCAGGGGCCGTTGGGGCTGTGGCCGCTGAACCTGTCGATGCTGAACCTGTCGAAGCGGCGGCAAGCTCAGGGGGCGCCATCTCTTGGCCGGAGGCGGACGAGCTGCGCGAAGACTTTGAACCAGCCCTGGCCGAGCGCGCTGTGCCTTATGCCCGCGTCATCACCAGCGGCGGCGTGATCGCGCCGGGGCAGCTTTATCTCACCACCGGGCAGAGCCGGCGCGCCACCGGCACGCATTACACGCCGCAATCGCTCACCGCGCCGATCGTCGAGGCCACGCTGGGGCCGCTGGTGTATGAACGCTTTGAGCCGGCCCCTTCTCCTGTCCCCCCCGCGAGCGATGGGGCAGACTCCCCTCTCCTCAGGGAGAGGGGTGGGGGTGAGGGTAGAGCGACCTGGCGCGGCACGGGCCTGAAATCGCCGGCCGAAATCCTCAGCCTGAAGGTGTGCGACATTGCCACCGGCTCGGCGGCCTTTTTGGTGCAGGCTGACCGTTACCTGGCCGAGCGGCTGATGGACGCCTGGGATCAGATCGAGGCGCAGCACCCCGGCATCCACATTACGCCGTTTGGGCAACTGTCGACCGCCCGCCCGCAAGAGCGCTTGCTGCCGGCCGACCGCGCCGAGCGGCTGGTTTTGGCCCGCCGGCTGGTGGCCGAGCGCTGCCTGTACGGTGTGGACAAGAACCCGCTGGCGGTCGAGATGGGGCGGCTGTCGCTGTGGCTGGCGACGCTGGCCAAGGACAAGCCCTTCACCTTTCTCAATCACGCGCTCAAGTGCGGCGACTCGCTGGTGGGTGCGGACGTGTACCAGTTCCTCACCTGGTCGACCAGCGGCACGGGCACCAAAGCACCGCTGCTGCAAGAAATCCTCAAGGCCGACCTGGAGCGCGCCGCCGCGGCCCGCCGCCAGTTGCAAGCCTTTACCGTGCTGGATGTGCAAGACGTCGAGCGCAAGGCCGCGCTCAACGCCGAAGCCGAGCAGGCATTGGCGCGCATCCGGCTGGGCTGCGATTTGCTCATCGGAGCGCAGTTGTGTGGGATGGACTCGCGCCAGGCGGGCGACTTGCTCGACCGCTATACTTCTGGCGTGGAGCGCGAAACCTTGCTGGCTTATGGGCCGGCGCGGCAAGCGTTGGAAGCAGCCGGCAAGGTGCGTCCGTTCCACTGGCCGTTCGAGTTCCCCGAAGTGTTCTTGCCGCCCGACGCCGACCCCGCCACGCCCACACTACTGCTGGGCGCGGGGATGGACGCCTTTTTGGGCAATCCGCCGTTTGTTGGTGGGCGGCGCATCCGCGAAACGTTGGGCGATGATTATCGTGAGTATTTGTACGTGGGCTACCCTGGCTCAAGCGGCAATGCCGATTACAGCGCCTTCTTTTTCTTGCGTGCGTTTGACAAGCTGCGCCCGAATGGGCGCTTAGGGCTGCTTGCCACCAACACGATTGCCCAGGGTGACACTCGCGAAACTGGGTTAGACAAAATTATCCGCGATGGCGGCGCAATTTATGCTGCCACATCCTCGATGCCATGGCCTGGTGCGGCGGCGGTTCATGTGAGCGTGGTTCATGTGGCAAAGGGTAAGTATGATGGGGCCAAGGTGCTGAATGGTCAAAAGACAGATGCTATCACTTCTTATCTTGACCGGCAAACAAGACTCGGCAATCCGAAGCGATTGAAGCAAAACGCTGACAAGAGCTTTCAGGGTTCAGTGGTAGTGGGAATGGGATTTATTCTTGAGCCAGAAGAGGCACAAGTTTTGATTGAGCGTGACCCGCGCAATAGAGATGTATTGCTCCCCTACCTAAATGGAGAAGATTTGAACAGTCGCTCTGACCAATCGCCGAGCCGTTGGATTATCAACTTTTTCGATTGGCCCTTGGAAAAGGCTGAAACCTATACAGAGCCAATGGCAATTGCACGAGAAAAGGTTTATCCTGCTCGCGCAAAAGTGAGTCGAGAAGCACATCGAAGACATTGGTGGCATTATGGCGACAAACGCCCTGCTCTTTATAAGGCCATTGCTTCATTGCAACAAGTGCTAGTGTGCTCACGTGTTTCCAAGTTTTTGTCTTTCGTTTTTGTCCCTTTAGGATGGGTCTATGCCGATACCATAGTTGTTGTAGCTTCGAAGGAAAACAAGAATTTTGCCCTTGTGCAATCTGGGTTGCACGAACTCTGGACAAGAAAATATGCTTCATCTCTTGAGACCCGGCTACGTTATACGCCTTCTGATGTTTTTGAAACCTTTCCCTTCCCTCAATCCCTAACCGCAGACCAACGTGCTGCCTTGGAGCGCATCGGCGAGCACTATCACGAGCATCGCCGCCAGGTGATGCTGGCGCGGCAGGAGGGCCTGACCAAGACCTACAACCGCTTTCACGACCCGGCCTGCCGAGACGGCGACATTGCCGAGCTGCGCCGCCTGCACGTCGAGATGGATCAGGCCGTGCTCGCGGCTTACGGCTGGGGTGATCTCACACTCGACCACGACTTTTACGGCGAGGGCAAGGACGCGCGGTATACGCTTTCGCTCGGCGTGAAGGAGGAACTCTTGCGCCGCCTGCTGCTGCTCAATTTTGAAATCGCCGCCAGGGAAGAGCAAGAGAGCAAAAAGCAGGGGGCAGGAGGCAAGAAAGCAAAAGGCAAGAAAGGGGGCAAGCAAGGCAAGAGCGCGCAGGCGGGCAAAAAAGGCAGGAGCAAACAGGCTCCAGAACAGGCGCGGCTGTTGTAACTTCCTTGACGCCGGTTGCTTTGCCGCGTATACTTTAGGCAGAGGTGAAACGATATAAAGCGAGGCCCTGAGTCGATGCCGTCCTCAAGCGGGGTGGATCAATTGGCCGATGATGTCCAGCACGCTCAAGATATTAACCGGCTGAGAAGGTGCGACGGTATCGGCAGGGCCGATATGAACGTGATGCGGAAAACCGGCCAACGCAGGGAAATGCGGGGTGTTATCCCACCGCCGGATCAAGTGGCCTTGCGCGTCGGACCAATGATAACTATACGTGATCGTGTTGGTTTGACCTGCGACGGAACGCTGCACGTACTCAGAAAATTCAAGTTGGCTGTGGTCATCCAGCGTCAGGCGAACGCGCATATGGCCGTCAGTTGACGTGCTGCGTTCACGCAGCACGTCCAGGTCGGTTATGAGGGGATCTGTGAGCAGGCGGTCCTTGATGGCTTCAAGGTATTCTGCGATGGTCATAGTTATTCCTGGTCGGTCAGCAGGTGCAGCCGCGCGCGGAGGTTGTCGGCCATCTGAACCAGCGAGGCCCACTCGACATAGTCCATGCGGTCATCGGTCTGCCCGGCCTGGAATTGGAGGTAAAATTCAGCCGAAGTCATGCCGTATTGCTGCTCAAAGCCGGCCATGTCGTTTTGCAGTTGGCCTAACTGGGTGCGGCACTCGGCGGCTTCGTACTCCAGCAGCTTGTTCAGCGTGCGCTCGACGCGTTGGCTGGCTTGGCCTTGCTTGTACAGTTGCGCCAATGCTGTGAGCCGCTGCGCCACAGTGTTGGCATTGAGTGTTTGAGTTGTGTCCATGTGTCATACTCCTACAATAACTGTATCCATTATACACCATAGTCGCTTGGGGTGAAAGGCGAGATATATGTCTCTTAACCCAGTTCAATTTGGCAAACAAGTCATAGACCAGTTCGGGCGCTACCTGCGCACCACATTCCCCATCGCCGACGAGCGGCTGTCAGCCCAAGTCGCCGACGCGCTGCGGCACAAGATCGCCGGCGAGCCGCTGCTGTATCGCGGGCCGTATGTCTACCTCAACCGCCCGTTCGAGCCTGGGCCGGCGCTGGCCGATCTCGTCGCCGAGCCAAGCCTAGGGCTGCACCCGGCACTGAAAAGCGTCTTTGGCTACAACACGCTCCACAAGCATCAAGAGCTGGCCCTGCGCGCCATCCTGGCCGGCCGTCACACAGTCGTGGCCACCGGCACCGGCTCGGGCAAGACCGAAGCCTTCCTGCTGCCTATTCTCAATCACTGCTTTCACCTGCGTGACGCTCCCTCGCCCCGCTCTGCAGGGAGAGGGGCGATTGGCGAAGCCAATCGGGGCGAGGGAGGCCTCGTCGCCATCCTCGTTTACCCGATGAATGCGCTCGTCAACGATCAACTCGACCGGCTGCGCTGGATGCTGGCCGGCACGCGCATCACCTTTGGCCGCTACACCGGCGACACGCCCGACCAGGCCGACAGCCAGATGCTGCGCATGGATCAACCCCGCGCCTACACCAACGCCGAGCGCCAGGCCCACGCCGATGGCTTGGCAACCTTTGGCGCTGCTGCCTTGCCGCTGCCGTGGGAAGAATGTTACGACCGCGAAAGCATTGCAGCGCGCCAGCCACGCCTGCTGCTGACCAACTATAGCCAGCTCGAATACCTGCTGCTGCGCGACAAGGACCTGGCGCTATTCCGGGGCGCGCCGCTGCGCTTTTTGGTGTTTGACGAGGTGCACACCTACACCGGCGAGCTAGGCTCCGAGGTCGCTTGCCTGATCCGCCGCTTGCGCCACGTGGCGGGCAAAACGCCGGATGAGGTGGTGTGCATTGGCACCAGTGCTACGGTCAGTAGGGGCGACTCGGCGAGTTACCCGTGGGAAGATGACATTGACGTCGAAGCGACCACACGCCGCTTTGCCCATCGCCTGTTTGGCGTTCCAGAAGATCGCATTACCTTTGTGGCGGAGCGCTTTATTCCAATCGAGCCGCGGCCAGCGGTGTACTCACCGCCCGTGCCGGCTGATACGCCGGCTTTGCTGGCCAGGGTGCTCGACGAAGCGTGGACGGTGCAGCAGCGCGACGAGCCGGGCGAGTTGCCGCCGGCGCTGTTACAGGCGGCAGAGGAATTGTGCGGGAAGCAAGCTTTGACCCTCATCCCCGACTCTTCCCCCTACAAGGGGGAAGGGGGCGTCAACGACCGCCTCTACGACCTTCTCCAGGCCAATAGCCTCGTGCTGACGCTGAACCAGGTGTTCAGCCGCCCCTTGCGCTGGGAAGAGGCGCTGCCCCGCGTGCACGCGCTTGGGCGCCAAAGCACCGACGACGAAACCTTGATTGCCGAGATGCTGGCCTATCTCACGCTGGGCGCGCTCGTTCAGCGCGACGGCGAGCCACTGCTGCGTCCCAAGCTGCACTATTTCCTCCAGGGCTTTCAGGGCTTGTACGTCAGCCTGGAAGACGACGGGCCGCGCGTCCATTTCGATGCCGATTCGGCCGCCGCGCACACCGAGCGCTTTTTGTTCCCGCTCGTGCTGTGCCGCGCCTGCGGCCAACATTATTTCGAGGTCGTTGCCAGTGACCCGCTGGCTGCCGATGTGGATGGGCAGGTAACGGGCTACCGGCTGGCTCGCGCCCCGGGCCGCTTTGAGGCCATAGACGAGGAGCACGCTTTTCACCTGACCGACGTGCTGTGCACCGCCGACGAGGACGAGCAGGCCGGCGCGGCGACAAAATATTACGTCTGTTCCAGTTGCAGTACGTTGCACAGCGAACCCAGCCCGCACTGCCTGAATCCCAAATGCCAGCGAATGAGCACGCTCGTGCAACTGGTGGCCTTTCCCGGCCCGCTCACAGCCTGCCCGGCGTGCGGCGCAAGCAATCGCGGCAATCTGTCCGTCATCCGTGATACGCGCAGCGCCGAGGTAGCCGACGTGACCATCCTCAGCCAGTCCATGCTCAGCGCCATGCCCGAACCCTCCATGCGCAAGCTGCTCGTCTTTGCCGACAATCGCCAGGACGCCGCCTTCCAGGCTGGCTGGATGGAAAGCCGCTCCAAGCGCTTTCGCATGCGCCACCTGCTTTACGGCGTGCTGCATAATACTCCTTACAACGATCCGATTGGCTTGGGCCGCTTGTCAGATGGATTGCTGGATCAAGCTCTGTCCGCCGGCGTGCTGGATCGCGGTGAGCGAGGCGAGTGGGATGACAAGGACGAGCGGACCTACGTGCGCTGGTTCTTGCTGGAAGAGTTTGCGTCGAGCGGCCAACGCCGCACCAGCCTGGAACAATTGGGGCTGGCGGCCGTGCACTATGCCGGGCTAGCCGTTGACAGCGATCACACTTTCTTTGAGCACTGGGCAATTCTGCTCAAGATCAGCCCGCAAGAGTGCCTTGACCTGGCGCACGTGTTGCTAGATTATTACCGTCGCCGGGGGTTGTTGAGCGACCCACTGTTGTGCCGCTACTGGACTCCCCAAGACCCCGAAGTGCGCAAGGGATTGGTCTGGGCGGCCGACTATGCGCGCCCCAAGGCCCTGACGCTGCTGCCGGCCGGGCGACGTTCAGGCTTTGTCATGGGATGGCTGGCCTCGAATGGGCGCTCTGGCCCGCAGACGATCGTGGACAAGGCCACCGGCGCGTCCAAACAGCGGGATGATTTTTTGAAAGCGTTGTGGGATTGGTTGCAGCAGCACGAGTTCCTGGTGCCGGTCGACCTGGTGCAGCGCCGCCGTGGGCGTGTTGAGCGCATCCAGGTGGGTGGCGAGGGATTGCACGTCAATGCCGACAAGCTCGGCTTTGCCGAAACGGAAGTGCGCCAGGTGTGCAATCGCTGCGGGCGCGCGCAGGCGGTCGCCTTGCCCGGCGCTGCTTGCCCCGAGTACAACTGCAAGGGGCGCACCGCGCCCGGCGGCCGTGAACAAGATCACTATGACGTGGTGCAATACACGCGCATGTCGTTCACGCCCATGAAGGCGTATGAACATTCGGCGCAGGTGCCCCGCAAGACGCGCAACCAGGTGGAGCGTGAATTCAAAAAGGCCGATGGCGCGTACAATGTGCTGGTTTGCACGCCCACGTTAGAGTTGGGCGTGGACATTGGCAAGTTGGAAATGGCCCTCATGCGCAATGTTCCGCCTACTCCGGCCAACTATGCCCAACGCGCCGGCCGCGCCGGCCGGCGTCACCGCATTGCCGTGGTATTCACGTATTGCCGGGGACATTATCACGATCGCTATTTCTTTAACGATCCGGCTGAAATGATCGCGGGGGAAATCCGCGTGCCGGCGTTCAGCATGCGCAACGAGCCGCTCATCCGCAAGCACGTGCACTCGGCCACGCTCACCGCGCTGCGCGAGCTGGCGGGAGCCGGCGAAGCGGACGTGCTGGCCGATGCTTTCCCGTCTTACATCTGGGCCTACTTTGGCCAACTGTTTGAAGGGGAAGACCACGTTGAACGCATCCGTTACTTTGACGCGCCACGCGAGTTCCCCAAGCTGGCAGCCCTCATTCTCCGCCACCGCGAAACGATCATGGGCCGGCTGGCCGCCATCTTTGCCCAGGCATGGCCCGTCGATGATGCTCAAGCGGTGAGCCGTGACACGCTGGGGCGTTACCTGGACGAAATGACGAGCCAGTTGGAGTCTCACGCGCGGCAACTGTTCAAGCGGATCAGGGCCTATCGAGACAGGTTGGCCGAATATCGCCGCACCGAAGAACAGAACCTGGGGCTGACGCCCGAAGAGTATCACAAGCGCAAGCAGTTCGAGTACGCGTTGGCAAGCTACCAGAAGCAGACCTTGGGGAACTATACGCTGTCTTACTTGTGCAACGATGGCTTTCTGCCCGGCTATGCTCTCAGCCGCGAAAGTGTGGTAGCGCAGTGCATCGATCCTCTCATCGAACTATCCAGGCCGGCGGCGGTGGCTTTGCGTGAGTTTACCCCGGCCAACTGGGTCTATGCCGACCGGCACATCTACCGCGTGCAGACGCTCAATTTCTACAAGCTCAAGGCTGAAGACAGCGCGTTTACTTCCAGTACGCTGCAGCGAGTGATGCGCTTTGATCGCCAGGCCGGGCGCGTGTGGGATCCGGCCGTGTCCTCGACCGAAGGCGGGCTGCTAGCTGGCGCCGAGTTTAGCTCGTTCCAGCTCACCGACGTCGACCTGGCTATGGAGCAGGACATTGACGACCGGCGCGACCGGCGTTATCGCATTGCCTTTGACACGTATGGCTTGCTGTTGGGCGAGCATGGCGGCGGGCATGGGGGGCATATCCTGCAATACAAATACCGCTACCTGACTCGCTCGCACGTGCGCCTGGTGAACATGGGGCCAAGCGCTGTTGGGCCAGCCAGTCCCGGCGTTGGTTTTCCGGTTTGCCCGTTGTGCGGCGAATCTCGTTCGCCCTTTGCCACCGATGCCGAGATCAGCGCCTTTGCCGAGGCGCACCGGACGCGCTGCCGGACCGAGGTGGTGTGGACGGCGCTGCACGTCGAGCTGCCTTCGGATGTGCTGGTCGTTGGCCCATGTACCGGCCAGGCTGAGGCGGTCAATGTCTTTGAGGCGGTGCGCATCGGCGCGCGCATGGTGCTGGATATGGGGGCCACCGAGATCGATGGCTTTGTGCAGGTGGACGAGGGTGGTGCGTGTTGGGCCGTGCTCTACGACCCGCTGCCGGGGGGATCGGGCTTTTTGCCCGAGATCCTGAACTATTGGCCGGCCATTTGCCAGCGTGCGGCGGGCGTGTTGGAGACGTGCACGTGCAAGAAGGCGTGCTACAAGTGCATGCTGCACTTTCGCAACCAGCAATATCATGACGTCTTGGATCGCTTGCAGGCGGTGGAGCTGATGGGCAGGCTGGCCGGCGAGGCGGTGCGCGAGTATGACATTCCGTCGGTTGTGATCAAGGGACCGGTGGATAAACAACTGGCCGAGAGTGGCTCCGAGGAGCGTTTCCAATACCTGTTGGAAGCGCGCCACGTCCCACTGCCGCCGGAGAAGCAGTACCGGGTCGAGTTAGGCACGGGCTACACCGTGGCCGATTTTGCTTACCCTCAGCAGCGGGTGTTGGTGTTCATAGATGGCATGTCGGCCAGCCTGCACGGCGATCCCGAGCAGCGGCGCAAGGACAAGCTCAAGCGTGCGCAGGCCAGGATGCAGGGCTGGCACGTGGTCGAGAGCACCGCCGAGGGCTTGAAGGACGAGACGACTCTTGGGCTGATGCTGGACGAGCTGGCGTTGTATTTGGGGCAAGGGGAGTAAAGTGGATACGCAGCCAGGCACTCCAGAAGACAAGATCATCTACGGTGACGAGGTTCACGGCGACAAGGTCGCAGGGAACAAGATCACCTACATCTACCCATCCCCCGAACCTATCATCCAAAGTGTCCATCAGCTTCCATCACCCTCACGTGACTTTACTGGCCGCGAGGCCGAACTGGACGAACTGACCGCTGCCCTCGGGCGCGGCGCCACCATCACCGGCCTGCGCGGCATGGGTGGCATTGGCAAAACCGCCCTGGCCTTGAAACTGGCTGACGGGCTGATCGAGCGTTACCCAGACGCCCAGTTCTACCTCGACCTGCGCGGCACCAGTCCCAAGCCGCTCACGCCGGCCGAGGCCATGGCCCATATCATTCGCGCTTACCACCCGACCGCCAAGCTGCCTGAGAGCCAGGCCGAGTTGGAAGGACTGTACCGCTCTGTTTTGCACGGCCAATGTGCTCTGCTGCTGATGGACAATGCCGCCGATCGCGCCCAGGTCGAGCCACTCTTGCCGCCGGCATCTTGCCTGTTGTTGGTCACCTCGCGCCAGCATTTCACCCTGCCGGGCTTGTATGCCAAGGACTTGAACGTAATGCTGCCCAATGATGCCCAGGCGCTGCTGCTGCGGATCGCCGAGCGTATAAACGGCTATTCCGGCGAACTGGCCAGACTGTGCGGCTACCTGCCACTGGCGTTGCGTGCCGCCGCTAGTTTGCTGGCGGCTACTCCGGATCTGGCACCCGCTCAATATGCCGACGAATTGCGCGACGAGCGCACACGGCTGGAATGCATTGGGACAGAAGGTGTGAGTGCCAGTGTGGAAGCCTCGCTCAACATGAGCTACCAACGCCTAAATGAAGCTAGTGCGTGCGTGTTTCGCCTGCTGGCTGTCTTCCCCGGCTCATTCGATACCGCAGCGGAAGAAGTTGTGTGTGAGGACACCGGCCATAGACATTTGAGCGAGCTGGTGCGCTACAGCCTGGTGGATTGGAACGAGAGCATCAAGCGTTACAACTTGCATGACCTGACACGGCTGTTCGCTGAGGCGCGGATGAGCGACGAGGAACACTATGCTGTACGGCAACGGCATGCGGCACACTATGAGACCGTGCTCCGTGCCGGTAATGATCTCTACACTCAAGGTGATGAAGCTCTTGTTTATAGCTTGGCCCTTTTTGACCTTGAATGGCCCAACATCGAAACCGGATTTGCCTGGGCTACAACCAATGCTGAAAAAGATAACAACGCCGCACAACTATGCATGAGGTATCCTGACTGGCCCTACCTGCTCGAATTGCGGTTACGTCCGCAGCAACGTATTCACTGGTTTGAAGCGGCTCTCGCCGCCGCACGGCGCTTAAAGGATCGTACCGGAGAGAATACCTACCTAGGTACTCATATTCCGCTCCATGAGCACGGGATTACGGCTAAAAGCCCGTTACTGGACGATTTATGCCTAGCGACATACTCAAAACAAGTGCAAAATCAGGCGTGGCGCAAACCCCCTTTTGGAGGAGCGGAATATGAG
>JAFGFO010000191.1 GCA_016931085.1 Thermoflexales bacterium
GCCAGGATCGAGGTGTACTTGCGGACTTTCCTGGCAAACGTGTCCTCACCGGGATGAAACAACAGCGATATTTCATCGCTCTCTGTGTATCCATAGAGCACTCTGAAACCGCAGTCCATAAGATGGCTGGTGGTCTCAGTCATATAATCCCTGAACTTGGCATCAAAAGGCGCTTGAAACTTGCAGGTTTCCTTCGTCAAACACGTAAAGTTGCGCCCATCCAGTCTGGCAACAATGTGAATACCCGGCAATACACAATGGTCGTGTGCCGTTTCAAAAACCCTCAACCTGGCATCAAGCTCGTCAAATTTCATCTCGTCATTCCTCACCTACATTTGGAACGAGTCGTTGTTCTTCACCCGCTGGCCAATCTGCCCGACAGTCTACTTCTGAAACAGATATGCGCACCATCCCCCCAACTCTTCCTCAACGAAGGCCTTGACGGCCTTAACATCCGCCCGACCTGGAGCGCCTTTCTTCCATGCATCCACGACCACCCTCGCGTATGAACCCGCCGCATCAGGCGCCCAATCTTTGAACTTGGAGGTGCATTCATGTTCAAATTGATACAACCCCAGCAGCAGACCCATACACATCCGCTTCGCTTCGGCTGGCATACCCAGCTTGTGGTACTTGGCCATCTCTTCCAAGTATGGATCAAGTGCTTCACGAATCATCTCATAGGCTGCCTCGCTCGTATCAACATAACCATGCCGTGTTTTCCCAGATCGATCCCACACTTCCTCAACCTCCAAAGCATCCAGATCGCTGTACACGACATCAGCCACCTCTTCAGGCTCCACCCGAGCTAAACAGGCTATCGCCGTTTCGGCGATACGCATGGCCAGTTGTGCATCACTTGCCGCCAGCCTTCTCAGTATGGCCAGGGCATCGCCTGGCGCAAGATGATCTATGATTTCATGAGGGTCCTTCATTGCACCTCCCTGATCTACACATGCACCGCTCGCATAGGCATTTCCCGTCCCAGATCCAGCCAGGGGATCACTTCCCAAGCTGAGACCTCAAAAGCAGCCATCTATTCAACCGGCTTCATATGCATCGTAACTGTCCGAGTGTTGGCATCAACCATCCCTTTCTTGTGGCTCCTGTGCCTCGCTTCCATACCCCATCGAGCGGACATAACGGCCAAGCTTCCGCCACGTAGACTTGTACGAGTTGACAGCATACTTGGAGTCGCTCATCTTGCGCTTGAACTCATACAGGTACAATGGCCCACCCACAAAGATCGTGGGCGAGAATGTGTCGCGGGAGCC
The DNA here is from genome assembly GCA_016931085.1 of Thermoflexales bacterium. The sequence continues at coordinate 1,275 of JAFGFO010000191.1, forward strand.
ATAGTCACACTCGAGCTTGCCAATCGACCAGCAATTACGGACGTGCTGGCGTAGCGTCCCTCGAGACAGGCCAGTCGTTTCCAGATAGTCGATAAACTCGAACAGGAACGCCCCGAGCTGCCGGGCAAACTCGTGCGATTTGTCGTCATAGTACCAATCCCCGATAAACTCTTCCAACTCTTGGACAGCGTCGCTGTGAACAGCGCCATAGTCGTCATCCCGCTTATCTTGTCCTAATCCGGGTGCCAGGCGGCCAGCTTCCGGCTTGGCCACGCTGCCTGCCGGATAGCGCAAGCTGATCGTCTGGCCGCCGTGAACCCCTGGCAAAGCAAACGTTGCTTGAGCAGGGCGAGGTAAGCCGCGGTCCGCACGCAGATGCTGGACCACGAAATCGGGTATGACCCGCGCCGCTGCCGCCAGCCAGGTTAGTTCCACAGCGCTGGGCAAACCCCAGTTGTCAGGAGGCGTCGCCTTAAACGCCAATGGGTAAGCTTGCTCCCCAGCCACTGGCCAAGCGTACTTTTCAATCGCGTCCAGGTCCTCGAACGAGGCCACAGTGGCCTCTTCAAACACCAGGCTGAACCATGCAATATGCTGAGCCGCCGTGGTGCTCAAGTTCGCCTCACGGGCGTCTTGGAGCGATTCATACAATGACAAACCAAATGTTTCGCGGCCACTGCCCAGCACCAGAGCATAGCGTGCCCGCCCATTGGATGGATAATGCACCTCGATTGGCTCCCAGTTTTCCATCCACTGCCAAGGCGCACGGCGATAGTACTCAGCCGCAGCCGCAAAAAATTCGCCAACCAATGGCTGCGTGACACCAGGCAAACTCAACAAGCCCGGAACCGGAGTGCGCTTGGACATGTGCGCTTCCATCTCACGCAGAGCAACCTGGACTTGGGGCAATACGGCGCGGTGCTCACAACGAACCTCCACCTGCGCCAGCAATGGCAACAATGCCTGGGCCAGGGCAGCATCGTCTATGAGGATTCGCGCCGGACGAGTGCGCCCGCCAAAGCCAAGCAGTCTGCGCGGTAACGCAGGTAACATGGCCTCGACCAACACCTCCAGAACTTGCTCAAAGCCAGGCTGTTCCTCTAGAATGCGCGCCTGCCTGATCCGCTCAGATTCCTGTTCAAGCACCAGCACCAAATAGGGGCGGTACGGCGGCTGGTCTTGAGGCACAATCCAGGTCGGCGCACGGCGCGCAGTGCATAACCAAGTCGAGTTGCTCTGGCGCACACGACGGGCTCGATCAATCCAATCCTTGGCCATGATGTTTTCACCCCAATCTCAGTATCGTCTTCTTCGCCCGACAGGTTGCCCTTCATTCCTCTCTCAACCGTAATGCCGGTAGGGATCCCATTCTACCGGCCGGCCCGTTTCGTCATTGTACTCTGGATATTGGGGCGGCGATTTGCCCCGCCTGGCGACGATACGCGGATAGTCCTTCTTCGGAGCAGCCGGGGTGATCCCAAC
>JAFGFO010000192.1 GCA_016931085.1 Thermoflexales bacterium
GGCGGCGTGATAGGCATGGATGCGGCGCGCGCTGTCGCCATCGGTATCGCGCTGGTATCCGGCGATAAAGGCGATGCGCCGGTGGCCATGCGCGACCAGGTGCGCCATCGCTTGCTGGATGCCGCCCTCGTTGTCGGCCATGACCGTTGGCCCTTTCTCTCCCGCGCCGACAAACACGACAGGGTACTGCTCATCGACAAGGCGTTGTAGATAACTCGCCGTGGGTTCCGCGGTGAACCGTCCCACGATCAACAGCCCATCCACATTCCACGGGCCGACCGGGATGAAGTCAACGTCCGGCAAGGGGACAGCCCAGGCCGGGCGCGGACTCTCTTGACCGATGCCCAGGTCTACGCTGCACGAAAGCAGCAGATTACAGTCCATGTCATGGGCAGCAGCGCGCGTTCCCTGATACACCGGGCCGAGGAACGTGTCGAGCGTGCCGGTATACACGCGCCAGCCGGCCAACACACCAATGGTGGGGCGCTTGTGTTTGTATAGCCCTCCTTTCATCTCGTGCATCATAGGCTTCCTTTCACCTAAAAGACTATCACTATCGGAGTGATTTGGCAAGTCATGGCGATGATGTCTTTGAGGTAACATAGTGCACCGTTGTACGGTCAGATTGTTTTACCTTCCAAGTAAGGTACAATCTGTTTGACGAGATGGAATACTGTCAGCTACACCATAAGTTGCAGTGCCTGGAGAAACGACATGCTTTGTCTTCAATGCCAGACCGAAAATCCCGCCGGGGCCAGGTTTTGCCTGAATTGCGGCAACAAGCTGGCGATGCTTTGTGCTCAGTGCGGGGCTGAATTGCCTCCGGCGGCCAAGTTCTGCTTCGCGTGTGGCGCGCAGGTTGGTGCCGCGCGGCCTGCCGCGTCGAGTGTCCCTGGCGCAGCGAATGAGATCGTCGAGCGGATGTCTCGACTGGTGCCGCAAGAATTTGCACAGCGGCTGCTGGCAACCCAGGGGCAGGTGGAGCACGAGCGGCGGCTGGTGACGATCCTGTTTTCGGATGTCAAAGGCTCAACCAAGATGGCCGAGACGCTCGATCCTGAAGATGTGTTGGAGATGATGAATGGCGCGTTCGACGCCTTGATCGAGCCGATCTACCGGCACGAGGGCACGCTGGCCCGGTTGATGGGCGACGCGATCCTGGCCTTTTTCGGCGCACCGATTGCGCACGAAAACGATCCAGAGCGGGCGGTGCGGGCGGCGCTCGAAATCGTCGAGGGCGTCAAAGGGTACGCGAGCCGGCTGGCGCAGGAACGCGGCATCACGGGTTTCAATGTGCGGGTGGGGATCAACACCGGACTGGTGGTGGTAGGAGAAGTCGGCTCGGACCTGCGCGTGGAATACACGGCGATGGGCGACGCCATCAACCTGGCGGCGCGCATGGAGCAAAACGCGCCGGTGGGCGGCGTGTTGATCTCGCACAACACCTATCAGCACGTGCGGGGCCTGTTTGAAGTGCAGGCACTGGAGCCGATAACCGTCAAGGGCAAAGCCAAGCCGGTGCAGGTGTACGTGGTCGTGCGCGCCCGGCCGCGCGCGTTTCGTATGCCCACACGGGGGATCGAGGGCATCGAGACATGCATGGTGGGGCGCGAGGCCGAATTGGTGACGCTGCAAGACCTGTTCCACGATGCGGTGGAAGACGCCCAAACACGTGTCGTCACGCTGATCGGGGATGCCGGCGTCGGCAAGAGCCGCCTGCTGTACGAGTTCGAAAACTGGCTGGGGCAATTCCCTGGAGTTTTGGCCTATTTCAAAGGCCGTGCCACACCGGAGATGCAAAGTGTACCTTACGGTATTTTGCGCGACATGTTTGTGGCCCGGTTTGATCTACGCGAAAGCGATGACGCGGCTACTGTGCTGTCCAAATTCCGCGCCGGCATGGCTGAGTATGCGCCCGCCGAGAAAGCCGACCTGGTGGGACAACTGGTGGGCTTCGACTTCCGGGCGGCAGGCAGCCCGGCCGTGGACAAGTTGCTGGGCAGCGCCTCGTTCAGCCCGCTGGCGTTGGCCTACCTGCTCAACTACGTCCGCGCGGTGACGGCAGACGGCCCCACCGTGATCTTTCTGGAAGACGTCCACTGGGTCGACGACAGTTCGTTGGATGTGCTGGACCGCCTGGTCACGGAAACCCCCCACGCGCAGTTGTTGGTCGTTTGCCTGGCGCGCTCGCCGTTGTATGAGCGGCGTCCCCACTGGGGGGAGGGGCGCGAGGCGCACACCCGGCTCGACCTCAAGCCGCTCTCCCGACGTCACAGCCGCATGCTGGTGGCCGAACTGCTGCGTAAAGTATCCGATCTTCCCGCCGAACTGGAAGAGCTGATTGTGACCGGCGCGGAAGGCAACCCGTATTACCTAGAAGAACTTATCAAAATGCTTATCGAAAACGGCGTGATTGTGCCGGGCGCGGAAACCTGGCGCATCGAGCCGGCGCAGTTGGTCGACCTGCGCGTGCCGTCCACGTTGACGGGTGTGTTGCAGGCCCGGCTCGACAGCCTGCCGCCGGTCGAGCGCGACGTGCTGCAAAAGGCGGCGGTGGTGGGGCGCGAGTTCTGGGATGTCGTGGTCGCGCGGCTGGCCGAACTGCCTCCTGCCAGTCTGGAAGCGCACCTGAGCGCGCTGCGCGAGCGGGCGATGATCTTCCGGCGGGAACATTCTGCCTTTGCCGAGGCGCGCGAGTACATCTTCAAGCACACCACGTTGCGCGACGTGACCTACGAGACGGTGCTGCTGAAAAAGCGCCGCACCTACCACGCGCAGGTGGCCGCCTGGCTGGAAGCGAACACTGGGCAGCGACGGGGTGAATATTTGGGGCTGATCGCGCACCATTACGAACTTGCCGGCGACGCGATTAAGGCCGCGGATTACTTACGCCAGGCGGGGGAGGAGTCGGACAAAATGGGCGCGCGCCGCGAGGCGTTGGCGCTTTTCACGCGAGCGTTGGCGCTGGTTCCCGAAGCCGATATCTCCCGGCGGGCAGTGCTGTTCGCCAAGCTGGGTCAAGCACAGCTTCACCTGGGTGAAAAAGCGACAGCTCTCCAGGTTTTGGAGCAGGGGCTGGCCCTGGCGCGTCAGGCGGGCGCCTGGCAGGCCGAGTTAGCGGCGCTCAACGGGCTGGCGCTGAGCGGTTTTGCCTATGACGCCTATGATCAGGTCAAAGATTACGCCGGGCAGGCCCTGGCGTTGGCCTGTCAGTATGATGACTGGGAAGGCATCGCCGAGGCGCTCAAAAACACTGGCCTTGCTCATGTCCTATCATCCGGTGATGTGGTCAAGGGCTTCGAATATCTTGACGAAAGCATGGAAATGTACAAACGCGCGGATGACCCGATTGGTATCGTACCCATTTTGCGTCTTAAGGCGAACTATTACCAGCGTTTAGGTCAATACGAGCAGGCCAAACATTACACAGCACAGGCTCTCGAGCTTTTGGCTCAGGTGGGCGATCAACGCGCCCGCGCGATTACATTGCGTGGTCTGGCCGACATCGCCTGGGCGCAAGATCAATTTCGGGAGGCAGAGCAATACCTTGAAGAAAGCCAGGCCATTGCTAGCGAAATTTCCTATCGGGAGGGCATTGCAGCGGCATTGGAAAGTTTAAGTTATGGTGAGCGCTTGCAGGGCAGGTACCAACAGGCAGAACGCTATTTCGAACAAGCCGGCGCCTTCCGCCAGACAACAGAGGCTTCAACGTTTATCGCCGATCATCTAGTAGAGTTGGGACAGTTGGCCCGGCTCCAAGGTCACTATGCGGAAGCCAAACGTTACCTGGAAGAAAGCCTGGCAACGTACAAACAGCTTGGCGAGCGTTGGGACATAGCCGAGTGCCTGGGCCACCTGGGGCGGCTTTACTCGGATATGGGTGAGGCTACCGCCGCCGAAAAGTGTTTCTGTGAGGCTTTGCAGACATCACGTTCGATCAATAACGTCATTGCGACCGGCCGCATTTTAGCCCATATGCTCATCTGGCTGGCTCGAACGGGCAATGCCACTCGCGCCGTAGAATGGATTGGCTTGTTGCGCAGTGATATGGCAGTCTTGAGCAGGCTCATCGAACGTGAGCAGATCGAGCCAACTTTGGCGATTGCTAAGGAGCACCTTTCCGCGGCACAGATTGAAGCGGCCTTGCAGCGTGGCCAGACGCTCAAGCAGGATGAAGCAGTGGCCGAAATTCTGGCTGAACAAGGATGAACACTATGCGTGACTTTCTACGGCGTTTATTCCGTAATGAAAAGGTCTTTCTCATCGTCAACACCGCCTTCTGGCTGGGATTGTTGGCCTTGTTGCTGACTGATCCTTTGCGCCTGGCTGTGGGCGGTTCATTGCTGGTGCTGGCGCTCGGTGGTTACTTGCTCTACGGCGGGCTTTCTTCCAAAATCACGCGCGGGATTGCACAGCCCGAGCGGGTCCGCATCCTGTCCGCGTTCTTTGGCCTGGCGGCGATTGTGTTTGCGGTCTTGATGTTGATCCATACGTTCAGCGGCGGCGTGGA
>JAFGFO010000193.1 GCA_016931085.1 Thermoflexales bacterium
CGTGCTCAAGGTATCCATGTTGACCAGCAGGATGGGCACCCCGCGCTCCTCGGCGCGCCCCAACACGACCGGGCTGGGATACAGGTTGCCGGTCAAGATGAGACAGCGGGTAGACGTTTCCAGGGCGGCCAGTTGGAGGTCGGCTCGATCGCCGCCGGTGACGACGGCCTTGTTGGTCTTGCGGCGAAAGTGGCGCAGGGCACTATCTACACTCATGGCCCCCACCAGCAGATCCTCGACCAACGCCCCGGTCTGGCACTGGCTGCACAAGACCTCGGCGTGCAGGCCCTCGGCCAGCTCGCCAACGCTGGGGGCAGCCAAAACCCTGTCCTTGCGCAGCATGCCCAGCACCGGCACAGACTGACGTGCCAGATAGGGGATCAATAAATCACGTGCATACTCCAACTGGGCCATCGGGACCTGGTTGATGACCACGCCGGCCAGGTTATCGCCGAACGTGTCCTGCGCCAGGAGCGCGTGATCCACCAACAGCGTGTCGTCGTATTTCAACACGATGATGGCGCGCGCGTTCGCCAGCTCAGCCACGTGCTTGGGCGGCAAGCCCACCATGTAGCCCTCCCCCAGCGTCCGCCCGCCTTCGACGATCATCACGTCACGCCCGGCCGAGAGCTTGGCCAGCGCCTCTTGGAGCTTGCCCTCATAATTCACCTCGCCCCCCCGCAACTGAGCATCCAGCTTGCCCGGCGTCAAGGCGACCGGCGTTACCCACTCAATCGGCTCGGCCATCTGAAAAGTCGTCTTGGCGAACAGCGCATCGGTGTCCAGGGGGAGTCCGTCGCGCAGCTCACAATTGGTATTGACGGCCTTCATGTAACCCACCTTGAAGCCATCGGTCTTGAAACGTAGGCCCAATCCGATGCACAAGCTGGACTTGCCGGAAAAGGTCTCTGCGGAAACAACATATAAATTGGCCATTTTGTCATTCTCCTCTATTTATGACGCTTTCAAGGCCAGGCGCATATCGATGCCCATCACGCCGCGGCCCGCTTCGAATACCATCAAGGGATTGATATCCAATTCCACAATCTCTGGGAAATCGGTGACCAGTTGAGACATGCGCACGAGCGTATCGGCCACCGCTTCCAAGTCGCCGCTCTTTTCGCCGCGCACGCCGCGCAGCAGGTTGTAGGCGCGAATATCGGTGATCATCTCGCGCGCCTCGCGCCGGTCGATCGGCGCGACCCGGAAGGTGACGTCACGCAGCGCTTCGACGTAAATGCCCCCCAGGCCAAACATCAAGAGAGGGCCAAACTGGGGGTCGCAGTTCATGCCGATGATCACCTCGCGGCCGCCCTTGACCATCTGCTGGACCTGGCAGCCCCAGATGATGGCGTCCGGCATGTGGTGGCGGGCGCGGTAGGTGATCAAGTCGAAAGCGTCCCGCGCGTCGCCGGGCGAGGTGATGTTGAGCTTGATGCCGCCGATGTCCGTCTTGTGCAAGATGTCGGGCGAGGCGATCTTCATGACGACCGGGTAGCCCATCGACTCGGCGGCCGCCACCGCCTGCTCGGCTGTCGCGGCCAGCACCGACTTGGGCACCGGGACGCGATAGGCTTCCAGGATGTCGCGCGCCTCGGCGTCACCCAGCGTCACCCGCCCCTCGGAGCGCACGCGATCCAGCACATCCCGCACCTTCTGGCGGTCGACGTCGAGCGACTCCACGACCAGCTCGGGGGTATTCAGCCAGCTTTGGTAGCGCCACATGGCGGCCAGGGCAGCGACGGCCCGTTCCGGCACCTGGTAATTGGGCACCTTGTATTCATTCAAGATATCGACCCCTGGCTGCACCGCCAGGTCACCCATAAAGGCGGCCAAGACCGGCTTGCAGCAGTCCTTGGCCCGCTGCCCCACGACGTGAGCCGTTTCGGGGATCTGGGTGGCCGTCTGCGGCGTGAGCACCACGATCACCGCGCCCACGTTGGAATCCTGGATAGCGCTCTCGATGGCCAGGGCATAGCGATCGGCCGGCGCGTCTCCCAACACATCGATCGGATTGACCACGCTGGCGGCGGCCGGCAGGGCCGCCTGCAGCTTGAGCTGCAGATCGTGGTCAAGCCCGGCCAGCCGCATCCCCACCCGCTCGATCGCGTCGCTGGCCATAATGCCCGGCCCGCCGGCGTTGGTCACCACGGCCACCGCGTCGGTTTGGGGCAGCGGCTGCCTGGCAAAAGCCTGGGCATAGTCGAACAAATCCTGCACCGAGCCGGCCCGCACGATGCCCACCTGTTTGAAGGCCGCGTCGTAGGCGCGCTCGGAGCCGGCCAGCGTGCCGGTATGGGACGAAGCCGCCCGCGAGCCGGCGCTGGTCGTGCCGGACTTGATGGCGACGATGGGCTTGTGGCGCGTGACCTGGCGGGCGACGGACATGAACTTGACACCCTCGGTGATGCCTTCCAGGTAACCCACCAGCACGTTGGTTTCGGGGTCCTCAGCCCAGGCGCGCACAAAATCGACTTCGTTGAGATCGGCCTTGTTGCCGATGCTGTAAAAGCGCGAGAAGCCGATGGCCTGCCCCAACGCCATGTCCAGGATGGAAGTGCACAACGCGCCCGACTGGGACATGAAGGCGATTTTTCCGCGGCGGGGCATGCCGGCGGCGAAGGAAGCGTTCAGCGAAATGACGGTGTCGATGATGCCGAGGACATTCGGGCCGATCAAGCGCATGCCGTAACAGCGGGCGATCTCGACGCACCGTCCTTCCAACTGCCGGCCTTCTGGCCCAACCTCGCGAAAGCCGGCGGTGATGATCACCGCGCCTTTGAGTCCCTTTTGCCCGCACTCCTCAAGAACGGACGGCACTACCTTGGCCGGCACCAGCATCACCGCCATGTCGACCGGGCCGGGGATGGCCAGCACCGAGGGATAAGCCGGCAGGCCGAGGATTTCCGGCTCCTTGGGATTGATCGGGTAGATGTGGCCTTTGTAGCCATATTGGATGATATTGTTCAAGACGGCGTAGCCCAGCTTGGCGGGGTTGGCCGACGCGCCCACCACGGCCACGCCCTGGGGTTCGGTAAACATTTCAAGCATAATTTTCGTCCTTTGAACTATTTCTCTAAACCTGGCAGCGCGGGCAAAAGTAGGTGCTGCGCTGGCACACAACGATACGCTCGATGGCCGCTCCACACCGCCGGCAGGCTTGTCCCGCCCGGCCATAGACGCGAAACTGATCCTGGTAGCGCCCCTCGGGATAGACCCAGTCGATCGTCGCGCCGCCGCGCCGCAGCCCCTCACGCAGCGCGGCGCGGATGGCGCGCCGTAGTTTCGCCACCTCGTCCGACGCCAGCGACGACGCGCGGCGGCGCGGGTGGAGGCCCGCCCGCCACAGCGCCTCGTCGGCGTAGATATTGCCCACCCCAGCCACAAAGCTTTGGTCGAGCAGCAGCGGCTTGAGCGCGCCCGCGCGCCCCTCGAACAACTCGCGCCATACGGCCAATGTCAAAGAGCTATCCAGCGGCTCTGGCCCCAGGTGGCCGGTGATCTCGGCCGGGTCATCCACCAGGTAAACGCGACCGAACTTGCGAGTATCATTAAAGCGCATTTTGTGATTATTGTCCAGTCCCCAAATCACGTGATCGTGCTTATCGGGTGGCCAGTCGGCCGGCAGCACGTCCAAGCGGCCCGACATCTTGAGGTGAATCAACAGATAGGCAAACCTGACAGGTCTTGACCTGTCAGGTTTCAACTCGAACACCAGGTACTTGCCGCGCCGCGTGATGGTCTCGATACGGCAGCCGGGCAAGCGCTGCTCCAGGGCCTGGATGGATGGGTAAATCTGCCGCGGCCAGTCGGCCTGCGCACTCGTGATCGTTCGTCCCGGCAGAGGTGGATAGGCCGGGTAGCCGGCTTCGACCGGCAGGCCAGCGTTGAGCTTGCGAACGATGGTTTCGACTTCGGGCAGTTCGGGCAACCAATACCCCCTATCCTATCTTGACGGCGACAACCTTCGTGCCGTCCACAATAACTATCTTGCATAGCTCTTTAATCTTCACTCTGAAACTCGCCTACGATGCGGCGGATTTGGGCAACGGAGATATCGGCCTGCTCGGTTTTAGAATAGATCGTCACCAAGACAATGTCTGTGATGGTCTTCAGGTAATAGATAATCCGGTAGCCGCCTCTTTTGCCTTTGGCCCGATCTCGGTTCGGCACGCGCACTTTGAAAATCGTGCACCCGATTCCTGGGACCTGATCGCCAGGTAACTCCAGCTTGTAATTCTACAATGATTGGCTCTACATCGTCGTGGATGTGCCGATATTTCTTGGAAAGAGCGCGAAGATTGCGTTTGAACTCGGGCGTGAATCGCACGGTAATCATTGTTTTGTCAGGTCTCAATGCCAGTCCATAATTCAGAGATGGGCAGGGTTTCACCCTTTAGGGCTTCTTGCCACCCTTGCCGGAAACTCTCCTCTGCGGGTTTCAGTGTGATGCTTTGTCGGAACAAATGAATCATCTCTAGCAGGAGCGGCAAATACTCCTCGGGCGTTTGCTTAATTTCCTGACTAATGCGTTCCGTGTATGTCGCCTGATAGGTATTCATTTTTTCTCATTCTGTAGTACTTTCAATGGTAATGGATTCACCGGCAGACTGCGCAGTTGGGAACTCGCCTATTGTTTGCATTATACGTATCTTCTCAAAAAAGCGGGGTGATGGAAGACTTCCGAAGTCTTCTTAGACTTCGGAAGTCTGGCTCGCCGGCTTGATTGCCCCGAAATATTGAGATGATACCATTATACTATTGTTTCTTTGTCCGGTCAAAAGTAGTCGCCCCCGCGCTCTAACTCGTTTCTGTTTCCTGAAATGTAATCAAATGTGATCACATTTCGCGCCGGTGTTTTCCCTCATCAAGATGAGATTGCGCCGGCCGTTTCGCTCTCCGCTTGGCTGTGGGCCATCACCCCTCCAGCGTCTGGAGTCCTGCCCGAAACAGTAGCGGGGTTGCCCCCGCTTTCCAAACGGGCGTTGAACCTGCCAAGCAAGATAGCCTCGACCCGCTCCTTCGGCGTCCAAAGGTGTATCTCTGGATCAGCTTGTCTTGCCTTCAGGTTGTGCGCGGCGACCCGGTCCGCATCGTCCGCGTGCCCGCAGTGGGAACACTGAAACGCATCCCCCCGCCGGTTGTCCCTGTGGACATACCCACAGGCGGGACACGTTTGCGAACTATACGCCGGGTTCACCTGCTCTCGACTGGAACCTCCAGCCGACGCCTTGAACTCGACTCGATCCTTCAACATCCCGCGCGCCCACAAGCTCACCTGGCGCGACAATCGCTTGCTCTTCGCCTTACCTCGAATATCCAGCCATTCAGTCACCACCACCGACGGCCGGCGCTTCCTCAAAACCTGATTGACGGCTGTGTTGATCTGGCGCGCTATCTCAGCACGCGCCTTGCGCCGCTGGCAGTTCAGCTTTTGGCGGCCCAGGTTGAAGCGGCGAATGTTGCGTGCTTTTCTGTACTCGCCTCGCTCAACCGCCTTTTTCGCAATCTGGTGCAGCTTGTTGCGCTTTTGGCCCTTGGCTTTCAACTGTTCAGACACATCACTCAGCACCTTGCCAAAGCCTGCCCCATAGCGTTGCCCCAACTCGTCGGTAAACACTTCGCTCACGCCAGCATCCAATCCGCACGGCTCCCCGGTCAAGAGGCTGACCGGCTTGACCTCTGCCGTGTAGTGCACTTCGACGCGCTGATATTCTGCATCCAGCACCAGACGAATGTTGCCCTTGATCGGCGTGTTGCCAGTCAGGGGAATGACGAGCCGATGGCCAGGCGTCAGGCTCATGATCTTGATGTACTGCCGCCCGTTTTCTTCAAAGGTCTCGTACATATTCGCGTCAAACGCCGCTGAACGAGCCATTTTTGCGCGGGGACGATGGCCTGACAGTCGCCCTCTTCGGATGACCCGCCGCAGGTAATTGCGCACCTGACGTTGTTCATCTCCCCCAATTCCAAAATGAGTTGGAACAGGCGCACGTCCGCTCACCAGTTGCGCCAATCGCTGCGGTGATTTCAGCAGCCAATAGGCGTATCGCTTTTGGAGATTGCGCCAGCCCACGTGCCGGGCAATGCGCGGGCGCAATCTGGCTGCCATCGCCGCCCACTGCTTGCTGACTGTCTCGTACCCATCTTTCAACGCCATTTTCCAGGCGCGGGCCTGCAGTCCATGCGGGCTGGCGTATTGGCTTGCTACCAGCCTATCGCGCCGTGTCCGCTCAGAGCGGCAAGCCGCAAGATGGGAAGGCGCACCCAAAAACAGCAAGTGGGCATCCTTCTCTGTGGCGTAGCGGCGCAGCAACTCGACTACCGTTTGCCATTTGCCTTCATTCAACGACAAGCTCACGCGGCGAATCGTTCTCATTCTTCTTCCTCTGCGAACTTGGCAATCTGTTTCTTGTATTTCCGCAACCCGTACAATCGAGACGAAAAACAATGGATAATGCTCAACAAATCCTGGGTCATCTCTGCTTCGGGCGACAATGTTTCAGCGTTCATTACCGTCAAAATCGTGCCGTGATCCCGACAGAACTTTTCAAACCACTCGTACCCGAAGCGTACTAGACGGTCTTTGTGAGCTATCACAATCTCCGATACCTCGCCGTGCTCAACCATTTCCATCAGCAACACAAAGTTCTTGCGCTTGTAGTTCAGCCCGCTGCCAATATCCTGCAACCACAGCGCGACCGGCTTACCTGCCGCGATGCAGAATTGCTCGACGGCCTTCTTCTGGCTATCCAGGTCTGCCTTTTGCCCTGCGCTTGACACGCGACAATAGGCTATTATCTTTTGCTCTTGGGCCTTTTGTCCAATGATTTGCAGATATTGGCCGTGCGTATAATAGCGGCGATCCGTGGGTGTGCGGTGTGCTTTCAGGATACCCAAGCGATCCCACCGCTGAAGTGTTTGTGTAGTGCGCCCAATCAATCTGCCGAATTCGCGTGGAGGATATGTCTTTTCCATGCATACATTTTACAACGTCTTATCACAAAAGTCAATATCTAGGTCAACTCTACCCGTATATGATCAGAATGTGCGTTGGACACCCCAAGAATACGGTGCATGCCAAAAGCATCGCGTGTGGCGACCTGGCAAAGGCGGCAAAGCCATCCTTCTGAACACTACCAGGAATGACATCTCTTTGTTCATATCAAGTATTTTGTTCGTGATATGAACATTATACGCGATACAACCAATTTGTCAAGTAGATGTTTGGAAATTCAAAATATGGTGTAAAATTCTAATTATGAAAACTCGCTTTGCCAATTGGATAGAGAACCAATACCTGGACTGGCAAAAGAAACAAGGCGGGCGCAAGACCGTGACCGAGTTTGCGGCCTGGCTTGGTTTTGCCAAGTCAACGGTTTCTCAATGGTTGAATGGAAGAGGCCAGCCCAACACCGAGAGTTTGCATCGGCTAGCGCAGAAGCTAGGGCTTGACGTCTATACCGTTCTAGAGTTGCCATCCCCAGATCCACTGCTATTCAGCATCCAAGCTAGCTGGGATATTCTCTCAGACAGCGAGCGGGAAGCCATGGGCAAGATTGTCCAAGAGGCAAAGGGAAAAGCGGCAAAGTAAGGGTAGATCACAAAATCGGATTTGCACCCGAGAGAGGCAAGCTGTATTGCAGGCGAACAGGACCCAGGTGCAGCTTTTCGCCAATGGGGCAGCGCTTGATCTGATCACACCAGCGAGTACCTCCGCGACAAAAGATGCGTCAGCGTCGATAATTGTCAAGGGAGCATACTATGACTGAGACACCCAGTCCGCAAGACGAGCTTCGCAAGGTCGAGGCAGCACTGGCAAGGCACGAGGTACTGTGCAGCATCTTGCCTGATGATCAGCGAGAAACAGTGATGGCGAGATCCCGGCTGGCGCACAGTTCAAAGCCTAGTGGCATAAAATAAGGAGAACTTGACCGAAGCCTGTCAGTCGACTACCCATCTGGTGTAAGCATGCCGTTTCGCCCCCGGGTTTCCGTAAGGGGCCGTTTCTTATAGAGAAACTATCTAAACATCGGATGAGTAAACTACCCCGCCGCAAGCGGCGGGGCTTTTTAGGAGCGCGTCTTGTGTTTGGAGTGTTTTCGCTCTGTCAGCGACGTATCAAACAAACTCAGTTGCTTGGGACCTGTGGCTTCCGCCTTCTGGTACTTGATGTAGCGTCGGATCAGATCGCTGGTTACCTTCTCTCCCGACGACCCAACATAATACCCATCCGCCCACAGCTTCCCATCCCACTGGGCCTTGCGCAACTGCGGAAACTCTTCAAACAATTTCCGCGCTGTCATGCTCTTGATTACATTCATCACCTGCGCCGGTGCATAGCGCGGCGGGCAACTCACAAACAAATGCACATGGTCTCCCATCACTTCCAACGCTTCCACTTCTCACTCATACTCGACACAGATTTCGTGGATCAACTCTTTCAACCGTTCACTGATCGCTTCTTTCAGAAGCTTCAACCGATACTTCGGGATCCAGACAAAATGGTAGGCCAATTGATAGACGGTGTGGGCGGTACGCTTGACTTTCATGCCTTACAGTATAGCACATCTTTGCCCCACCCCTTCTTATGTTTTCATGACATTGAAGCCATAACGGTCCAGGAAGGTGATTTCAAAGGTGTTGGATGTCAGATGCTGCTCAAATCTGTCAGCCAAGTCTGGCAAACGAGAGATTGTGTAGTTGTGGCTGACGACGCGACGTGCGGCTTTCCATACGTGTTCTTGTGGGTTGAACTCGGGTGTGCTACAGGAAACCACATGATCTCCAAACGCGAGTTGGCCCCCAAGACTTTGCGAATGACTGGGCCACGGAGCCAAGGGGCTCGGTCCCACAGGAGAAGAATGTCGACGTCTGGTAATGCGTCTAGGATGTGCTGCAAGTGTCGGGCTGTTGTTTCGGCGTTCATATCAGAAGACTGTGTCACAATCTCTTCACCTGTGTGGAGGTTCAATGTACCATAGAAGTTCGTTTTCGTCCGGCCAGGATCGGAACGCGCCACCTAGCGGCGGTGGTGGAACATGCGGCGGGGTTTTGTCGCCAAATTGGTTTTGATTGCGGCGCGGCTGACGCACACGTTAGGCGGGCCGTCGCAGTCGCGGCTGTCAACACCCAACAAGGAGAAAAACAAGATGGACTACGGCAAAGAATTAAAGAGATATGTCGATGATGGTGCGGTGGAGTGGAAGATCGACTCAGCAGAGAAGCTATGTTCAGTCATAGCGGGTAAATACGCTATAACTCTTTTCTTACAAGACCCAGTAATGAATGGCATTCTAGGAAGTATAGGTGATGGGTTACGGATAGCCGTGGGCCGGCTTAGACAGTTGAATGTGACATTGCCGGCCAAATTAAACATGGAATTTCATCTGAGAACAGCAGAGACGTTTTACGAGTTTGGAAAATACCACAATCTTACCAAGAAACAACAACTGGAAGCAGTCGATTTTGTCGAGTCGGCTTGTGAGCGCGAGGTTGCTAATCTGAGGAGGATTTCATGAGTCCTAGCAATACCGATATATCATCAAGACAACGCTTCGCAGCCACACAACGTTCAAAGGCATTAGAATACCTGAACAAAATCCAGTCCAACTCACCTCAGCCATCAAAGCGCATGGTTGAAGATGCATTACTGTCTATTCTTTCACAACCTGAAGAAAACTGGAAGGACGCTGCACAGCGACATGGCCTGGCTTTTGGCCCGGATATCTACCAAAGACTTAAAGCTTTAAGGGAGTTGCAGTACGAAGATCTCCAGGTGGATGCGAAGGAGAGATGTCTCGATATGCAGTCGCTAGTCGATTTCAAAATCATGGAAGAGACGAAAGCAGCCTTTGATCACCTTATTTCCGAAAAGTTCGAACGTGCTGACCAATATCGAATATCGGATAAAGTATTCTTCGGTACAATCGAAACAGTCGTTGTGAATGCCCTTATAACGAGGGTGCCGGATTCCGATGAGTTCCTGATCATCATTAACCGTCAATTATGGGAGCTGGCAAAACTACTGTCGTTCACCCTGGCTGGCATATTATTTAATAAAAAGGGCGAGTTACGTGCATTCAATCCGCGGAACACCGAGCCTTATGCGTCAATTTTTGTACAAAATGTTGTGGCAATACTAGATCATTCATGGCCCACAAAACAAATCCCGTTACTTAAAAACACCGTACCGGAATTGATGTGGGTTGTACTCGACACAAGTCTTCATGATTTCATAATGGGGCACGAATATGGGCATTTTCTTCGGTCTCACTTTACCAACACTGGCACTTTAGGCACTCGACGCATCGGGGGAATGGACATATCATTCAATAACACCAGTTGGAAAAATGAATACGAGGCAGATGGCGTCGGCCTAGACCTTGCGGTCTTCAGGGCAAGAGAGCAGATGGTATCCGCTGGAGCTAACCCAGCAAACCCTATGGCTCAGGGTGCGATGTCTTATGCAATGACCCTGGCATATCTGGGATGCTGGGCATGCCTTCATTTGATGTTGCGTATGGAACAGATATGGGGAATAATCTACGATGCAGACGCAAAGCACCCGCCTACACCGTTGCGCATTGCCGCGATGTTAAGGATCATTATTCAGCAAATGCCAAACGAAGGATCTGCTAAGTATGCCAGTGAGCAACTCAAGAATGTGGCGCAGTGTATAGGCATTCTATTTCAGCAGGTCATGTCGGCCGGTACGCGTAAAAACAACTCGCAACTGAATGCATTGGAATCTGCGTTTCAGAACCTTGTATTTCAGGCGATACTTCTTGATAGGCACAAGGATGTCATTTGCGATCTCGAAGCCATGCTACCCAGTTTTCGGCCACCTTACCCAGTACACAAAACAATGCATATGATTGAGAAAAGGCAGTTGGTTCTGACAGCCTACAAAATGCTTCACGATGCTTTTTGGCTCCAGACGGCGACTTGGCAAGAATGCGTTTCTATAATCGAGAAAAGTATTTTAATATTAAAGAATAATTTTAGCATATGGGGTGACTACTCGCCCACATGGGGCACTTAAGGCTGGTGGGAAAAGGAAACGACAATCACCCCCTTATGCGCCTACCCTCATTTATCGAAAGATAGAATGGTAAAACAAAGATTAGCGTAACGGTTGTGCAATCAGATGCAATTTGTTGAAAAACGACATCAAATTTAAGGATTGTCTGCACGCCCGGTCCGCATAATCACGGCCGAGCAGTGCGAGCACTTTACCAGCGAAAACGCTGTGCTTACTGAACTTTAACAACTTACCTTGTGAATCCTGGACAACCTGTGCCGAAACGTGTGCACCCACCTGCACCTGTCGTTTGATGCCCATTTCGCCGACATTCACGCTGTGGTGGTATACTAGATCTTGTGTAAAATCGTAGAGCCAGGTATCCTTGGTGTAGGAATAAACACACCATATAAGAGGATAACCATGGC
>JAFGFO010000194.1 GCA_016931085.1 Thermoflexales bacterium
ACCCTTGCGGTCGCCCGGGCGGGGGCAAGCCCCGCCCCTACGTGTGCATTTTCGTCGTTGGTGTAGAACGTATGTTCATGAAAACTACTCCTTACTCCCTACTTCAACACCTGCTCCTTCAGCTCCGTCACAACATCGTCCGCCGTCACTCCCCCCGCCTGCGCCTCAAAGTTGAGGATCAATCGGTGACGCAGGGCGGGCAAGGCCGCCTGGCGCAGATCGTCCAGCGCCACGTTGTAACGGCCATCCAGCAAGGCGATGATCTTGCCGGCCAGGATAAGTGCCTGCATGCCGCGCGGGCTGGAGCCCCAATTGACGTAGCGCTTGACGACGTCGGCCGCGGCGGCGTCTTGCGGCTGGGTAGCACGCACCAGCCTGGCGGCCGCCTCGGTCACGTGCGGCGCGATCGGCACGCCGCGCGCCAGGTGCTGCATGTCGACGATCGTCGCACCGCTGGCCACCACCTGCGGCTGGGGCAAGCTGGCGCCGGTCGTGCGGTCGGCAATCGTCACCAGCTCTTCGACGCTGGGATAGCCCACGTTGAGCTTGAAGAAAAAGCGGTCGAGCTGGGCCTCGGGCAGCGGGTAGGTGCCTTCCATCTCCAGAGGGTTCTGCGTCGCCAGCACAAAGAAAGGTTCGGTCAGCTTGTGCGTGATCTTGGCCACGGTCACGCTGTGTTCCTGCATCACCTCCAGCATCGCGCTCTGCGTCTTGGGCGTGGCGCGGTTGATCTCGTCGGCCAGCACCAGGTTGGCGAACACCGGCCCCGGCTCGAACTGGAAATGCCGCCGCCCGGCCTCGTCGTCGGCGATGATATTGGTGCCCACGATGTCGGCCGGCATCAAGTCGGGCGTGAACTGCACCCGGCTGAACTTGCAGTCGAGCACCTGGGCCAGCGTGCGCACCAGCATCGTCTTGCCGAGTCCTGGCACGCCTTCCAGCAGCGCGTTGCCGCCGGCCAGTAGCGTGATCAGCGTCTGGCGCACGACCTCGTGCAGGCCTACGATCAGCTTGCCCACCTCGGCCTCGATGGCGTGGGCGGTTTGTGTAAATTGCTCAGCAGTGATAGTCACTTGTTCGATCATTGTTTCTTCCTTGCGTTTCACGTTTCACGTTTGTAACTCAGCCTGCCTATTTTTAGTTACACAGAGCCTCACAGAGGGCACACAGAGGAACACAGAGGCTTTAAAAAGGCCAAATCTTCTCTGTGAAGCTCCGTGTTTTCTCTGTGCATCTCTGTGACCTGAGAAGTTACTCACGTTTTACGTCTTCTACGGTTCCAACTGGCTAAAGTATTCCTTCACATAATCCCGCAGCCCGGCCGGGATATAACTTTGCTCCATGGCCTGGCCGGCGATGTCCGAGTATTGTTGGTAGACCTGGTCGTAGGGCACGAGCGCCTCACGGTTTGCGCCGGGGAGAGGGGACTGGCCTTCGCTGGTCACCGCCTCGCCACCTTGCCCCTCCTGGCCGCCGACAAACTCCTCGCGTCCCTCCCCCACGGCGAACGGCGTATAGACCGTGTCGATGTCGCCACTGCCGAAGGGCTTGTTCGGGCCGGTAGGGCGGCCAGCCTGGCCGACGCTTGAACCCGGCGGCAGCGTGTTGGCGTTCGTGCCGCCCCCACCGCCCGGCTGGCCCTGACCCTGGCCCTGGCCCTGGCCTTGACCCTGACCTTGGCCTTGGCCTTGGCCTTGACCCTGGCCCTGACCTTGACCTTGGCCTTGCTGGCCGGACGCGCGCGCCACCTCGCGTTGGCTGGCCTCGGCCTGGTTCAGCGCGCGTCCCATCGCCTCCTGCAAAGCCTGCTCGCTGGCCGACTCGCGCATAGCCTGCCCGGCCTGGGCGGCGGCGCGCTGGGCGGCCTGGCCGACCTCGCCCTGGCGGGCAGCCTGCGCCGCCGCCTGGAGCGCCTGCGCCAGATCGGGGTTGCTCCCGGCGGTCTGGGCCGCGGCGCGTTCCAGCGCCCCCGCCAGCGCCTCGCGTTCCTCTGGCGTCAACTGCTCCAGATCGGACAGCAGTTGCTCCAGCAGCTTGGCCGCCTCCGATGCATCCTTTGGCTCTGTCTCTGCGCCGGCGAGCTCTGCCAACTGCTTGCCCAACGTTTCCAATGCGCCCGCCTCGGCTGGGGCTGCCGGGTCAAGCCGTGAGCGGAGCTGCTCTTGAAGCTTGGCCAAATCCGCCAGCGCTTGCTTGGCGTCGCCGGAGTTGGCCTTGAGACGCGCGGCCATCTCCCGCAGTTGGCGCAGCAGCGCTTCCTTCTCGGCCGGATCGAGTGAGGCGTCCTGTTCGACTTCCTGGGCCACCTTCTCCAAGCGAGCAGCCTCCGTTTTAGCCGCCTGGGCGATCTGCTCGCGCTGCGCGACCACCGCGTCCATCGGGTTGGGTAGCACCAGCAGCGCCAGGCACGCCAATAGCCCCGCCGCGGCGCGCAGGACTTGCCCGCGCCCGACCTGGGCCTGGAAGGCGTGGCGCGGCTCGATGGCGCGCCCTACAGCCAGCGCGTCGTCGAACTGGCGTAATAGCAGCTCGCGGTCAAAGGCAGCCGGCAAGGGACGGCGAGGGTTCGACAGGGTCAGCGCCGTCGACAAGCGCTCGTACAAGCCAAGCTCACTATCAGCCTGCCTGGCCACGGCAAATGGCCTGAGTGGGCGAAACAGGCTGTACAGCGCCCAGCCGGCCAGGCAAGCCAGCAGCACGGCGCCCGCCAGCACGCGATAGCCGCTCAGCGGCAATATGCGCCCGGCCAGCAGCACCGCCGCGCAGGCCGCCAGCACCAGCCAGGCGGCCGCCATCAAGGCCTCAAGGCTCAGCCGCAGCCGCAGCGCCCGCCCCAAGGGGCGCAATAGCGCGATCAAT
Source organism: Thermoflexales bacterium (assembly GCA_016931085.1). The sequence goes on from JAFGFO010000194.1 coordinate 2,860, forward strand.
GTCTTGTACACATCCATATTGAGTTTCAGGTTTCACGTTTTGTGTTCTGCTTGACCTTCGCAAGTTCAAGATAGAGAAATGGTAGTAGAGTTAAAAACAGGCGGCATGCGGGTCATCAAGTAGAACTGGTACACGATCGTCATAACCAGCACGGTCAGGATCAAACAGACCAGCACCTTGGCCAGTTTTGATAAGCGGATCTCCAACTGAACCAGCCGCGTGCTTGCCAGATACAATACAAGGGTCAATCCAGTGTAAAGAGCCACTGTAACACACCACAACGGCAGCCCCAAGACCTTAGGATCAAATTGCACAACGTTCGCTAACGCCGAGCTCATAGCCATAAAGGGGTTTGGCACCAGCAGCCAGTAATACGCAGCCTCACTACGATAGTAACCTAGAGTTGTCCCTACCCACGCCCAGATAAACAGCGTGCCAAACACCAAGACCAGCAGCGCCACGTAGCTGAGCACCGTCGCCAGGACCGTGCGGCGCAGCCAGGCGGAAAAGAACACGCCGATCACGCCAAAGGTGACCGTGCAGCTCAGCAGCAACAGCAGCGCCTTGAGCATGTCCACCATGGTAACGCCGCCAAACACATAAGACAGGCTGGCCAGCGGCACGGTTGCCAGGAGAAGCACGAACGCATAGCTCAACGACGCCGTCAGCTTGCCGAACAACATCGAAGCCGGGTGCAGGGGGGTGGCCATGAGCAAATCGAAGGTTCGGCGCTCATGCTCGCCGCTGACCGCCCCAGCGGTGAGGGCGGGGGCGATGAAGCAAATCACGCCCAGCGCGACAAACGCCAGGCCGGCGAATAGAACCTGGCCGATTTCAGCGCTCTCTACGACACTCCCGTAGCTGGCAGAGACCTGTGCGGAAGTATACGCCATGCTGTACAGGCCAAAGCTTACCAGTGCCAACAAGACGAGCGTCGCCGTCAGCAGAACAAACGCGCGATCGCCGCGCATCCATCCGCGCAGCTCTTTGACCAAAACCGGGTTTGCTAACAGCATCGTCCCCATATTCCACTTCCACCAAGGTTAAGGCTAAGGTCAAGGTTAGGAAAGACTGGTTGCACAGTGCGTATTACGTATGGCGTATTCCCGCGAAGCGTTGCGTATTTCGCAGCCTGTATTGCACGCGCTCGCCAAGCGCCGCGCATCCTTCCCATTAAAAATCAACCGTTGACAATTAACTATTAACGCAATGGAGCAAAACTTGCTTTGCTAGATCACCAGGCCGGATTTTTATCCGCTAATTCACGCTAATTTTCACGAATTTTACAACCATTTGTGTAGATTCGCGAAGATTCGCGGATGATGAAAAAGCAACTTTTGCGGTACTGCCTATTAACAATTATACCCCTGTCAAGCGCAAGAACAGGTCTTCCAGCTCGTTGCTGGCCTCACGGAACTCGGCCACCTGGGCGCCGTGGGCGACCAACTCGGACAGCAGCGCGGCGGCGGCGTAATCCTCGCCGGGCAGCTCGAGCTCGAGCGTCGTGCCCGGCCGGCCATTGCTCGCGACGACGAGCGGCTCGGCGCCGGCCAGCAAATCGCACCCCCGCAAGAGCTGCCTGGCCGCCTCCTCGTCAGCCAGAATGCGAATAGACAACGCCCGGCTGCTTTGCAACTGGCGGCGGATGCTTTCCAGCGAGCCGCACGCCACCAGCCGCCCCTTTTCGATGATGCCGATCTGGCTGCACATTTCGGCCAGCTCGGACAGGATGTGCGAACTGACGACGAGCGTCTTGCCCATGGCGGCCAGCTCTTTGAGCAGCTCGCGCATCTCGACCCGCGCGCGCGGATCCAGCCCAGAGGCCGGCTCGTCGAGCAGCAGAATCTGCGGGTCGTGCACCAGGGCGTGGGCCAGGCACAGCCGCTGCTGCATGCCGCGCGACAGCGCCTGCACGCTTGTCTCGCGCTTGTCGGTCAGGTTCACCAGCTCGAGCAGCTCGTCGATCATCGTCTTGCGCCGGGCGGACGGCAGCTGGTAACAGCGCGCGAAAAAGTCGAGATATTCCCACACCATCATGTCATTGTACACGCCGAAAAAGTCCGGCATGTAGCCGATCAGGCGTTGAATCTCGCGCCGCTTGCCGTCCACCTGCCGCCCGGCCACCCAGACCTCGCCGGAGGTGGGCTCGAGCAGCCCGGCCAGCATGCGCAGCGTGGTCGTCTTGCCCGCGCCGTTGGGGCCGATAAAGCCGAACAGCGCCCCGCGCGATACCTGCAGCTCCAGCTGATCGACCGCCAGCAAGCGGCCGTAGCGCTTGGTCAGGTGACGCGTCTCAATCGCGTACTCTTGATTTCCGTTTTCAGACATGCCAACCTCGCAAGTATCACTCCAGGGCAGCTACGATCAAGCTGATCTTTTCGCGGCTCAGCCGCACCCCGTTTATCTGAACATCGATCGGGCTGGACTCCATCCAGCCGATCAGCACGGCCTGGCCCGGCGGCAAATCGCGATAATAGCCTTCGATCTGCTCTTGAAGCCTACTCGCGTGCAGGGAAGGCCGCCTCTCGCTAAGAAAAGTCAGCAGCGAGCTGATATTTCCGACCCTCTTCGAGTTAAGGCGCACGCTCTGGCCCGCCGGCAAGTCACCCACCGGCATCATACGTCCGTCCCTCACCAGGACTGCGTCCACAATAGGCTGGCCGGTCCGGTTGACCAATGCTCCTCGTACCCACCCATCTTCAAAGATCAGGCTGGATTCAATCTCCCAGCCGGCCGGCGGCGGCGACTCGACCACAAAGCTCTGCATGGCCCCCTGCCCAATCTTGAGGCCACGCACCTGGGGCCGGCTGCCCTGTACCATCTTCGAGTCCCAGGTGACCCCGTCTTCCAGGTGGGACGCCAGGGCGTCAGCCGGCAAATCGAGCGTGTACGCCCGGCGCACCGGCGAAAACACCCCCACCAAGGTCTGCACCGGCGCCGCCGTGTCAGGCACGCCCAAGACACACACAGACAGTTGGCTGACGATCACCGCGTCTCCGCGCAAATAGTCCCCGAGCGCAAACGCCCCCGTCGAAAACAGGACCGTCACGGCCGGGATCGTCACCCAGCCCCATTCCAGCCGGCGCATCTTGCGCAGCACCAGGCGGTTGAGCGGGCCGACGAGCAAAATGTACGCCCCCAGCAGGCCGGCCAGCCCCCCGACAGGCGGCAAGCGGAGATTGGGCAAGCCGCGCAACACTTGAGACATCGAACGAGCGTGCACCAAGCGCGGGGCCACATCCGGCGGCGCATCACGCGAGTAGCTCGAACCTCGCTCGAGCAACCTGCGCCAAAAAAGTGATCCGCCCGCCCAGGCGTCAAAAGGGCTGCCGGCCAGGTCGAGCGCCGCGTAGCTCACGTAACCCTGGCCAAGGCGCCTGTCCAGCAAAAGCGCGTGACCCTCCTGCACAACTAATGCCTCACTCCCCTCGGGCATCGGCTCGGTTCCCCCCAGGCTCCCATCCAACCAGGTTACGACGTAGGGGCCTGGCACTTGCACGGGCTGGGAAGCAAACTCGCCCAGCGTTTCCAGACTCTCCAGCTCGACCACGACGCCGGGCCGGGCCAGGCCGGCCAGCAGTGCGCCAGGCAGTCCGGCTTGGCTGCGCGTCGCGCTGGCGCCGCCACCCAGGATCAAGCGTCCCCCCTGCTCGACCCAGCCCTGCAAGGCGCGCCCCTGCTGGGGCGAGAGCCCACTTGTGTCGACGCCCGAGATGACCAGCGCATCCAACACACGCAAGCCCTCGGGTCGCTCAGGAATGTCAGCCAGCGCCATCGGGATCGGCCTGACTGCACGCGCCCGGTTGTCCTGACTGCCCTCCAGCGTCAAGCCGCTCAGCATCATAAACGGCTCGGAACGCGGCGCGATGACGCCGACGACATAGTCGACGTTCCGCACGAGCGTCACATCCACGATCTGGCTGGCCAGCTCGCGCTCGCCGGCCATCAAGCGCACGTGCACCGCCTTGGCGAAAGAAGGCAATTGCACGTACAGGGTAACGCGCTTGCGCGCGCCGCTCGGCAGGTCAACCGGGGCGGCATACACCATGTAGACGCCGGTCACCGCCATGTTGACCTGCAATTCGGCCTTGACGGCCGGCCCGTCGTTGGCCAGCGTCACCCGCAGCGGCAGCCACTCGCCGTACTTGAAGTAGTCAAAATACGGCTCGACACTCATGGCCAGGCCAGAAGGCCGCGCAGCTTGAGCTTCGCTCAATGCCGCCGGTTGGCAGGCCGCGCTCAGCAGCGCACAACACATCAGTGTAAGGACTCGTGAAGATATAGCTTCCCGCACTGAGCGATGTTTTAAGCACAAGCTACAGGAACTTGGTTTTTTACAGTCCCTGGCAAGACTGGCTCTCAGGCACTTGGACATAGGCGCTCTCTCCAAAAGCATTTTCCAATACTATATCACCAGGCGGCCAGCATGTCCTGAGCGCAGTCTGAGCACTCGTTGAGCGCGCCCAAGGCTCCCATGCAAAGGATGGCAGGTATGGGAACCTGCCCTACTTTTATGATGTTAACGTGCGTACTTACCCCACCGCCTCCTTCGACTTCCGCTTCGACAAGCTCAGCGTCCGCTCAGGGTGCACCGTTCCACCGCCCATTGCAGACCAGGTTTCAGGTCGGCTGCGGCAGCGGCGGCAGCAGCGGCAGCAGCACCGGCGTTGGAGTTGGCTCCACGGGCGACACAGGTGGCGGAGTCGGCGGCGGGGTTGGCGGCGGCAGCGGCGTCGCAGTGAGCGTCCCCCCAAGCGGCGAGGTGCTAACGCTCGCGATCAAGGCCAGCCCCGCCACCTGCGTCTCGTAAGAGTGCCCGGCCGCCACCAGCGTGATCGAGCGGATGAGGTACACAGACCCGGCGCCTCGAGAGGGCAGATACTCCATCAAGTTGGGAGAGTCGTACATAAACCACTCGTACGGTTTGACCTGGATGTGGGCTTCGTTGATCTCGCACGTGGTGCAAAACGACGGTGCATCGCCGTCCCTGGCCTCCAGGGCAAAAAAGCCCTGGATCCACTCGTGCCGCGCGCCGTTCTCGTCCTCGTAAACCAGCTTGATCAGCAGCGGGCACTCGCTGCCCTTCACGCCGCATAGATTCAAGTCGTGCCACTCGACATGCAGCACGGCCCGCACCTGCAGCCATTTTTGCTCCGACACGTCTTGGTCTATCTGCTGTGTAATCCAGGTAGCGGAACTCTTGAGTCCCGCCCGTCTAAAGTTGGCCACCACTTTCCCGCCGCTATCGGCCAGATTCACCTCGCCATGAGCTTCCTCCGCCACCTCTACTTCTGTGCCGGTCGTCCAGGCCGGCTCCAGCGGCTCGGCAAATGCGCCGTTGGCGACCAGGTTCCGCGCGCGCTCCTCGTCCCAGACCAGCACGGGCGGCGTTGGCGGCGCGGTCGCCTCTGGCAGCGGCGGCTCGACCCTCACCGCCATGGCCCGCTTGCTCATCTCCAGCATCATCGGCGCAGGTGTGGGCGTGGCCCACGGATGGCCGCCCCAATCCGGCGGGGCCGTCTCGCTCAACGTCAAGGCCAGCTCGGCCACCTGCACCTCATAGCTGTGCCCGGCGGCCACCAGCGCGATGGATTCGAGGTACTCAGGCGTGGCGTAGCCCCGGTCCACCAGGTCTTTTATCAAGTTGGGCGACTCGTAAGTATACCACTCGTCCTGGGGGACCTGGACGTGGGTCTGGTTGATCTCGCACGTCGCGCAAAACGGTGCCGTGCTGCTTAGGGCCATGTTGCCGGCCGCAAAAAAGCCCTGCCTCCACTCGTGCTGCCCCCCTCCGGCGTCCCGGTAGACCAGCTTGATCGCCAGGGGGCACCAGAGGCCATCCACGCCGCACATCTGCACGTCGTGGCTTCTCACGCGCAGCACCGCCCGCACCCGCAGCCAGGTGGAGCCGTCGACGGCCTGATCCAGGGCCTGTACGATCTCGGTCGAGGCGCTCTTGAGGCCCGACCTCGAAAAAGTCACCGCCGGCCGGTCGCCGTCGTCGACCAGCATCGCCTGGCCGGGCGCTTCGTTGGGCTCGTCCGCCCACGCGCTGATCGTCCAAGCCGGATCGAGGGGATCGCGAAAGCTGCCGTTGACGACCAGTTCGCGCCTGGACGAAGACTGCCAGCGCAGCCAGGCGGCGACATTCCCCGGCGTCAGCGGCCCGTAGACGGCCAGCGCGGCCACAATCGAGACCAGCCCGAACGAGGCGACGCCAGCCCAGCCGCGCCAGCCCCACCGGAAGCGGTGCACCGGCTTGATCAACTGCGTGCTGGCGGCGTACAGGACTACCGTCAGCCAGGCATAGATGCCGACCGTGTAGCGCCACAGCGGCACCGAGGCGACGACGGCAGTGTCAAAGCGCCCCCCGCCCAGCAACCACAACACGGGCATGACGATACCGCTCATGGAAGAAAACACATTGGGCGACCCTCCCGGGCCGACCAGGGCCGAGGCGAGGGCGCTGAAGGGATTGAGCGCCAGGATCCAGGCCGGCGGCTGCTGCTGGCGGATGGCGCCCACGACGATGTACACGAACAGCGTGCCGGCGACAAAGATGGCCAGCACGATATAGCTCAAGACGGTCGCCAGCGCCGTGCGGCGCAGGAGGGTGGAAAAGAACAGGCCGATCACGCCAAAGGTGAGCGTAAAGCCCACCAACAGCAGCAGGGACTGGATCATGTCGATCGTCGCCACCCCGCCAAAGACAAAAGACAGGCTGACCAGCGGCACGGCGGCCAGGATCAGCAGGACCACGTAGCCCAGCGAGGCGACCAGCTTGCCGAACAAGACCGAGGCCGGGTGCAGGGGAGTGGCCATCAGCAGGTCGAAGGTTTGGCGCTCGTGCTCGCCGCTGACGGCGCCGGCGGTGAGGGCGGGCGTGATGAAGCAAATCACGCCCAGGGCCAGAAAGACCAGGCCGGTGAACACGCTTTGGCCGATGACGGCGCTCTGCTGCCCGCCCATCCCCATCGACTGGCTGGCCAGTTGGGTAATGCGGTACATCCCATAGCCTGTCACGCCGAACAGGGCCAGCGTGGCCGTCAGGAAGAGATAGGCGCGCGCGCCGCGCATCCGCCCGCGCAGCTCCTTGATCAAAACGGGATTGGGAGAAAGACTCAGTTTCATATTAATAATTAATAATTAACAATTAACAATTAATCTATCATCCCCTCTACCTCCAGATCGTAGCGCGAGCAGCCGCCCCAATTGCCGCCTGTATTGCTCAGCCGCACGCGTATGGTCCCATCGCCCAGGACGAAACGGTCTGGATTGGCGATAGCGTTGGGCCCCGACTGGGGCGCCTCCAGCTCGACCCACTCGTCGTCGCGCTCGTACAGCTCGACGGTTGGGATAGGGCCGTCGTTTTTAATGACAAGGGCCAGGCTCGTCACGCGCACGGCTTCTGCCGGCAAGCGGAACTCTAAGATAGCCGTGCCCATGTCCAGGTACACATAGCTGGGGCTGGAGCCGCACGTGCTGGCGTCGCCGTACACGCCGAGCAAGGACACCGGCACGCTGCCGGCTGGCAAGTGAATGGAGCCGGCGAGGTAATCCACACGCAAGGGTGAGATCACCAGGCTGGTTTGCTGGGTGGCCCACCGCACGCCGCTCACCTGGACGTCAAAGGGGCTGGCTCGCAGCCACCCTATCAATGTCGGCTGGCTGGGCGCCTGGGGCGACATCTTGAACTGGTTATAATAGTTTTCCAGCACCTGCTGGCGCACCTGGAGCTCGCGGGAGGGGCCGGCAGAGCCCGCCTGCTGCCAGATGTGCTCGTACAAAAAGTAGGGGAAGGCCGACTCGGAGGGATTGGTCAAGACGTGGTCGATCCGCACGCTCTGGCCGGGTGGCAGCTCGCCAATCCGCGCAAAGCGGCTGCCGTACACGATGGCGGCATCCAGCACCGTCTCGCTCGTGCGATTGACGAGCGTGCCGCGCAGGCGCTCACCCTCGAAATCCAGGTCAGCCTCAATTTCCCAGCCCGCGGGCGTGAGTGAATCGGCGCTAAACATCTGCATCGTCCACTGGTCGACCTGCACGCCGCGCACCTGGGCCGGCTCGCCCTGCACGATCTCCAACGCGCCGCCGGTCGACATCCCCCCTCCCCAACCTATTGGCGCCTCCTCCATCGAGACGGGCGAAGCCAGGCCGCCGCCAGGCAGATCGACCGTATAAGCGCGGCGCTCGGGCGAGAAAATCCCCACGTAGGTCCGCATGGGTGCCGCCGTTCCGCCGGCGCCCAGGTTGAGGATCGAGATCTTGTTGACGATCACGTCGCCGCCGCGCATGCTAAAGCCCATAGCAAAGGCGCCGGCCGAAAACAGCAGCGTCAAGGCCGCGATGGTAATCCAGCCCCATTCCAGCTTGCGCAGCCGCCGGAGCAGCACGTAGTTGGCCGGGCCGACCAGGACGATGTAGACGGCCAACAGGCCGGCCAGCCAACGGATCGAGGGCAGCTCGAGTGTGGGCAAGTTTTGGAGCGCGTACGACATCGAATTGGCCTGCATCAAGCGCAGCGAGACGTCCTGCGGGGCGTAAGAGGGATAGGAAGAGCCAGGCTCGACCAGTTTTTCCCAAAAGCGCGCCGCGCCTGCCCAGGCATCGAATGGGCTGCCGGCCAGGTCGAGCGCCACGTAATTCACATAGCCCTCACCGAAACGCCGGTCCAGGACGAGCGTGTGCCCATCTTGCTCGACCAGGCTGTAGCGCTCGTAAAGAGGTGCGGCGTCCTCGGCCAGCCAGGTCACGGCAAAGGGTCCCGGCACGCGCACCGTCTGGGCGGCAAACTCGCCCAATGCCCCCAAGGCCGGCACATCCTCCGTCTCGCCCAGCGGCAGCCAATCCCTTACCAGCTCGGCCGGCATGCCCGCCAGCGTGCGCGCGGCGCCCGCACCGCCGCCCAGGATCAGCCGCCCGCCGCCTTCGACCCAGCCGTGCAGGGCGTGCCGCTGCTCTTCCGACAGCTCGCTCGTGTCCAGGCCGGAAATCACCAGCGCGTCCAACACGCGCAGCCCCTCGACCCGGTCGGGGATATCGGACAGCCGCACCGGGATCGTGCTGAGAGGGCGCGGGTTCCGGGGCATCGACGGCATCATCCCGCCCCACTGTCCTTCGTCTTTCATTTTGCCAAGCGTCACGCCGTTCAGCGCGGCAAATGGCTCGGTGCGTGGCGCGGCGATGCCAACCAGGTAATTGATGTTGCGCTCGAGGCTGAGCTTGGCCGCCTGGCTGGCCAGCTCGCGCTCGCCTTCCACCAGGCGCACGCGCACGGCCTGGGCGAAGGAGGGCGGCTGCACGTACAGCGTCAGGCGCTTGCGCGCGCCGCTGGGTAACTCGACCGGCGCCACGTAGATCGTCCGCCCGCCGGCCGCGCTCGTGTCGGCGCGCAGCTCGGCGCGCACGGCCGGCCCGTCGTTGGCCAGCGTCACCCGCAGCGGCAGCCATTCGCCGAACTTGAAGTGGCCGCTGTAGTGCGGCTCGACCGTCATCGTGAGGCCAGAGGCCTGGATGGCCGAGGCGCCGCCCACCGCCAGGTTGGGCAGAACCAACACCACCAGGGCTATGAGCGCGATTGTTTTAGACTTGGCAACTGTCGCTCGCATCTATCCCCTCGCTATGGATGCATTATACACGCATGTAGACGGATAGAAAAGCATAAGAGTTCCCTGGTGAAACGGTTCTGTCTACCGCTTCGATCCCGCCCTGGGCGAGAAATCGCTCCTCCTAACGCCAGATCATGGCGTAGCAGTAGTCAAATTCTAACCAGGCCAGCTCAAACTCGGTGCGTGAGATACGTTGGGGGAACTGTTCGAAGGCTGGGTCGTTGACGTACACAGCCTGCTCATCAAAACCCACGACGACTACTGCATGGTCAGTGACATAGCTCCAATAAAGCAACTAAGCCGTGCGAAGAAGAACAATACAGGGGTGTCCGTCTGCCAGGTAAGCAAACAACTCGTCCAGGGTGCCATGAGCGTAGCGAACGAGCACACCTAACTCGGCTAACCTATCCAGGTGCGAACCTGGCGTGCCATAAGGTTTCACACCCAACAAGCCAAGCAAGTAGCCATAGTCGCAGGTGATACCCAAATAATCCACCACCATGGCGGCACAGGCAGCCAGGCACTCGCCATCACTACGCTGGCGATGGTGTGGGACAGGCAGCAAGGTACTCTGCACGGCGCTCAATCTCCTCGATGAGCGATTGGGTAACAATCAATTGGCCTGTTTCGATATCCACGTCTATAGTTCCCACTTCACCTCGATCACCCGTAGGCGGCATGGAAAGGATAACGGGGACACGCCAGCAAATGCGCTCGCCGACAACCAGGCGTGGCTCGCCGCCGTGCATATTGGTGCTGATCTGGTCAGCGACAAAACCGCCCACTTTCTGCCGGGCGCTAAACATGGTCACATTCACCGTGGCTGAAAGGCGAACGTTAATCGCCAACTGGCCAGATCGAGGTGTCAGAGTATGAACTTCAACATTCATGGCTTGGCTCCTTAATGGTCACGGTTCAAGCTCGCCAGCCAACACGCGCAGCCGTCATATTATCCTACCCTTACCTTGTGCAAAAGCACGTCCATTCACATTATACCACATTTAACAGTCCCCTGGCTCACCCGACACCCCTCACTCCACCCGCACCGTGGCAAGGATGACCCGGTCGCCGGCCAGGCTGCCGGCGCGGTCAAAGATCGGCGCGCGGCGCAAACTGGTCAGGCCGTACAAGCCAGCCTGGATGGCGTACTCGCCCGGCGCAAGCCCCTCCGGCACGAGCAGGCGATACGGGTCGGACACAGCCTGCCCCTCGATCCAGCGCGGGATCCACAAGGCCGAGGGGAACGCGCCGCCGAGCGGGGTATAATAGTCGCCCGGCGGGGCGGCCACCTGCTCTCCCTTGAGCAGGTGCACAAAGGCTTTGTAGCTCTCCTCGGTCTGCTGCAAAGCGCGCCAATCCAACCAGACCTCGATCGCCTGGCCGGGCGCCACGCTCAACACACTGAGACCCTTTGGGTTTCTAAAACCCAAAGGGTCTATGACCACACACCGCCCACCCGCGCACGCCCGCGCGCCCATCAGCGCCACGCGGCTGTCGAAATTGGCCACGGCGCGCTCCAGCACTACCGCCGGCGGGACGACGCCGCCCGCCTGCTCAACAAGCAGCTCGCCCAGCTCGATCGTCGTTTGGCCACCGTCCAGCTCCAGGTCTCGCCCGTCCGTCAGGTCAGCCACCCCCAGGCGCAGCGGATAGGCGCCCGGCGGCGTGCCAAAGGGAATGGTCAGATCGTAGCGCTCGACGATCACCTCGCCCGGCTGCCAGGTGGGCGACAGCGTCCGGCTGTCGGTCGTCCAGCGATAGGCGCGCTCCCCCAGCCGCGCGAACGGCATCAGGTAGTGTGTTGGCGTGGTTGGCGAGCGCAGCGCCAGGTCCAGGTGCGCCGTCTGGCCAGGGACAAGCCGGCGCGTGTCCAGGCTGTATCCCACCAGCTCCAGGCCGTTTTCCGCCCTGACGCACAAAGGCGACAGACCTGCCGGCACGGACCGATCGCCCGGCGCCACCACACGCCACAAATGGGTTGCAGATTGCAGGTTAAAGGTTTCAGGTTGCAAGTTGCAGGTTTCAGGTCGCAGGCGGAAGAGCCCGCCTTCCCACACCTCGCGCCGGAAATCGGCCAGGTAGACCGGCCCCTCCTCCCAATGGGCGAACACGTTATCCAGGTAGGGGTTGGCCGAGGTGGCCGCCACGTACACCAGCTTCACGTCGGCCTCGTCCAACGGCCGCCCCTCCGCCTCGGCCACCCACAGCGGCGTCATCAGCTCCCACGGCGTTAGCAGCACCGCCCCCTCGCCGCGGCCGGCAAAGCGCGCGAAGGCCGTCTCTACCCAGGCCTGCCCGGCGCGGTAGTCGCGCAGGCTGACGCGCGGCGCAGCCCGCCAGGCGGTGTAGAGCGGCACGGCCAGCAGCAGGAGGGCTGCCGGGCGCAGGTAGGCACTCAGTCCGGCCCACCTGCCACCATTCGCCTTCATCCGCGTCAATCCGTATCCCACTGTTTCCAGGCCCGCCCCGGCCAGGACAGCCACGACCACGAAAGGCAGCATCAGGTAGGCCATCACGTCCTGGATGGTGTTGATGACGAAAAGCACGTAGGTGGCAAAATACAGCCCAAACAGGGCCAACAAGCGCGGGCGCCTGGCGGCCAGGGCGGCGGTGCCCAGGCCGGCCAGGGCCAGCGTGAGCGGCGGGTACTGCAAGCGCAGCAATTGCCAAAACACGCTCAAGCGTACCGCCTGGTCGCGCAGGCCAAAGGCGAACAGGTTGACGCGCAGCCCCTCGGCCGTGACGTGGTACAGGAAAGCCTCCAGGCTGCGGTCGAGGCGATTGAACGGCGCCGAGGGGCCACGCAGGGGGATATACAGCCAGGCGCCCAGGCCCAACGCAAAGCAGGCTGCCAGCGCCGCCAACTGGCGCGGTTGCAGCAGCAGGCGCGGGCGATGCAAAAGGATAAACAGCGCGCAGGCCGGCAGGCCAAAGACCAGCAGCGGGTGTTGGGTCACGCCAAGCCCCCCCACCAGCGCAAAGGCGTACAGCCAGCGATCGTCCTCCGTGGCCGCCCAGCGGGTCAGCAAGAACAGCGACAGGGCAGATAGCAGGGCCGAGACGATGTGGGCGTTGGCGTGCAGGCTGTGCTGCCAGATGTCCACCGCCACCGCCGCCGACAGCGCGCCGAAAAGAGAGGGAACTATGGATTGAGGCCGCTTGGGAGCCAGGGACTGGAAACCGTGTGCCAGGTCGGGCTCGGGCAATTGACCATTAACAATTAACAATTGACAATTAACAATTAAAAAGACCAAGACCGCCACCGCCGCCCCGGCCGCGGCCGCCAGCATGTTCGTGCGATAGGCCAGCGTGCCCACGCGGACGGCGTTCTGCCACAGCCAGGCCAGCAGGGTGTAAAAGGCATAGCCCGGCGGGTGAGAGATGCCCAAGACGTGCGGGACGAAGGTGTACTCGGACGGGTCGCCCGGCACGGGGCCGGGGGCGAGGGTGGAGAGGTAGAGGGCGAAGACGCTCAAGAATAAAAGAAGGGGGAGGAAACGTAAAACGTAAAACGTAAAACGTAAAACATCATGTGTGGAGCGTACAACCTGCCATACAAAGCGCGGCAGGGCCAGTTGCCGCCGCCAGCGCCACGGTTGGCGGACGAGGCGGTGCAGCCACTCCAGGCCCAGGCGCTGCACCCAGGCCGGAGCGCGCTTGGCCAGGCCGCTGATAAAGTCGAACGAGCCGCCCACGCCCAACGCCAGCGGCACGCCCAGCCGCCCCCTGTTACGCGCGATCCACACGTCCTGGGCCGGCGCGCCGTAGGCCACGAACAGCACGTCGGGCCGGGCCTGGCGAATCCTCTCGATGATGGCCGGCTCGTCCTCGGCCGCCGGCGAGCCGGCGTAGGTGCCGGCCACAACCAAACCGGGGTAGCGCGCCTGGAGGACCTCGGCCGTCTTTTCGGCCACGCCGGGAGCGGCGCCCAGCAGAAACACGCGCCAGCCCTCTTGCGCCGCGCGGGCGGCCAGGCGTTCGGCCAGCTCCACGCCGGCCACGCGCTGGCGAAAACGCACATCCTCCGGCCTGCATGCCAGCCAGCGCGAGGCCCACACCAACCCCACTCCATCCGGCACGCACAGATCGGCCCCGTTGAGCGCGGCGCGAAAGCCGGCGTTCTCCTGCGCGGCCATGACGAATTCCGGGTTGACGGTAGCCACCTGGTGTGGGCGGCCCTCGGCGACAAAGCGCGCCGCCAGCTCGAGCGCCTCGGCCAGCGTCACGTCGTGCACGCGCACGCCCAGGATGTCTAGATAACGTACAGATTCAACTGCCACAGGCGTTCTTGAGCGTTTTCTGAAAGAAATCGACGACGCTTCGATAGAGCTCGGCCCGCCGTTCTTCACTGAGCGCCAGGACCCCATGCTCCATGCTTCTATCTCCCATCATCCACGCGCCGCCGTGGATCCAGACGACCACAGGCTCGGGGGCACTGGCGGCAGGATGCCAGTACAAGTCCAGGGCCAAGCTGTGGCCCGCCATCGACGCGTATACCAAACCGTGCTCTATTTCGAGGTACTCGGTTGTAGTGTCCATTGTATCTCCTGAACCACAGTGCTACGCGCCAGCCGCACGTGCTGGGGCGATCAAAGCCCCGATCGTCAAGCGCACGGCGTACATCAGGCTGGGGCAGGTCACGATCCTCACCTCGCGCCGTGTGGCCGCCTCCAGTTGCGTCTTGACACGCGGGCTAGCCAGGTCGGCCACGGCGGTGTGCCACAAGCGCTGCACATCCACCACGAAACTGGCCCAGCGGTCGCCCCACAACCAGGCCTCCTCGAAGCAGACCGTCCAGCACGTACCGTCGCGGTTGCGGTGCACGAACCCCATGCGATCCAGCGTGGCCAGGATCAGCGCCCCGACCTCCTCGGCCTCTCGAACCGGCAACGCCGGCAGATTGCGGCGAATGGGTATGATTTCACTGCTCACAGATCATTCTCCATCACAAAGCGCTCGAATCGCTCCACCGCGCCCGGGTCATTGATCACCGTGACCTTCAGCCCACGCCGGTTTGCCGGGCTGTATTCACCCTCCACGACGACCGACAACGAAGTCTCCAACACGGCAGCGGCCTCACGGCTGAGAGTCGTCAGCCAACGCAGGTCTTGAGGCGCATACAGCCTTTCGTCGCGCCGCGCACCGAGCAACCACAGTCCGCGCAGCTCAACTCCACGCATCAGGGGTATCCATACCCGCGTCCAACCCAGCTCGCCGCGCCCCTGCTGGATCAATTCGCCCAAGCGGCCGCGATCTGCCCTCTGCGCTTCTCCGCCCGAGGCCACCCATCGCACGGCGGCGTGGCTCAATGGCAGGCAGAGCGCGCTCGTCGAATCGGCCGGAAGCAGCTCGTGCCCTTCCCGCACCAGCAGCACAGCTTGCTCTACCTGCAAGGCATGTGGCGCGTCCACCACCAGCACGTGGGTCAATACTTGCCGGTCCGGCGCGACGGTCATCCGGCGGCCATACTCCACCAACAGCAGGCTGTGGTCAATTGGCACGCCGTAGCGCCAGGCGCGCCACCAGTCGCGCGCCCAGCGGTAAAGCACAAGTCCTAGCGCCAGGCTGAGCCAGCCCAACGCCAGGCCGATCAATATAGAGCTTGCACTTGCATTCATCTCTCAAATCAATTGGCGCTCGGCCGCGAGCCGGAGCGCCTCGTGACGGCTGTTGACGCCCAGCTTGCGATAAATAGCGCTGAGGTGATTACGCACGGTGCCGGCTGAGATGTGGAGCGCCTGGGCAATTTGAGGATTGGGCAAGCCGCGCCTGGCCAAGCGCAGGATTTCGATCTCGCGTTCCGAAAGCAACTGCTCCTTTCTCTCACCTTCAGCGCGCGTGGCCTGCGCCAAGGCCGCATAAGCCTGCGGGCTGAGGTACATCTCCCCGGCCGCCAGGTCACGGATGATCGTACCGATCCGTGAGACATAATCGTCATCCTTGAGAATATAGCCATACACGCCAGCCTGCAACAAATCACGCACCAGGGCCGGTTCGAGGTAGGCGCTGAGCAGGCAGATTTTTAGCTCGGGGAAATCGGCCCGCAAGTGACGCACGGCCGAAAGAGCATCAAACTCGGGTTCGATGAACATGTCGAGCAGCAGCACGTCCGGGCGCGTTTTGCGCACCAGCGACGCGGCGTCACTGCCGCGCCGCGACTCGGCCACCAACTGGATATCGCCCATCTCGCCCAGTATGGCGCGCAGAGCGATAGCGACGTGGGGATGATCGTCTATGACGGCAACGCGAATCATAAATTCCTAATCTCCAATCCCAATGGCGGCCATGATCAGCCGCCTCGCAGGGCTAACGGCAAGTAAAGTTGTGCCCGCACGGGCAAGATCATCAAGTCGTAGACGGCGTCACAGAAACCAACACTGCTCGCATTGTACGGTCGAACCTCGACATAGTACGTCCCGGCCGCTGAGGGTATCCATTGGATGCGCGCAGCCGTGTCGGACCAGTTCTGACCACTGCATGCCAGTTGTGTGTGTCCATCCGTGTCGTAGAGACATAGAACGGTGTGTATCCCTCCCCACCCCAGGTTGAGGGTCTCAATACGGTATGGAATCAGCGCCGGCACATCTACGGCCGGGACGGTAAATGTCACCCAATCGGCCTGGTCGGAGGCGTGGAATGTGTGAAACTGGATGCCCGCGTAGGCTGTAGCCGTGGAGGATATGTTATCGCCCTCGTAGATATCGGGGGCGGCCGGCAGCGGCGTGGCGCCGCGCGTCCAGATCCGGTGGCCATCTGCGCGTAGATAGGAGGCCTTGGGATAGGTGCAACGGTGGCCTACATCCACGGCTGCACATTCGTGATCGAAAAAGTTGTACCACCAACAGCCGGTAAAATCGGCCGCATAATCACCAGACGTGTCTACCGTAACAACCTGGAACGTATTGATGCCTCCATAGAAATTCGAGTACCTGTACGCGGTCGCCAGGACCGGCTCACCGGCCGGCGCTCTCCCATAGATAAGATTATGGGCCGGGTTGGCTTGAACTGTCAATTCAGGGACAGTCAAGGTGGTGCTGTCACCGTCGCCGGTTTCTACTTGCAGTATGTCTCCTTGGGAGATGGTAATGGGTGTGCCTTGGCTCAGGCGGCACCCATAGTAACCATTTCCATATCCTGCCGCGCTAGATCTGCCGGTGCACGCGGCAACCGGAGATCCATCCCGCCGGAGCGTCACCGTGATTGGACTATCGGGCGTCTCGCTGTAGCCCTCTACAAAGTCTTGTCCCTTCTCGGCCGTGACGAGAAAGGCCATGCCCGAGCCATACGTGTAGTGTCCCTCAGCGCCGGCGTTCCATACCTCGGCGCCGTCATTCCCTCTCACTTCGGCCCCGCTGAAGGTCAAGTCGTAGTGTTCGCCGGAGACGGTTGTTTCCTGGCAATAATCGTGTGTGGTGCCGGTGTCGCGTCTCCAATCCGATAATACAGCGAGCAAGCGACCGTCGTGAGCACTCCCGGTCAAGTGGCCACTGCCGCCGTCGAGCCGCACGCTCAGGTCATTGATCGTCGTGGTCTGGGTGACCGTACCATCGCTGATCTCGACGACGTCGGCAGGTCTAAGCGTGTCGTTTAGCCAGGTGTAAAAACTGCTGTCCGAGGCCATGCTCTGGACGCCTGACCTGGTTTCTCGCACGGTGCCAGTGCTTGTTTTTAGCGTGACGGTCAAGCTAGCGCCAGGATCACCCCAATAGCCCTCTATCTGCCGCTGAGATAGATTGGCCACAATGACCGGGAATGGGCGTGTAATGTATTGATAATTTCCCTCGGCGTCATAGGCGTAAACCTGAACGTGATCACCCCGCGCCATGTCCAACCCGCTGGTCAGGGTAAAATAGCCGGAGGCGTCGGCGTCAGCGGTGGCGCAGGCAGAGTCCGCCGCACAACTGGTTCGAACGTACCCGTCGGTGCGCTTGGCAAAAAGCCCAGCCACCAGGCGGCCGGCGCTTGTGACCCCGGCGACATGGTCAGCTACATGATCCGGCGTCGTCTTGAGATTGACAGCGTTGTAGGATATGAAAACTCCCCCGCCGTTGACCAAAATCACGTCTCCGGCTCGAATGGTACCGGTGAATGAGCCGGAATAGGCTCCAGTCTTGCTGCTCCTGCCTGTTTGGGTCGAGACAATACCCCCCGTGCGGCTCAGGCTGACGGTCCAGTCCACTTCGGGCTTCAGGTAGCCCTCGAATTGGGACGAGCCAGAGCTAACACCAATGTGATCGGCGTGAAACGGAAGATAGTACGTGCTATTCCCGTTCGCATCGCGGGCATAGACCGCGGCGTAGCCTCGACGATCCAGGTCCACCTGGCTGCTAAAGTCGGCGACAAAAGCACCACTGCCGTCGGCGGACACCGTCTGAGAATACACTTTCGCGGCTTGGGGGCATGAATAGCTGCCGCCCGCGTAGAGCCAGACCTCGACCGAGCGATTGGGGTCCGTTCTGCCTACGACGGCGGCCGCATCCGGATCCACCCAGGCGGAGAGATCGGCGACAATGGTTTCAACGGTGCGGCCTTGGGCCGTCACTTGGACCTCGTCGCCAGGCTGGAGCGTCCAGGCGTAGCCAGCAGAAGGACAATTCTGCCAAGCAGGAGCAAAGTTATAGGCACCACTGGCGGTGCTGGTGGTGGTCTCAGTGATAACCTGGCTGCCGCGCAAGATGCGCAAGGCGACGGTTATGCCAGGCGCAGTTTGACCTCGGACGGCAAGGCTGCCACCCCCAGGCGTGATAAAGACGTCGATGCGGGGATCAGCGAGCACTGAAGACGGCCAGGCAAGCGAGGCTGACGAGAAAAGGGTCATGATGGCTATCCATATTGTCACCATGGCCAGTATTGTCGTGCCAACTCCAAAGGCCCTCGGCATAGAGATTCCCCCACAAGCAACACCTGAAAGAGTAAAGGTAGCTTTATTGTATCACAAATTCGCCAGCGAGGCCATGTTTGTTTGAGCCACAGCGCCATTAAGAAATGATGGTCTGAGTCCACTGAAAAAAGGCCTTTTTCACCTAAGAAATGGTATGACAGTGTCATAGTATGCATGACAGCCGTCACAGTTGCCAGGTGACACGCGCCTATGGAAAAGCGGGCCGGAAAGTGATATGATGGAACCAGATAGAGACAAACGCGAGGCGTTCGTGTCAGATAAAAACATCAGACGGAGACGTCGGATAGAGAAGGAGAACACGATGTTACAAGCAGAAAACTTGACACTGACGTATCAAGACGGCGAGAGCATGCTCAATGCCGTCCAAGATGTGTCGATCACGATCGAGGATCACCAGTTCATCGGCCTGCTGGGACCCTCGGGTTCCGGCAAGAGCTCGCTGTTGTACTTGCTGAGCGGGCTGCGCAAGCCAACAGGCGGCGAGGTCTACCTGGACGGGCGCGCCTACAGCAAGATGCCGGAACGAGAACGGGTGGTGCTGCGCCGGAGCGAGTTCGGCTTTGTCTTCCAACAGCACTTTTTGATCAACTATCTCACCGCGCTGGAAAACGTGATGGTCGCCGCGTTAGTGCAGGACAAGGCTCATGCCGAGCAGGCCAGGGCGCTGCTGGCTGACCTGAGCCTGGGCAACAAGCTGCACCGCTTCCCCTACGAGCTTTCGGGCGGCGAGCGGCAGCGGGTGGCCGTGGCACGCGCCATGCTGCACCGCCCCCGCTTCATCTTTGCCGACGAGCCGACCGGGCTGCTGGACCGGCACACCGGCCTGCAGGTGATGGCATTGCTGCGCAACTACTGCGATCAAGGCAGCCTGATCGTCGTCACGCACAACCCCGAAATTCTCGACAAGGCCCACCTGGTCGTCCGGCTGCGCGATGGACAAATCACCAAAATGGAAGACCGCCTGGCTCGCCAGGCACAGGAGGCGGTTGCATGAACCCCTTGTCGCCTTTCACTTACTGCCGCCGCCACAAGCGTTGGGCAGCGATGCTGACGGCTTTGCTGGCACTGACAGTCCTGGGCCTCTATCTGTTCATCGGCCTGGCGCAGGCAACTTATATAGCCCCTGCCTACACCATCAACCGCTACCTGGAAAAATTCAGCCTGGTGCAGCCGCAGTTGGTGGAAACGCTGGACCCGGACGTTGTCGCCCGGATTCAGGCGAACGGAGACGTGACCCAGGTGCTGCTGCAAAACGATGTGAATATCAAAGTGTCGAACGTGGGGGGAGCCTATTTCCCCTTCCGCCTGATCGGCCTACAGGAAGCGGATGTGGCTACGGTGCTGGCCCAGTGCGGCGTTAGCCTCAAAGAAGGCGAACTGCCGCAGCCTAACACCAACGGCGTCGCGCTCTCCGAAGAAATTGTCACGGCGCTTGGGTTGAAAATCGGTGATACGTTTGATCGAACGAAGGATGAGAAAGTCTATTTCAAAATCGTCAGCCCATTGAGACTGGTGGGCGTCCTCGCCGGCGAGGTGCGATTGGGAATCGTGTCGTATGACTATCTGAACAACCAGGAGAGCTACCGCAGCCTTACCGACTCCGGCTTGCTGGTCATTGCCAGGGAAGGTCGTGAGGCGGCGGTGGCTGACTATCTCCAACATAGCGTGCGCGACTCCCAGACCAAGATTTATACGCGCCAGTCAACGACGGAACAGGTGGCGAGGGATCAGCAGTTGCTGTACGCGCTTGGCATTCCGATCGTACTGCTGGTTATGACAGCTCTCACGCTGGTCATCGGTGCCATCCACCAACTGACGTTCGCGCAGCGGCTGCAAGAGTTCGGCACATTGCATAGCTTGGGCCACAGCAAAGAGTGGCTGGCGCGCCGCCTGACACTGGAGACGGCCGGGTTGGCGGTTGCCGGCTGGGGGCTGGGCATTCTCCTGGCTTGGGGAGGATTGGCCATCCTGAGCGCCACCGTCTACGCACCCGGAGGGTTTGCCTTTAGTCCCATTCAACTGACCGCGCTCCCGTTTGTGCTGCCCATTCCCCTGGCGGCAATTGGATTGACGTTGTTCACGGCTATCCGCACCCTGGGCAGCCTGGATACCGTGGCGATTGTCGAGCGGGGCGAGCTGAGCCTGGAAGGGGAGCGGCCCGGGCGCCCCCCGCGCGTCAAGGCCGGCAGCCTGCCCCGCCCACTGGCCCCGAGTACCTTCTACCGGCGGCATACGCGCCAGGCGGCGGTGCTCGTCAGCGCCATGGTGCTGATGATTGTGGGCACAGCGCTTATCATTTTCATCTTTTCGGCCGGCGCCGATGCGTTGCAGCCCATGCTGAACAACTTTAGCCGGATCAGCGCTGTGTCTCCGAACAACCTCCCCCTGTATGCAACCGTCATCGACCAGATCCGTACACACCCGGCGGTGGAGCGCGTTATTCCAGTCTACACTTTTGCACCCGTGAAAATTTCCATCCCTCCGATGTTCCCCTCCCGCTCCGTCGAAACCCTCTGCGTGACGGAGGAGGATATGGCCTACATGGTGGATCTCTACCACCTGAAACTTGCCGAAGGGCATCTGCCGCGCCCCAACACCAACGAGATAGTCTTCCCTTGGGCCATCGCCCAAAATCGGGACATCCACGTGGGAGACGTGATTGGCGATCCCGATCATCCCATCTACCCCGGCGCGCCCGCGCTGCCTATCCAGTTGGTGGTCTCGGGTATCTTTGCCCAGGGCGAGACGTCCGCAGATGAAACCTGGCTTCCCTTCATGTCGCTGGAATTTGTAGAGCAGTATCGAGAATCCGAGCTCTCGCTCATTGTGGTGCCCCGGACCGGGCAAAAGGCGGCGCTCGATGCATGGCTGAAACGCCATATAGCGGGAGAGGGTCGTATGGTGTACACCTATAAGAATCAACGGGCCGCGCTTCAAAGGGAAATGAGCACGATGTTGTTTACTTTCGCGCTAATGGAAAGCGCCATAGCCCTGGCAGCCGCCCTGGCCCTGGCGGGCCTCAACACTATCTTTGTCTCCCAGCGGCAGGCCGAGTTTGGCGTGTTGAACGCGATGGGCTTTAGCCGCCCGCAACTGGTTGGGCGCGTCGTGCGCGAGACTTTCTTCACCGCCGGCGCGGCCTGGCTGGTAGCTATGCTGGGCTGCGCCGTCATCCAGCTCGGTCTGCAAAATGCTGTATTCACTCCGGCCGGCCTCAAGCTCAACTTTTTCAACCCCACCCCCTGGCTTTTCACTCTGTTGCTACCTGCGGCGGTGCTCGCCGCCAACGCCGGCGCCGTTGCCCGGATGCTGGCCCGCCTCGACCCAGTGGCCATTATCGAGGGGAGATAAGGCCAAACGCAAAGCATTCGGCGATAGAGACGACAGATAGAGATAGATAGAGAGAGAGGTATATGATAAAGCAAAGATCTATTTGGCTGGCAGTGGGAATACTGGTTGTGTGCCTGGCGGCGTGCAATGCAGGCCCCAGCGTCCAAAAACCTACGCCGACCCGCCCGGCCGAGACTGAACCGTACGCGCAACCGGCCCCGGGCAATATTACAGCTAACGGCGTGCTGCAGCCCGCCCACCAGGTGCAGTTGGGCTTTAGCGTGGGGGGCAGGGTCGAGTCGGTCGAGGTCGAGCTTGGCGAGTTGGTAAAGGCTGGGCAGTCACTGGCCGCGATCGACGACACCGAGCTGCAGCGCGTTGTGGCAGGAGCAAAACTAGAGATGGAAAGCGCCCAGGCCAGGCTGGATCAATTGCAGGCGCAAGCCACACCCGTGCCAGAGCACGTGATGGCTGCCACGGCCGCTATTAGCAGCGCGCAGACCGCGCTGGTCCAGGCGCACGCC
>JAFGFO010000195.1 GCA_016931085.1 Thermoflexales bacterium
CACAATGGCGTCATTTTGCGGCCTGGCGCCCCACTTAGCTCCCCGAAAGCTCTAAGCTTTCGGGGAGCTTGCCCCACTTGAGCGATTTGCTTCGAATCCCCTGCCTACTGCTTGACCACCCGCCGGATGGCAATGTACCAATCGGACACAGTTCTAAAGCGATCGTAAGGATAATTGATCGGTCCGATCTGCACGCCCTTGACCCGCTCGTCCACGGCGTAGATGTAAATCGGGTGATACAGCAAGACAGCCGGCATCTCTTCGGCGAAGAGTTGCTGAAACTCGCGGTACAATTCGGCCCGCTCGTTC
Source organism: Thermoflexales bacterium (assembly GCA_016931085.1). Next base: position 310 of record JAFGFO010000195.1, read on the forward strand.
TGGTCGATCGTGCGGCGCGCTTGCTCCAGCAGCTCGCTCATGTGGCGGTGGCGAAAGCCGCTGTAATTTTGCCCCGTCCCCTCGGCTTGCATCTCGTGCCAGAAAGGATAGGGATCGGGGTCACCCACCAACGACACGTCGACCAGCACCGCCTCAAAGCCGCGCGGCTGGAGGAAATTAGACACCAGCCCGCTGGCCACTGGCCGGACAGAGGCGCCAATCCCCACCATCTGCCACTGCTCGACGATCTTGCGGGCCAGGGCCTCGCGCTCCGGGTCGGCATTGACCAGCAAGGTAAAGGTGAGCACTCGCCCCTCCTTCACGCGTCCCCATTCCGGCAACGGCGCCGAAGGGGTAGGTGTAGGTGTAATCGTTGGCGTCGAGGTGGCGGTGGCGGTCGGCGTGTTGGTGGCCGTCACCTTGGGAGTAGCGGTCGCCTTGACCGTGGCCGTCGGCGTGGAGGTGCTAGTCGGGCTGGGCGTGGGTGTCTTGGTCGGCGGCGGGTCAGCCGGTTGTATCCAGCCGGCCTCGTCGAGCAGCAGGTCCGCCTTGGCGCGGTCTTGAGTATAGCGCTGCACGCTGGGGTTGTACGCCCAAGTATTGGGCAAAATAGGGCTGTGAGCGACCAGGCCATACCCTTCCAAGACATCGTTGATCAGAGCCTGCCGGTCCAACGCCAGCATCAACGCCTGGCGGACAGACTTGTCCTGGAAAAATTCAGTGCCTGAGTTGGCGAAATTGAGAAAGATGATCGTGTAAGCGGCTTGCGGCGCCGAGAAAACGTTCAGGTGTGGATAGCGCGCCAGTTCTGGCATGGCAGACACAGGCACCTGGGCAATGCCTTGCACAAGACCGGCACGATAGTCTTCCAGCACATCTTGAATGTCGGCATAATAGCGGAACTCGATTTTTGAAAGGTAGGGCTGCACGCCATAGTAATAAGGATTGGCCGTGAGCAAGACGTGGTTCACCCGTCCCTGTTCGATGAGCACATCTTCAATCTGGAACGGGCCGCTGCCGACCGGTGACAGATTGAACTCACTCGAGGCAATGTCGACCGGCGGCTTGTCCCCCAGGATATGCGCCGGCAGCAATCCCAGTGACAGGTAATCGACAAAGGGGGGAAAGACTTCTTGCAAAGTGAAGCGCACCTCGTAGGTGCTAACGCGCGTGAGCTCGACCGTGTTCCACAAGCTCTTCGAGTCAGGCGGGCCCGGAAAGTCCGCATGCCCGGCCAGGTTGAAAGTAAACAGCACGTCGTCGGCGGTCAGGGCAGCGCCGTCCTGCCAGCGGGCGTTAGAGCGCAGCGTCACCGTATAGACCCGCCCGTTGGCCGAAACTTGTGGGGGGTGGGCGGCCAGGTCCGGCACGGCCGTGCCATCGGTATCCAAGCGCATCAACCCACTGAACACCAAGGCGCACAAGTCCCCATCGGCCGGGTTGAGCGGGCATAACAAGGGGTTGATCGCCTGCACTTGTCCCACCACACCCTCCACGTACGTGCCGCCTTGGGCCGGCACGATGGTGGTGGCCAGGGGATTGATGACGGCCATGGACAACAACAAGGCCCCCAGCAAAGCAATTCCCAAAAGAATCAGGATAAGCTGCCAGCGGATGTGCTTGACCATGTTTGTACACTGACTGCCGGCCGGCCAAGTTGCGTTTGGCTGGCCGGCAGTGCTATGGCGTTATCTCAATGGGCAACTGAAAACTGCCCGCCATCTAGCAGGCTGTCGGAGAGAGCGTTTTGTAGCGCCTGTGGCAGGTATGGAAACCTGCCCTACGGGTGTCTCTCCGACAAGCTCCTAGCCTGCAGTGGCGATGACGTTCAGCAAGGCCAACAAGAAGAACACGACGGACAGTCCAATCGTCGCATTAAAGACGGTTTTCTCCAGTCCACGCCGGGTCCGGTAAATGGTCGAATCGCTTCCGCCAAAGACCCCACCCAGCGCCGAGCCTTTCGTCTGCAGCAAGATCAAGGCAATCAAGGCGACGGCGATGACGATTTGTGCCAGGTTTAGAAAAATTTCCACTGTTTTACCTCACGTCCAAAGTTTAGAACCTGGATTATAACACGAGGTAGGCGATTTGCAAGTTAAGCAACTCCAGTTTCCATATACGCTTCTCGAAGAGATCTACCCGGAGGAGGGATTGAGGCCGTTCGTCAGGCGCTTTCTCGCCGCAAAGCGCGCCAGTTGCTCGGACTGGGGGCGGGTCAGCATGATAAATGGCCTGGCCTGGCGGATAGTCGCCAGCGCCTCGTCGAGCGACAGCCCGGTCGTCAGCAGGTAAGCCGCCGCCATCGTCGGTGCGCGGCCCACGCCGCTGGCGCAGTGCACGTACACGCCGCGCTTTTGGTCGATGGCATCGGCCATAAAGGCACTGCCCTGCTCCAACTGCTCCAACGTGGGCGCGTGGTCGTCCGGCGTGGGCAGGCACAGGTAGGCAGTTGGGGTGACGCCGCGACTTTCCACCGGCTTTTCCTGCCTCATGTTGACGATGGCGTCGACACCCAGCGTCTGCAAGCGCTGCCAGCCATAGCCGGTGATGCGCCCGCCCACGTAGAGATAAGGCGTGACGCGGCTGTGGCGCAGCACCGGCGTGCCCCAGATGCGCTGCGCGCCCTGGGTCAGCAGCCACTTGGCAAAAGGCCCCGGCCCCTGGTTCATAAAACGCCAGGTGGTGATGGAAAAACCCTTACGGAGTAATTGGAGAGCGTCCATAGGCTATCTGGTTAGGTGTGAAACAAGATACAGAAGACGTAAAACGTAATGCGTAAAACGTAAGGTAGAGTGAGCATAGAGCGACAGGGCTTAGGCTGGCGGTGCGGGCGCCGCTTGGGGCGGGTTGAGGGCCGCCTGGAAGCGCGGCAGGGCCGCCAGCGACTCGAAGGCCTTGTCCTTTTTGGCGGCTGCGGCGTAGGCGGCCTCCAAGGCGACGGCCGTCTCCAGGGCAGCCAGCGCCTCGTCCGGACGGGCCAGGCGAGCGGCGGTCTGGGCAGCATAGTAGAAGGCAAGCGCACTAGCGGGGTCGAACTCGGCCGCTTTCTTGAAGCTGTTCAGCGCGTCCTCGAGCCGGTCCAGTCCCAGGAAGGCGTGGCCGCGGTTGAGGTGGGCCTGGGGGAACTCGTAGCGCAGGCTGATGGCCCGCTCGTAATCATCGGCTGCTTCCATGAAATTGGCCTGGTCGAGGTAGACGTTGCCACGGTTGAGATAGATGTCGGCGCTTTCAGACAACTTGAGCGCCCGCGTCAGGTCCCCGATCGCCTCGTCGTAGTGCCCCAGGCCGGCGCGGGCGATGCCGCGATTGTTATAGGCCTCGGCATAGTCCTGATCCAGCTCGATGGCGCGGTCGAAATCTTCCAGCGCCAGCCTGATCTCCTCCAGGGCGCGGTGCGCCAGCCCACGATGGTTGTAGGCCAGCGCCGAGCGCGCGTCCAGCTTGATGGCGCGGTCGCAATCGTGGAGCGCCTCACGCGGCTGCTTGAGCGCCAGCAAGGTGATGCCGCGGTTGATATAGGCCAGGGTGTAGCTCTCGTCCAGCTCGATGGCGCGCGTGTTATCGTTATAGGCCAGGAGCAAATCACCCGACAGGCGGCGCGCGATGCCGCGATTGTTGTGAGCCTCAGCGTAGCCGGGCCGGCAGCGCACGGCGTCGGTAAAATCGGCGATGGCCTGGCCAAAATTCTCACGCTGCCGGTGAACCATCCCGCGCGCGTTGTACGCTTCGGCCATGTCAGGCTTGAGCGCCAGGGCCCGGCCAAAAGCGTCCAGGGCCTCTTGCCATTTTCCCAGGTCGCGCCGCAGCAGGCCCATGTGATAATGGGCGCTGGTCAGGTTGGGATCCAACTCGAGCGCGCCGCTCAGGTCGGTCTGTGCCTGCCGGTACTTGCGCTGCGAGCGGTACAGTTCACCCCGGTTGTCCAAGGCTAAAGTATAGGAGGGATTCAGATCGACAGCCCGCGTGAAATCGGCCAGGGCCTCATCCAGCCGGTCGAGTTTTTGATAAGCCAGGCCGCGCTCGTTCCAGATCAGGTGATTGCGCTCGTCCAGCTTGAGCGCCTGGCTAAAGTCCTTCACGGCCTGAGGCAACTGGCCCAGGCCCAGGCAGGCCAGGCCGCGATAGTGCAGGACTTCCGGCGCCTGTGGGTTGAGCCGCAGCGACTGGTCGTAATCCTCGATAGCTTTTCGCAGTTCACCCTTTTGCCGCCACACATCGCCGCGCGTCGCGTACAGTTGAGGATCGCTACTGGCGTTCTCGAGCGCCTTGTTCAGGTTATCGATCGCCTTCTCGTACTCGCGCAGCTCGAAATAGGCCTGTCCCAGGTTGTAGGAACGGATGACACCGGTGGCCCGTGCCGCGTTATATTTCCAGAACAACTGCACCTGGTCGCCGTTGGCCGTCTGGGCCATGGACTGGCTGAGAACGGCCAATTGCCCCTCGTCCAATCCCAAATGCTGCACCAGCACTGGATGCCTGGCTGGGTCAGCATACACGGATTGGAAATCGGTCAGGCTGCGCACGCTCAACTGCTGGCATTTGTCCCACACCGGGTCGGTCACGTGAATATACAAGATGGCCTGGTCAATCCAATCGTAGAGCTGCTGGATGCCAAAGCGCGTCTGGCGCAGCAATTGTTGAATGTCGGCGTTAGCCAGGTCTGGGATGTTGTCGATGCCGGCCAGATTGAGGCGAAAGGCTTGCCACAAGTTCAGGCCGGGCAGGCAGCCAAGCTCATAGTCGCGCCGTCCACCTGGCGCGGGGGACTCTTTGGGGCGCAGCCACTGCCGGCCCAGCGAGGTCAGCCACTGCAAGCCGGATTCGGGAAAGACGCCGACGGTGAAGGCGATGATATAGACGGCAGACTCGAGCACGTCGCTGGCCAGACCCTCGGCGGCAAAAGCGGGATAAGTCAGGCCAAGCGTGCCGGCGACCAACAAGGCGACGATGATGCGCTCGGCCACGGCGAAATAGACCTGGGGGTCCAGGTCACCCTCGCGATAGCGGCGCGTGACGACCTCGATGGAGAACAGATACGCGCCGACAAAGCCAAAGAAAACGGTGCGCAGCCAACCTTCGGCCTGGGTCACCAAGCTCATCCAGGCCGGCAAGTCGGCCGGGCTCTGGCCGATCGAGGCGCCGACCCACAACAAGGCCACTAACAAGATCCCGACCGACACAGCCAGCACGACGAGCACGAGCGGGAGGATAAAGGTCCAGGGGCGCGGCATCAAGCGGGTCGCCGGTTGGAATATCTCGGGCAGCCCCAACTGGCGCACCTCGCGCCGCCGCCAGCCCATGACCGTCCCCTCCAGGGCCTGGTTCAGGTAGGTGGCCGGGATAAAGCCGACCAACAGTGCCACGGCCGCGGCTCCAAGAATGGTCAAAATGGCTTCGAACGTCATAGGAGTTGCCTAACGCATCTGGCTGCTGACGACGTAATCCCACAGGGCATCGGTGGCCTTGGAAATCGGTGGGTGGCCTTCGCCGACAACCGACTTGATCAGCTTGATTTGATCGCGCAGCCGCTCCAGGCTAGGTTGGGGAGAGTCGAGGTCATAGCTCAAGTCCTCGACGATGCCGGCCAGCTTGGCCTTTTCGTCAAACCTGAACACGCCGTCGCGGTCGATGGCGGTACGCAGGTCAACGAGCCGCCGGCTCACTTCGGGCGAATCTTCGCCCAAGTCGCCAGCCTCGAGCAGGAGAGGCGTGAAGCTGATGTCTGGGGAACCTTTGGCCGCTTGCTGAATGGCGATCTTGTCCCCCCGCACGACCGCGCCTTCCTCGGTCTGGGCCCCTCCGCCGAGGCTGATGCTGCCGCTGGAATAGTTCTTGATCTCGTCCATCACACACCTCCTGTTCCAAAAACGGTTCAAGGTTTCAGGTTTAACGTTTCAAAGAAGCGTTCTCGTCATTGTGCAGAATCGCATCTGACTGTCTTCATTGTATCACAAGCCGGCCTACCTGGCAATGCCAAGGAGGCACGGCTCGGTCGAGAGGCACGTGCCCTGCAAGCGACATGCACGTGCAAGAAGAGGGTGCAGCGCGCAGCGCTGCACCCTCTTGTATGTCGTAGGGCCAAGCGACGAGAAACTAGTCGGCCTTTTTCACCACAGGCAAGTAGAGTCGGAAGACAGGTTTCGTAACTGTGATGTAGCTCGTCTTGACCTCGGTGTCACTGCCGAGCGTATTGCCGGCGGTGAGGGTGACGGTGTACACGCCGGGCAGGCTATAAGTGTGAGCCGGGCTCCGCAGCGTGCTCGTCACGCCGTCGCCCAAGTCCCACAGCCAGGTGGTCGGGAGGTTGGTGGACTGGTCGCTGAAGGTCACCTCGAGCGGCGCGTTGCCGCTGGTCGGGGTGGCGTAAAAGTCGGCCACCGGCGCGCCGACCGTCCGTGTCACGAATTGCAGCACGCCGAGCCGGGAGGTGTTCTGGTACGACTGGCCGGTTGGGTCGTTCCAGAGGGCCACGCTGTCTCGATCGCCATCGCCATCCTGGTCGTTGTTGACCTGGAAGTCGAAGCCGATCAAGCCACCTACCTGCGGCGGAAAGTCGTTGAGCGCGATGGCCATCTCGACGATGTAGCCGCCGGGCACGACCCGCGTGGCGCTTTCGAGCGTCGCGGTCGAGGCGGCCGTGCCCCTAAAGCTCTGCTCGTTGTCAAAGTTGATGCGGAACTGGCCATCGTCCGCTTCGTAGCTGACAGTCTTGGCGTTGTTCTGGTCGACAAAGGCCTCGATCGAGTCTTGTTCCCAGGGATTGGAGCTGGCCTTGCTCAGCAGGCTGTCGCTCACGACGGCGTAGATGTACAGGTGTGTGCTGTCCCACAGCGTCCTGACCTTGGCCGTCGAACCGCTGTCGCCCGAAACCCAAACGTCGGTCGAGATCTCGGCCGCGTCGATCCACAGGGTGTCTTCGTTGGCGTCGATGACGGGCGTGCCTTCCAAGGCGGTGGTCTGCTTGTACTCTCCGATGAGGGTCAATGTGCCCCAATTGGCCGTGGTGGTGTTCTGAGCGTTGGTCAAATCGTTCCACGAGATGACGTCGCCAGAGTTGCCATCGACGAGGCGGAGGTCAAAGCCGATCCGGTCGCCGATGTTGGCCACTGCGCTCAACGGGAAGGCCGCCTCCAGGCGGTAGCCAGTCGTGCTCGTCACGATGGCGAACTGAGGAGCTCCAAAAGGCGTCACGGGCACATACTGACCGCCCAGGAAGCGATAGTGCCAGTCGTCGGCGCCATAAGCGCCAGCCTTGTCGTTGCCCTCGTCGATGAAGACGTCGACCGCGTCGTAGAGATAGGCCGTTCCCGCGCTCCCCGCCGGGTAGGCAACGTTCAAGAACAGGTACAGGTGCGTGGCGTCCCAGCGGGTCTGGAAGGTGGCCGTAAAGTCCGCGGTCGGCGGTTGGACCTCGTTCCAAGCCAGCATCGTCCACAGGGATTCGGCCTCGCCGTCGATGGTGGGCGTTCCGCCAGAACTGTTCAATTGCTGGATGAAGACCGGCAACTCGGTCGGGCTGATGATGCCCGTGTAGGCATACTTGGCCTGCAGGTCGCGGTCGAAGAGCATGGGCATGTCAACCCGTGGGATGGGCCGGTTGGTGAGCCAGGTGTGGTCGTCGGCCAGGCCCCAGAACGTCACCGAGCCGATGACGTCGGCATGGCGCTTGAAGACCTCGAACAGCTCCTTGTAGCGATGGCCCTGCGCGATCAGCAGCTCTTCTGGCACTTCCGCCGGGGTGGCGTAGGCATCCGTGCCGCTGGTGTAGATGCTCATGTCCAGCTCGGTGATGTGGACTTCCACGCCGAGCGAGGCGAAGCGCTCGATCGTCGCCTCGATCTCGGCTGGCGTGGGGTTCTGGATATTGATGTGCTTCTGCATGCCGATACCCTCGACCGGCACACCTTGCGCCCGCAGGTCTCGCACCACGCGGTAGATGCATTCCCGTTTCTGCGGATCCGTCGTGCCATAGTCGTTCAGGATCAGCGTGGCGGTCGGCACGACCTCGTGCGCGACGTTGAAGGCGGTCGAGATATAGTCCATGCCGGTGATCTCGTACCACGTGTTTCGACGCATGCAGTCCGCCCGGCCCTGGTCGATCACCTCGTTGACCACGTCCCACACGTTGACGTCGTCCTTGTAGCGACCGGCCACCGCGCGGATGTGGGTTTCCAGGCGATTCAGCAGCAGGGTCTTGTTCTCCAGCGTCGGTGTCATAGGCTCACCGTTGACCTCGAAGAACCAGGCCGGAACCTGCTCGTGCCATTCCAGCGTGTGCCCGTGCACGGCGATGTTATGCTCCCGTGCGAACTGGACCAACTGGTCGGCGCCTTCCCAGTTAAAAGTGCCTTCAGTGGGTTGGATGGACACAGGCTTCATCGCGTTCTCGGCGGTCAGGCTGTTAAAGTGGCGCGTCAGCAGCTCGCTGTGGCGGATGCTGGCGAGCTGGTCGGGCTCGATCGCCGCGCCGATCAAAAAGTCGCCGGCGAACGCCTGGTACACCGAGGGAATGTCTCTCTGGACTTCCTGAGACGGGCTGGTGATACTGACGTCGTCGATGTAGAACTCGACGGTGGCATCGCGGCTTTCCACGTACAGGATCAACTGATCGGCCTCAGCGAAAGAATAGGTTCCGTATATGCAGGTCCAGCCCGCATCTGTGATTTGGACTGGCGGATTAGTCACCCAGGTATACTGCGTGCTGTCGCCGGTGGTGCGCGCCATCGAGAACATCAAATCGTTGGCCGTCTGGCCCGCCACCAATCTCAAGCAGCCGCTGATCTCATAGGTGACGCCTGTCTGCAGGAGAGACGTCACGTCCACGCTTGCGCCGTGCCATCCCTGCGTGCGCCCCGTCACCTTGAGGCTGTGCGTGCCCCCGTGGGCGGCTTCCGTCACAACCTCCACGGTCGTGGTGGGGGTGCTGCTGCGCGCCACCCAGTCCTGCGGGCCGCTCTCAAAGTCATACGCGATCACGACATCTTGTGGCGCCAGTACCGGGGCCGCGGACGTCGGCTGGGAGGCACTTAGGAAGGCCAGCACGCTCACACAGACTAACGCAGTCAGCGCGGGAAGGGTGACGCGCCAATTCCTTTGTACGAGTAAATTCTTCATCTTTTCTCCTTTAGCTAAATGATGGTTACGATCGACAGCAATACGGATTAGGGGGGGATTTCTTTACTTATAAGCCATCGTCACCTCCTACGATAGGCAAACTCTCTTGGAAACATAGCATGAATGTGACTTGAGCTTCCAATAGAGTTGAGAACATGGAGCATAAAGCCGCTTTCATCGAGCATCACGTATCCCAGCCTTGGATTGGGAAGAGTTTTCCTCTTGTCGTGAGCCGCTTTCCCGAACTGGTAACGATTCCGGTATCTTTTCCGAAACCTTTTCAGATTGTATCACAAGCCAATGGCTTTGTCAAGAGTTTTACTTTGACTCGATTTGCCCGTACAGATCGTACGCCGCGGCGCCGGTGATGACGGCCGGGACGAATTGGCCGGGCGGCAGGCTCTCGTCGCCGAGCAGCACCAGGCCATCGATTTCGGGCGCGTCGCGGTAGCTGCGGCCCACCGCCAGTCCATCGCCGCAGCCTTCGATCAGCACCTCAAGCGTCTGGCCGACCAGGGCCTGGTTTTTGCGCAAGCTGATGGCCTGCTGGGCCTCCATCAAGCGTTCGTAACGTTCCTGCTTGATCTCTTCTGGCACGTGGTCCGCCAGCCCGGCGCTGGGCGTGCCGGGTTCGAACGAGTAGCTAAACGCGCCCAGGCGGTCGAACTGCACCTCGCGCACGAAATCCAGAAGCGCCTGGAACTCGTCTTCCGTCTCGCCGGGGTAGCCGACGATGAAGGTCGTGCGCACGGCTACGTCTGGCATGGCGGTGCGCAGCTTGTCGAGCATCTTGTGGATCCACTCGAGGCTGGCCGGGCGGCGCATGCGGCGCAGCACGGCCGGGTGAGCGTGCTGGAGGGGCATGTCCAAGTAGTGCACGGCTTGGGGATGGGTGGCCATCACCTCGATCAGGCGCTCGCTTACGGCGCCGGGGTAGGTATACATCAGGCGCAGCCAGTGGAGCTCGGGCGCCGCGCCCAGGATCGACTCGATCAGCGTTGGCAGGCCGTCGCGGATTCCCAGGTCGTGACCGTAATCGGTGAGATCTTGGGCGATCAGGATCAGTTCGCGCACGCCGCGCTCGACCAGCATGCGCGCTTCGGCGGCGATCACCTGTGGCGGGCGGCTGACGGCCGCTCCCTTGATGAGCCGGATGGAGCAAAAAGCGCACCGCCGGCGGCAGCCGTCGGCGACCTTGAGATAGGCGCTGGCGCCGTTGACGGCGGCGCACGTCACGCCTTTTTCGTCCGCCCCGACGGTGCGGGCCTCGTCAGGCAGATGGTATAGCGGGCCTGGCTTGGGGCGGCTGCCCACCCGCTCCACAAAATCGACAATGTCCATCCAGCGCCGCGTGCCGATGATACCGTCCAGGCCCGGCACCTGCTCGGCCAGGCGGGGGCCCCAGAACTGGGCTAAGCAGCCGGCGGCGATCAGGAGTTGGCGGCGCTTTTTGCCGGCGGCCAACTCGCGCAGGTGCTGGAGCGATTCTTCGCGCGCCGCGTCGATAAAGCCGCAGGTGTTGACGATGAGCACGTGGGCGCGGGCCGGGTCGTCGACACCGGTGTAGCCGGCCTGCCCCAGCAACTGGGCCATGCCCTCGGCGTCGACCGTGTTCTTGGCGCAGCCGAGTGAGAGCAAATAGTAGCGTGTGGACCGCTTCATTGCGCCGGGGTGGGCACGAGGGTGGGGGCGGGTTCGGGCGTGGCGGTTGGCGGGGCGGGAGTAGAGGTAGGCGGCGGGACGACTTCACCGCGTGGGCTCCAGGCGCGGATGGTCACCTGGTCGCGCTCACCCAGCAACCCCATAGCGTTGTTATTTACGTTCAGGTTGAGCGCCGCGCCGTCGCCCGTCTCGACGATCAACTGCTCCTTGGCGTTCCACACCAGCGATTGACTTGGCGACAGTAACCCCTCGAAAGCCGTCACACCATCCGTACTGACGCGCACCCAGGCGTGTTCCTTCAGGGCGCTCAAACCGATCTCGATGCCGCCGCTCGGGTTGAGCGGAAAGGCCGCCGTGGGCGTTATCGTGGGCGTAAGGAGGATCTCTGCCTGTGGGCTGGCCATGGGGCGATCGGTCGCTTGAGGGGGAGCCGCCAGCGTGGCCACCAAGGGAAGCAAATAGGCCCGCGCGGCCAGCAGCGCGACGATGACGAACAACACCAACGCTACACCTGCCGCGACCATGTCCAAAGACAACCAGATCGGCAGCCCGAACTGCTCCATAGGGTCAGGCTGAGGCGATGATTGTGCTTCAGTGGCCAGCGGGGCCGGTTGGCCCAATGGGGCTGGGGGCGGCAAGGGTGATGGGGGTGGTGGGGTGGGCAGTGAGGGCGCGACCGGCTCTAGCTCTTGTGACGGTGAGGTGCCTGGCTCAAGTGGAGCGGCTGCCTCCTGGCGTGACGCACTTGGCGGAGGTCCAATCCAGGCAGCCGCCTGGGGCTGAAGGACAGGCGGCGGGTTGGACGCCTCGTGTTCCCGCAGGGACGCCAGGGCACCGCCGTCCAGCCCCAGGAAGATGGCATAGTTTTTCAAAAAGCCGCGTGCCTGGACCGGGCCTGGCATCTCGTCCCATCGCTCGTCTTCCATCGCTTCCAGGTAGCGTGCTTTGATGCACGTCGCCTTGGCGGCGGCGGCAATGGTTAAATTTCGCGCTTCACGCGCCTCACGCAGGGTACGGCTTACTTCGCTCATCTTGGCAAACTCTTACGAGCTACGAGAATCGTGTTACACAGAGATTCACAGAGGAACACGGAGTGTCACAGAGGCTTTTAATCTCTGAGTGTCTCTGTGTAATGTCTGCCCTGGGCGACCACAGGGGGGCGCCCCTACAAAGAACGCTTGTTTTCGAAACAGCCTGGCGCCCGTTCTGGTTCTGGCCGATAAGCGAGCTGTGATGTTGGGCTTTCGCCAGCTTTTAAGCCGCTGCTTCAGGCTCGGCGAGCGGCAGATCTTGCGCTTCGGCGGCCGGTGTCTCTTGGGCTTCGGCTGGGGCCGCTGGCGCAGTCGCTGTTTCCAGCCCACTTTCGGCACCCGGGGCGGCTTCGGCCTCTACGATGATACTGAGATTTGCCACGAGACTGGTGGCCAGTTTGACCGGCACCGTGTGCGTTCCCACCGTCCGGATCGGCTCGTGCAGATCGATCTTGCGCTTGTCGATTTCGAGACCTATCTGCTCCAAAACGGCCTCGGTGATGTCGTGCGCCGTGACCGAGCCATACAACTTGCCGCTTTCGCCGGCCTTGGCCTGGAAGGTCAGGGCATGTCCCTCCAGTTGGGAAGCGATGGCCTTGGCTTCGGCAAACAACTGCGCCTGGCGCCGCTCCTCAGTCTTGCGGATGGTATCGGCCTGCTTGAGCGCTCCCTGGGTGGCTGCGATGGCCAGCCCCTTGGGCAGCAAGTAGTTGCGGGCATAACCGTCGGCCACGTCCTTAATCTGGCCGGCTTTGCCGATTCGGTCAATGTCTTGAGTCAAAAGTACCTTCATAGTGATTTTCCTCCAGTAAAAGTCATCGCTACTATACACCGAAATGCCAGAAAAGGCAACAAGGACAAAGGGTTATTTGCCGCACCTCGTTGCGGTAGAGCGCCTGGGCAGCGCCGCGCGGAGAGATCCGCGAGCAGGCCAAGATGCCATTTTCACTCGACTCGCCTTCAATACTTTTGAAGTAACTCAGGCATAGCCCAGAAAAGCTCTTTTTATCCGCGAATTTACGCTAATCAACGCGAATTTGGGCCGAAAAGTGCCTAAAAATTAG
>JAFGFO010000196.1 GCA_016931085.1 Thermoflexales bacterium
AGAGGCACAGAGGCTTTTTAAAAAGGCTTCTTCTGCTCCGTGAAACTCCGTTTGCTCCGTGTATCTCTGTGACCTGAGTAGTTACCATCAGCCTACAGCGGGCGTCCATTTACGTTTCACGTTTCACGCTTTATTCCTCTTCCCCCGCCCGTCCTTCGGCCGCGACGGCGTAATCGACCGGGCTGCCGCCGTTGGGCGCAAAGCTGATCGAAAACTCTATCTCGTCCCCAGCCGGCAGCCCTCCGTCGGGGGAGTGCTCGCGATAACCCGTCACCTGGCTGCTGGCGTTGTAGGTGGTGACGACGATCCTGACGTTGGCGGCCGGGTCGCTGCCCTGGTTGCGCACAAGACCCTGCACGCGGAACTGCATGCCGTCCGTCCCGCCATGTGACTCGGTCACCTCCAGGCTTGCGTAGCGCCCACCCGGCTCGACAGACGGCTCGGCGCGCACGATCGTGGCTTGAAAACTGGCAAAACGCCCCGGCGGCGAGGTAAACAGGATCCCAAAGGGCGACTTGCCTCCTCCCGGGATCACGTCCAGAACAGTGAATGGCTCGCCTGAAGCCAACACAGCGCCCGTGCTGTCCAACAGCGTCACGCGCACCTGGACGTTTTCCAGGGCCTGGCTGCCTTCATTCACCACCTCGCCCAGCGCCCACAACGAGCCGACGGCCGTTTCGTACAAAGCCACGCCGGCCGTCTTGACCGGCAGCGGCGTAGGCGTGGGCAACAGCGCGCGCGCCCCTTCCTCCTCTTCGGACAAAACGGGGATGATCAGCTCCTGCCCGATCTGCAGCGATTGCGGGTTGATGATGCCGTTCGTCTGCTGCAGCGCGGCCACTGACACGCCAAACTTGAGCGCGATACCCAGCAGCGTGTCGCCCGATTGAATGACGTACACGATCGGCGTCGGTGACGGCGCCGGCGTCGAAGTAGGGGCAGGCGTGTCGGTCACCGTCACGACCGGTGTGGGCGACGGCGTGGGCGGCACAAGCGTAATGCCCAGCGGCTCCACCGTTGGCGTGGGTGACTCTATCGCTTGCCCGCCACAAGCGGACAGGGACAAGCTGGCTATAGCGATCAATGCAACGATACGACGCATACAGTGCTCAAAGCGAAAGATACAAGACTATTCCAATAGCCCGATTATACCACAGCCGTCACCTTCCCGGAAGGTCTATAACCTCGAATATCCACACCGCGCCGTTGGTATAAGCCAGCTTGTAGTAGGGGCTGCCGGCCAGCGCCCACGGTGCCAGGCCCTCCCCGCCGGCGCCAATATAGACGTGCGTCACCCCCCAACTGCGGAGCAGACCACGTATCTCGGGCCCATCCAGCGATTCCGTCTCGGAGACCACCTGTGCCAGTTCGCTGACTCGCGCGACATACTCTGGCGAGGCTTCCATGTAAAGAACCGGCGGGAAGGTCGCCTGCCGGCCGGTGAGCAGCGGAATCCACCATCCACCGTCACTCCCCATGTACACGCCCGGCATCCACAACCTGGTTTTGACCAGGAAAACGGCCGAAGGGGGCACGTTGGCCCGAATCCACGCCATCGCGGCCAGGTCCGGCTCCCGGGCCAAGACAGTCAGCGGGTTGACGATCGGGATTTGCTGCCACGTCCCCCACACGGCGACGAGGGCAAAGACCACAACGGCGATGCCGGGAATAAACCACGAAGGGACGCGAAGGATTTCGGCGGTATTCGCATGCCGCGTATAGCTGGTGTCCATGGCAAGAACATTTCGCCCAGAGGCAAGGATCGCCCTCACATAATCGTACATCGTGACAGCCAGGTAGCCGCTCGCGACGCTAAAAGGCAGGTACAAGATGATCAAGGTAGACGCGTTGCTGGTCAGCCCGGTCGTGGGCAGCCCGAGCGCGGAAGGGTTGACACCCAAAAAGACGACGAGCACCCAGGCCAGGTTGAGAATCACACCGCGCTCGCGCCGCAAAAAGCCCCACAGGCACCCGCCCAGGGAGAGAGCGATCAAGACGCGGTCGGCGCCGGTCAGGACATATCCGAGCGGGGCAGCGTTGTAGCTCGCAGAGCCTCGAATACGGAACAGGAATGTGTCCAGGGGCAAGACGGCCACCCGAACGACGTGCACGAGCCAGGGCATAGCCAACAGCAGCGCGGCCCCACCCAGCACCAGCCAAGCCAGGCCGAAGCGGAGCAAGCGCGGCCGCTCCCGGCGCAGCGTCCAAGCCCGGTAGACGGTGTAGACCAGGAAAAAGCAGGCCGCGAAAAAGAGAACCCGGTAATGGGTCAGGAACAGGCCCGCCAGGCTGAGCGCGGCCAGGAGCAGCAAAGAAATTCGAATTTCGAATTTCGAATTTCGAATTTCGGAAAACGCCTCCAGCCAGGCCGTGGTCAAAACGAAGGCGGCCGGCATGATGTTCAGGCCAGCCAATTGCGTGTAACGTCCCCAACTGACATAATACGCCGGCATAGTCGAAAGCAGGCCGGTGATCAAGATGGCGCACAAGCCCACCAGGCGGCGGCGGGTGAGGTAAACGGCCAGCAGGTAGGCCGAGAGGGCAGCGCCGGCGTTGAGAATCTGCCCCAGCACCAGCACGGCCTGGGGCGTGGCCTGCCCAGATAGCCATTGAAAGTAGGCGGCCAACGCGTGAAAGCCATAGTGATAATAGACCTTGTCAACGGGTATAAAGGGCTGGTAGGTAGACGGGATACGCCCCTCGCCGGCGATCAAGTGCGCCAGCATGGTGTGGTGAAGCGAGTCAACCCACAAGGGCAAGACCAGGCCGCGGACCTGGATGAAACGGACGGCCAGGATGAGGGCGAGCAGTGAGACACACGCCGCCGCCCAAGGGAGATTTGATAGTCGATATGTGCGATTTGATATGTGCGATTTGATCCCCCCCAGGGCCAAGAGCGCCAGGAACGCCAACAGCCAGGCCGGGGTCAGGCGCAGGCCGGCCGCCGTCGTCCACAAGAGAAGCAGGGGCGCCAGCGCCAGGCTCAAGCCAAAAGCCAACGCCAGGGTGGCCAGGCTGTCGCCTTGTGCGCCCGGCGGGCCCTCCTCGGAGGTCAGGCTTGAAGCGTTGCGTCTGCCGTAAGCGGCCATGGCCAACAGGGCGCCGCCGGGCAGAAACAACAAGCCCAGCGCCGCGAGCAAGACCGCCAGGGGTGCGCTGCCGCTGCCCGTCAGGCCGCGCGCGAGCTCGCCGGCCGCCTCGGCCGGGCCGTAGGTATAGTAGCTGGCGAACCACAAGTCGCCGGGGGCGGGCTGGTGATCCGCCCGGCGCTCGCCGCCGTGGTACACGTCCAGCGAGGCATACTGGAGGCCGTCCGGGTTGTCCGGCGCAGCAGACAGGAAAAAGTAGTACGATTTGCCGGCCGAGTCGGGGCGGGGGGGAAAGTCAAAGTGCAAAATGGCATCCCGCCGGACGGGCGTCGTGTCCAGCACGACGGTCGCCAGGTCCGTGTCGACGTCGGGCGAGGTGCGCAAGTGAAAGACGACGGCCGAGGGCACTCGATCCTCGGCCTCTTGCACCGCCAGCAGGAGCTCGACCGCGCTCAAGTTGGGCTGGCGGGCGATGAAGGTCTGGCCCACGGTGTGAACATCGGTGAGAGAGGAGGTGACGCCGTCGGCCCTGTCTTGCACGACGTCGGCCGGCACGTCCAGCGGCGCGCAGGCGCTGAGGGCCAGCAGTAGGCCGGCCAGCAATCCAATCGTGCTAGGTTTCAGGTTCAAGGTCTCAGCTTCGATCTCCACGACGCCGCCAGCTTCGTTCAGACCCTAAGGGTGGCGATCCTGCGGATCGCACGAAACCCTTAGGGTCTATTTGCTCCACTCATGCGCTCGGCCTCCCCCGTCATGCCAAGCCGCGTAAAGATCTCGTGTGCCTCCTGCCACATGGCTTGCCCGCGCGCCTTATCCCCCTGCTCCAGCTCGTAGGCGGCCCAGGCGCGCAGCGTCTGGGCGCGCTCGCCCTCCATGCCCGCCTCGGCAAAGACGCGCAGGCTTTCGGCAAAGCAGGCGACGGGGTCCTGGCCCACTTTCTGCCCCTCGGCCCACGCGGGGGGGGCCGCCATCACGAGGCCCAGGGTGCGCCAGGCCAGGCCGATGTGCTCCTGCGACTCGAGCTCTTTGCTCAGGGCCAGCGCCTGCTGGGCCGCGATCAGGGCCTCATCGAGCTTGGCCTGCCCGATGCAGGCTTGCGCCAGGAAGGAGTAGGCCTCCGGCAGCCACCAGGCCACCTCGCCGCCGGCCCCGGCCATGCGGATAGCCTGGCACAGGTCAGCCTCGGCAGCCGGATATTCCCCTTCGCCCAGCCCAATCCGCGCCCCGGCCAGATTGCTGAGGAAAAGCATCTCAGCCTCCCGCCGGCCGATCTCGCGGGCGGTAGTCAGCCCATCTTGGTAAAGCTTAACGGCTGAGCGGTAATCGCCGCGGATGCGGGCGATCTCGCCCAGGTTGTTGAGTGCGGTCATCACGCCGGCCCGGTTGCCGATTGCCTGGCATAATGCCAGCACCTCCTCATAGTGCTGAGTGGCTCGTTCGTAATCTCCCAACGCTATGCGCGCCGTGGCGAGCAGGTTCAAGCAGATGGCCATCTCGCGCCGGTTGTTCAGATCTGTGTTGAGCGCCAACGCTTCCTTGCCCAAGCTCAACGCCGTTTCCATCTCGCCCAGCCGGTAAAAGGCCATGCCCTTTCTCGACAAAGCCCGCGCCAACTCTGCTCGTGCGCTCCCACCAGCGTTCCGTGCGGTGTCTTCCGCCTGCAGTGCGCTGTCCAGCATAGCCCGGTAGTCGCCCATGCCTTCTTGCACCAGGGCAAGCTCATTCCATGCATAAGCTCGACCGGGGGCATCCCCGGCCGCCTCCGCAGCCGTGCGCATGGCTTCGAACGCTTCTTGGGCCTCGGCAAAGCGTGCCTGCCAGCGCAGGACCTCGCCCATGCCCTTGTACAACTCGATACGCTGCGCCAACTGGGCTTTTTTCGCGCCTTCTGCAGGCGACAGCAGCGCCAGCGCACGCTGGTAATACTCGACAGCCGCCTCCGGGGCGTAGGCGTCCTGGGCCTGCCGGCCGGCCCGCCGGTACCACTCGACTGCTTCCGCCGCCTGCCCTGCCCGCTCGTAGTGCTCGCCGATCAGGCCGGCGTACTCGCCCACGCGCTCGCGGGCCTGCTCGATCAGCCAGGCGGCCGCCTGGGCGTGATAGACTCGCCGCAGGCGCAGCAGCACACTTTCGTAGGTGACGTCGCGCAAGATAGCGTGCTTGAAGATATACTCTTGGGCACGGGCAAAGGCCGAGCGATCTCGTTCAAAGACCAGCTCCCGGGCCTGCAAGGCATCCAGCCTGGCGCCAAGCGCCTCCGGCCGCTCTGCTCCCGCAGCGGCTTCTGGCTGTCCCTCGCCCAGGCGCGCCACCGCCGCGTCCCAAAAGGTGCGCCCCACGACCGAGGCTTTTTGCAGCGCCCCGCGCTCGACCGGCACCAGGCCATCCAGGCGCGCCTGCAGCACGCCGGTCAGCGTCGGCGGCACGCGCGCGCCCTCCAACTGCTCCGCCTGGACCGACCACTGCTCCTCGCCCTTGACGATGACGCCGTCTTCGATGAGCATCTTGATCAGCTCCTCGACGTAAAAGGGATTACCCTCGGCCCGGCTCACCACCAGGTCCCGCAACGCCGGCGGGACATTCGACACTTTGCGCAGGATCTCGGCCACCAGTTGGCGGCTGTCCTCTTCCGAAAGGGGATGCACGTCCAGGCGGGTATGCATAGAGGCCACCGCCTTGCCCCAGCCGGCCCGCCGCTCGAAAAGCGAGGGGCGGGCGATGCAGACGAGCAGCAGGGGGGCGGCGTGGCACTCGCGCGCGACGTGCTCGGCCATGTCCAGCGAGCCGTCGTCGGCCCAGTGAATGTCCTCCAGGAAAACGACCGCCGGACGGTCCGCCGCCGCGGCGGCGAAGAACTGGGCCACGTAGCCAAAGGCGCGGTCGCGGATCTGGCGGGGATCGCCCAGCAGCCCCTGCAAGTAGGGGCTGGAGGCCTCGCGGAAAT
The DNA here is from genome assembly GCA_016931085.1 of Thermoflexales bacterium. The sequence goes on from JAFGFO010000196.1 coordinate 6,034, forward strand.
CGAATCCGAGCAGGTAGCCGATGAAATGCGCTTTTTCGAGGCCGCCTTCAGCCAACAAGCCGGCCACGCCAGCCTCGAACTTTTTGCAGGCCAGGGCTGCCTCGTCGCTGTCCTGGATGTGAAAGGCGTAGGTAAACAGGCCGCGGGCCAGGGCGTAGGGCAGCCGGCCGGCCTGCTCGTCGGCGCGCGCCTTGAAAAAACTCAGCCCACCGCCCTCCTCCTCGAGCCAGTGGGTGAACTCGTGCAGCAGGCGCGACTTGCCCACGCCGGCCTCGGCCACGACGGTCACGACCTGGGCCTGTTTTTTCTCCATCACAGAACGAAAGGCGTCTTGCAGGCAGGCCAGATCGGCCTCCCGCCCGATCATGCGGGTCTCGACCCCCTCCACGCCGCGCGTGGTGGCGCGGAAAGAGCGCGGCCGCAGCCCCTTGACGACGTAAACCTGGACCGGCTCGACCTTGCCCTTGACCTTGAGCGGCTCCAGCGCCTGCACCTCGAATACCCCGCGCACGTGGCGGTGCGTGTCGTGCGAGATGAGGATGCCCCCCACCGGTGCGGCGTGCTCCAGCCGGCTGGCCAGGTTGACGGCGTCGCCCATGGCGGTGTATTCGGCGGTCGTCCCCACCTCGCCCAGCAGGACCGGGCCGGTGTTGACGCCGATGCGCATGGAGATAGAGATATCAGATAGAGAGGGCCTTCCCATAGCGGTTTCTCTATCTCCGCGTTCGCGTCTATCTCTATCTCTATCCGTATTCCATCTCTCTATCTCTTTCTGCATGGCCAGGGCAGCCCGGATTGCCCGCTCGGCGTCATCTTCGCGCGCCGTGGGCGCGCCAAACAGCGCCATGATGGCGTCGCCGATGTGCTTGTCGATAAAGCCGCCCTGGGCGGTGATGGCACCGTCCAGGCGCGCCCACAAGTCGTTCATCGTGTCGCGCACCTCCTCGGCATCCATCGTCTCGGACATGGCGGTAAAGCCCGACACGTCGGCGAACAGGATGGTGACCATCTTACGCTGGTCGCCGGCCGGGCGCTCTTGCAATGCGGCCAACTGCTGGCGCAGCGGGGCCACGGCCGTGTCGACCACGAGGTCGCCCAAGAGCGCGCGATGCGCCTCGAGCGCGGCAATCGTTTGTTCGAGCTGTCCGCGGTCTGCCATTTTCAGGCTTCAGGTTTTCTACTTGTTCTTGAGCACCACCGGCAGGTAGACGTGCTTGTCGAGCGTGGGGCCGGCACCGATGGTGACCTGGCCGCTGCCGGTGTCGACCGTGATCTGCAAGACCGACGTTTCAAAGTCGCGACTGTAGGGATCGCTCAGGCTGGCCTTGGACAGGGTCAGCGTCGTGACGCCGTCCTGGGCGCTCTGCTTGATCCTGAACTCGACCTCGATCAGCACGCCGGACGAGCCGGCCGGCAAACCCTGGTTGGTGCCGCCCTGCTGCTGTGCCAGCGACAGCTTGACCACGCCGGGGACGTCCAGCTTGGTTTCGAACACAAAGTTTTGGCCACTGGTCAGGCTGCCCAGGTTGGCGCCGAGCGCCTCCAGCACGGTGGGATCGTAGTTGAGCATCATGTCGGCACCGGCCACGCCCTCGGCATCGCTCAGGCTGATGGGCACCTTGAACGTGCCGCCCTGCTCGCTCGAGGTGCTGGGCATGGAAAAGGCAATCATGCGCCCCCTAACCGCCTGCGCGCGGCCCTGGCCGGCCGGCAGGGCCGCCATGCCGCGCGCCATGCGCGAGATGAGCGCCGCGTCAGCCGAGTTGATGCGGCCATCACCGTTGACGTCGCCGGCCGCCTTTTGCTCCTTGGTGGGCGACAGCTTACCCACGGCGATCGCCAGCGCCAGCTCCGCGTCGACGGCCGTCACCTTGCTGTCGCCGTTGAGATCGCCCATGATATAGTTCTTGCGCACCTGGAAGCTGCCGTCGGTGTGGACGAGCGGGAGCGGCGTGAGCGGGCTTTCGACCGGGAAGATCTCGCTGCGCGCCCGGTCGAGCTGGAGCGCGCCCGTAAAGCCGGCGGTGCCGATCACCTGGAAATAGACGTGGAAGAGCGTGCCGTTGCCGTAAAGCGCCGGGCGGCCTTCTTGTTCGAGCAAGTCGATCCGGATGCGGCCCGTCTCGCTGACGGCCCGGAAGGCGTAGCCGTCCAGCGTCAGGATCGTGCGGGTGACCCACAGCGGCTGCAGGAGATTGGCCGGATAGCTCAGCCAGACTTGCTGGCCGTAGATGCGCAGCCCGTTGGCGTTGGCGATGTTGACCGGCACGGTCACCACAGCGCCGTTGGGGCTGTAGGCGTCGGGGATAAAGAGCTTGAGCTGGCCAAAGCTGGCGTTGGCCACGTTAGACGGGGCGCTTTCGGACGCCCCGGCCAGCGTCGTGACCTGGTAGTAGTAAAGCGTGCCGGTGACCAGGCTGGGATCCTCGTCCTCGTAGAAGGTGCCCACCACGGCAGCCGTGTTGAGGCGGGCAAACGGCCCGCTGGTCGACGTGCTGCGGTAGACGTTGTAGCCGGTCACTTTCTCGCTGGTGCTGGGGTCCCAGCTCAGCTCGATCGAGCGGGTGCCGTCGTCAGCGACCAGGTTGGTGGGTGGATTGATCGGCCGGACGCAGCGTGGCAGGTGGACCGTGTGCGGCTGGGGCCACAGCGTGGGCGCGCCGCTGAAAGTCGTCGCCGCGCTGATGACCAGCGTATCCGTGACGTCACCGCTGGCGGCCAGCAGCCAACTGAGCGGCTGGGTCTCGCCAGGCAGGATGTCTGCCCGCGCCTGGGTGGCGTTGACGCCGTGCGCCAGGCGCAGCGTGCCGCCTGGCGGCAGGACGAGCGTGGACGAGCCGCCGGCCAGCGCCGTGCTGCCGCGGTTGTTGACCCACAGCACCAGCTCGAATTCGAGCTGCTCGCAGCTCACGTCGAGGGGGGCATCGATCCAGGTCTCGCCGCCGCCGCCGCCGCCCAGGCCATAGTAGGTGGCAAAATTGGCCGCCTCGCCATTGTAGAGAGAGACGGGATTCCAGTACAGCGCCACCGCGCTGTCGGCGGTGATGACGGCGCCGGGGTCGATCGCATAGTCCCACAACTGGCGAGGCTCCACGCCGAGCTTGGGCCGGTACAGCTCGGGCCAGCGGCCGATGACAAAGCGGTTGGGTGGGCTGGCCGCGCCACCGGCCAGGGTACCCTGCCCCTTGAGATAGGCCGGGTCGAACGGATCGGCCAGGGAGCCTTCGAAGGCCTTCCAGAAAGGCGGCAGGCCAGACAGCCTGGCATTGGGGAACTCGACCTCGTGGATGACGGGGCCGTAGCCGGGCACAAAGTAAGGCGCGCCGTCGTTGTCGCCGATCTTGACGTCCAGCATGGTGCGCAGGCCGACCGAGTGCACTTCAAAGTTCCGGTTGACCAGCTCGTACTGGATCAAGGCCGTGTCCTGGCGGCGGGTGAAGGGGTTCTCCACCAGGTCGACGACCTGGGCAACTTCGATACCCTGGATCCACCAGCGGGTGACGATCGTCTCGCCGTCCAGGTACGGCGGCCGGATGGGTTCGACCTCGTCCAGGGCCACATCGATCGTCCCCGTCGGGCTGACAATGCGCAGCGTGGTAAACGAGCTCCAGGGAGTGCTGTAGCCGCCGGGCGTAAAGCCGAAGAGCAAGGCCTTGTCGTCGTCGTTGGCTGTGTCCGGGTCACCCCGCGTCGTGCCGAGCGCCAGGGTGCCGTCTGTGATGTGAATGTCGGCACGCAAAAAGTCAGCCGGGCCGCCCAGTGGAGGGTTGACGAGATAAGGCGCTTCAGGGCAGACGTTCAAGCGGACCTCCTCCACCCCAAAGATCGAGCTGGGCGAGGCATTGCCATTGAGCCAGAAAGCCAGGCTGAGGTCCTGGCCCAGCCAGGCCGGGTTGGCGACAAAGGCCAGCTTGACCTTTTTCCACTCGCCAGGCGTATAAGTTGGCCACCACCAGCCCAAGACGTTAAAAACGCTGTCGTAGAGAATGACCCGGAACTCGTCGGCCGGGTCCACGTTTTGAGCAGCGCCCAGCCAGAACTCGATATAACCCGTCCGGCCGGCGGCCGGGAAGGTGAAGGGCTGCCACAACCAGCTCTCGCGGCTGGTGGTGACGCGCAGCGCGGCACCGTCCACCCAGGCCGCGGAGGGGCTGCCGCCATCCGTCGTGAGAACAAAGCCAACGTGCACTCGCTGAGGCATAGTAGCCAGGTAGGGTGTCAGGTCAAAAGAGTAATAGGTCCAGGGCTGGTCGCCTGTCACCCCAAAGTCCAGGCACTCGTAGGCGTAGACAGGCGAGCCGGCCGGGTCCCAGACCATCACGCAGAACGTGTCGTAGCCAGCTAAAGTCTCGTCGGTTTGCAGCGCGTACCAAAAATCGAGGGCCATGCTGGTGGTGTCGGTGGGGATATCGATCACCTGCCAGATCTGGTCGTTGGCGCTATCATAGCCGCCTAAGAGGGCCGAAATAAAGCCCTCGTAGCTGGTGGAATAGTCCAGCTCGGGGGAGCCAGACGTAAACCAGGGATCGAACTGGGCAGCCTCAAAGCCGCCGTTATCCAGGTATTGGCTGCTCCCGCCGATGGTGGCGTAGACGTCTCTAAATTCCGGGTTGTAGCCCCAAGAGACGTTCCCGTCGCTGTTCCAGGCGTAGAAGGGGCCCAAATAGCTTTCAAAGTCCCCATTTTCGAGCGTGTCCTGGCAGGGCGGTATGGGCGCGCACAACTCCAGCGCCACGTCGTCCAGGTAAAAAAGCGTCGGGTTGACGTCGTCGGTAAAGGCCATGAATTTCACGATCGAGGGGCGCCCGGCCAGGGAAGCCCGCACGCTGTCGGAGAAAGGCAGTTGGATCAACTGCCACTGGCCGGCCGGCACCGTGTAGCTGACAGTCGCCCAGGCCAGGATGTCCATGCCCCAGTCGTCGTAAAAGACCACGAACAAGCGGTCCTCGGGATCGGTGCTGCTTCGCCGGAGCTGAAAGCTCAAGAGGGACTGCTCAAAACGTGAAGGGAATTCGATAAACTGCCACACCCAGAACTCGGCCAGATCCGTGCCGGTGATGACCACCGAGCGGGTGCCGCTGTAGGCCACGGTCGGGTCGTAGCCGGGTTCAGGGGGCTCGGTCTCGCCGAAGGCGTTAAAGTACCAATACCAGTCCTCTTCGAAATCCCCGTCCCATATCGGCGCGACGTGCGAGTAGCCGGCCGGGCAGGTCAGGTAATCCGTCTGGGGGGTGAGCTGGCTCAACTGCGGCGCGTCGACCGTCTGGGGGTCGAACTCACTCGCCTCTTGCGCCACGCTCAGCGCGCCCGCCTGCAAGCCAGGGCGCGCGGATGGTATGCCATCAGGAAATGGCACACTGGGCGCAACGAAGCGGTTTTCCCAAAAGGTGGCGTGGGCCGCGTCTCGCCCGGTGCTGAAATCCGGGCTGGCGGGGGGCCGGGCTGGCTCGGGCGGCGGCTCGCCGCCAGACGGCAGGCTCAGCGGCTCTTCAATGGGCGCGGCGGCCACAACGCCGGCCGCCAGCAGCAGCACACCACAAACGAGCAACACGACTTGAACTCTGATCGTTTTCATCGCCATACTCCTATCTACGAGGGGGGGCAGCCTGGCTGCCCCCCTTGTGATGGACTAGAGATTTTTCAGGACCACCGGCAGGTAAATCTTGAACGTGCCCACGCGGCCGTTTCTCACAGCGACCGGCACCTGGAGGTTGGACGTGGCAAAGTCCTGGCCCTGGCGATCGCCCAGGCGCACCGAAGCCAGCGTGACGGGCGACCAGCCGCCGGGCGCGGTTGGCTTGATGCTCAGGTCCAGCCTCAGCAGCACGCCCGTGCCTGACCCGCCGATGGTCGCGCCGGGCATTTCAGGCTTGGGCACGAGCGCGATCTTGACCGTCTGGGTCGCGCCCTGGGTAAAGGTGAGGCCAAAGTTCGTCCCCAGGCCGGGGAGGCTCCCCAGGCTCACGTTGTTGAGCGCCAGCACCTGCGGATCCAGGTTGAGCATCAGGTCAACGCTGCTGGCGTCGGCGGCGTTCGTGATGTTGATAGGCAGATCGATCTGCGCGCCTGGCATGCCGGTGGCGCTGCCGACCGTCACGGTGACCGGACTGGCGGCCGAGGCCAGCATCCACGAGCGCAAGAGCTGCGTGGCGCGAGCGCTGAATATCCGCAGCAGCCCGCCGGCCTGGCGTCTGATGAGGGCCGCGTCGGCCGAGTTGAGGCGCTCGTCGCCGTTCATGTCGCCGACCTGCTTCTGGCGGGCGTTGGGCCGGCGGTTGGCCACCGCCAGGGCCATGGCCTCGGTCACGTCGCCGGCCGTCAACTGGCCGTCGCCCAGATCAGATGGGAACACGTCACCCATCAGGTAGCTGGGCGGGTCCTCGATCTTGGGCACGGTGACGGTAAACGTGCCGCTCTGGCGGACGAGGGGGATATCGGGCAAGGCGACGTCCGTGTAGATGGTCGTGCCGTATATATCCGTGCCAATCGTGAAGGTGAGCGGCAGGTCCATAGCCGTGGTCACTCCGGCAGATCCGAGCACCTGGAAGGATACCTCGAAGAGTGTAGCTTCGCCGAACAGGGTGGGCTTGGGATCATCGGGGCCAAGCACATAAACCGCCGCAGCGGCTGCCCCTACCCCCGACTCGCCTATGATATTGGACTGGAAGGCATAGTCGTATTCTACCAGCAGCGGAGCGCGCTGAATCGTGGTCGCCGTGATGACGTCCTGGTTATAAACCACCCACACATCCATACTGTCGATGATCAAGCCGTCGGCGTTGCCGATCTTGACCGGCACGGTGATGGTCTGGCCGTTGGGGGCGCCCGAGTCGGGCATAAAGATGCGCAGCTCGCCCCTGCGGGCGGGCGGCGGCGGGTCATCGGGCGGGGGCGGGTCGGCCGGCTTGAGGCTGGAATTGGAGATATTGGAAAAGTTGGCGCTTTTCTGGCCATTGACGTTCACGGCCCACAAGTAGTAGTAGTAGTTCACGCCGTGTTCGAGCGTGTTCGTGTAGCCGCGCGGGGGGTCTATCCAGCGGTCGCCGGTCAGCGGCGCCGGGTAAGCCAGGGTAAATTGCTCTGGATGGCTCAGGTTGGCCTCGGTGCCGCGGTAGACCCAGTAGCCGCGCAGGCCGGCGCTGGGGCTGGGGTACCAGGTCAGCTCGATGTTATCCACGCCTGCCTCGGCCTTGAGGTCACGCGGCGGATCGGGCGGCTTGAGAGCGGGATAAGGATAAGCGCTGCTGCCTTGGCCGGTGTGAGGTAAAAGCAAGAGCGCCAACACAATGACCAGGCTGACACCAAGCATCTCGATCAAATGCCTGGCCGTAAATTTAAACGTCGAATGGCCTTGACTCGTCTCCATAAGAATTTCCTCCCTTTCATCACACGAGTGGATTCGATACCTGGCTAATGTGCACAACCAGGGGTGCCCTCAAGAGCTAAAGAGTTTGCGAACCACCTCCCTTCTATTCCTTGCCTCACAGAGTAAAGGGGCTATCGGAATAGCCTGTTAGATCTATGATAGCATTTTTTAGGGGATTTTGCAAATATACTTGACATCGCTCACAGTATGCCATATAATAATCTTATCTGGAGTACAAATTGTGCACACTATCCCCTGTCATCGAGCGAGTGAATAGGAGGTAACCATGTTTCGCATAAGCAGACAACGCGTGTATTCTACCGTCCTCTGGCTCAGTGTCACCGTCCTCGTTAGCCTGGCAGCCGCGTTCCTCATCCGGCCCCACCTACAGTCTCAGCAAGCCGTGCTCGTCGAGGCCCGTTTTATGGACGATCAGAGCGTGCTCGGCGCCAACTGGGCAGCCGTCAAGGCCGGGGTGGATTGGAGCATCGGGCACGAAGAAGAGACTATGCCGATCGAGTCGCCCGTGGAAGGCGAAGGCGGCGGCGGCTACAGCGCGCGGGCCGATTGGTACTGGCGGCAGCGCGCCTACCCGCTCGACAGCATCCCGGTGGCGGCTAATCTCAAGACCTTCCAGCGCGCCAAGCAGATGCAGGAGGCCCAGGCCGCCTCGGCCCTGTCGGTGGCACAGAGCTGGCAGAGCCTGGGGCCGGCGCCCGTCCAGGCTGGCTTGATCGGCCTCTACGGCAGCGGAGAGCGCTGGACCACCGAGGTCAGCGGCCGTACAAAGGTCATCGCCTTTGACCCCACGAACTCGAACACCATCTACATCGGCACGGCCACCGGCGGCGTGTGGAAGAGCACCAACGGCGGCACGAGTTGGACGCCATTGACAGACAACCAGGCCAGTTTTTCGATCTTTTCGATCGCCATCGACCCAACAAACCCCAACACCCTCTATGCTGGCACCGGCGAGATCTCGGGCTATTACGGCACGGGCATCCTCAAGTCCACCGACGGCGGCGGCAGTTGGAGCGTGCTCGGCCAGGCTGAGATGGCCGGCATGGTCGTCTCGTCCATCGTCATCGACCCCTCAAGCCCCCAGACCGTCTACGCGGCCACGGCCCACCCGCTGCAATATCTCGGCCAATCCGCGCCTTTCCCGGCCGTGTTCAAGTCCACCGACGGCGGCGCCACGTGGACCAAGCTGATCGGCTGCACCCAGATGTGTTACGGCTTTAGCGACCTGGTCATGAGCCAGCGAGCAGGCGCGCAGCAGACCTTGTACGCCGCTTATGCCGGCGGTGGGGTATACCAGACCACCAACGGCGGCGGCACGTGGGCGCCGCTGAGCGGCTTTCCCGACCGCGGCTACAGCCGCATCGAGCTGGGCATCGGCAGGGTGGGAGATTTCGACGTGCTGTACGCCGGGCTGGCGGCGCGCGTCAACGTCAACGGCCAGATCAAGCCGTGGGGCATCCTCCTGCGCTCAGGCGACAGCGGGGCAAGCTGGACGCAATTGCAAAACGCCCCCAATTATTGCAGCTCGCAGTGTGAATATGACAACATCATCACCGTGCACCCCACCGATCCCAACACCGTCTACATCGGCGGCAGCTTTGTGGCCCAGGCGGACCGTTGGGCCGGGGTGGTGTGGAAAAGCGTCGACGGCGGGGCCAACTGGGCCGATATGACGCCCGGCACGAGCGTCGCGCAGATGGTCCACCCCGACATGCACGCCATCGCGCTCGACCCCGGCAACGCCAACAGCGTGTGGGTGGGCTGTGACGGCGGCCTGTTCAGCTCGTCCGACGGCGGTGCCAACTGGACCAGCCGCAACAGCGGCCTGGCCACGCTCCAATTCGTCAACATCGGCGTCCACCCCACCAACTCCAACATCGCCTTTGGTGGGCTGCAAGACAACGCCAAGGCCAGGTATAACTCGGGCACGTGGACGGGGCTGGACACCGGCGACGGGGGGTATTCGGAAATCGACCCCTTCGACCCGACTTACTGGTACAGCACGCGCTACAGCATGCAGGGCATGGTGGTCCAGTTCCAGCGCAACAACACGCCGGCTGACCGGGTAACACTGGCCAGTTGGGTGCAACTGTCGAATGGGATCGACGTCAACGATCGCATGCAGTTTTACGTCCCCTTCACGCTGGACCCCTCGACGCCGGGCGTGATCTACCTGGGCACGCACCGCCTGTACCGCACGGCCAACCGGGGCGAGTCGTGGACGGCCATCAGCGGTGACCTGACGGGGGGCGAGACTCAAAACAGCGCGCCCTCGATCACGGCCATCGGCGTGGCGAAGAGCGATCCGGCCACGATCTATGTAGGCACCTCCGATGGGAAAGTGCAAGTCACCCACAACCAGGGCAACAGTTGGGGCGACATTACAAAGGCTCCCCTACCCAACCGGCAGGTGTCGGACTTTGCCATCGATCCCCAGTCGTCCGCCATCGCCTACGTCGCCTTTAACGGCTACGACACGCACACCCAGGGCGCGCCCGGGCACGTGTTCAAGACGAGCAGCGGCGGCACGACCTGGACGAACGCCAGCGGCAACTTGCCCGACGTGCCGGTGTTGAGCATCGTGCTGGACCCAGAGCAGTCAGGTCACATCTATGTCGGCACCGACCTGGGCGTGTTTCGCAGCACCGACGGCGGTGCCAGTTGGGCCGCCTACAACACGGGCTTGCCCAATGTGCCGGTCTATGACCTGGAATACGTGAAATACAGCGACTCAGATCGCAAACTGTGGGCCGGCACCTACGGGCGCGGCATGTACCGGCTGGACCTGACGGCGGGCCCGCCCCCGGCAACGCTTACACCCAATCCCAATCAGACCGAGAGGATCTATCTGCCCCTGGTGCTCAAGAACTATACGCCCCCCTGGGTACCCACCCGGACGCCCGTACCCGGCGTCCCCACGGCCACACCGACCGTTCCGCCTTCTGGCCCGGCGCCAGGCGCCTGGGCCGGCAGCAAGGCCACCTTCAACGTCACGACCGACCAGGCCAATCTGTGGGATATACGCATCCAGGTGCCGGTGCCCGGCTGCAGTGACAGTTGGGTGATGCGGACTGACTATGTAAGCATCAGCGGCAACCAGTTCTCGTTCAATGTAGACTTGCGCGAAAATGGCCGTTGGAGCGGCACGGGCGCGTTCACGTCAAAAACGAATGCCGCTGGCACGGCCACCTTTGACAACGTGTACTTTGGCACGTCGTGCGGCACGTGGTCCGGCACGGTCGACTGGTCGGCGGTTTGGGTCGGCGCAGTGCCCACACCCACGCCTTCGCCCACGCCACAGCAGCCCACCGCCACACCCACGCCCGCCTCCTCCAGCGGCATTTACGGCCAGGTGCGCAGCAAGGGCGTGGGGGTCGAGGGGGTCAGCCTGCTGCTGCGGCAGTGCCCGAGCAGCGGCTGCGGCAGCATCAGCTTCGAAGCCAGCAAAGTAGCCACACTCACGACCGGCGCCAACGGCTATTACAACTTCCCTGGCATCCCCAGCCTGCCGGCCGACAACGTCTACTTTGTGTTCTACTATAACACCACCACGGGCGGCAACACGCCCGACGATCGCTACCTGTGGCGCTGGTACGAGCCAACGCTCTCGTCGTACACCGCCGGCAGCAACGTGGCCGGGGGCGACTTTGACATCGGCGAGCTGAACCTGCTGTCGCCTATGACGGACACGGTCACACTGCCGGTCACCTTCGAGTGGAGCCAGCGCGGCATCTCCGGCGAGACCTACTCGTGGGAGTTGTTCGACCTGGGCACCGGCGCGACCAAGTGTTATCTGCCGCCCAGCCTGGTCAACCAGGTCGAGCTGACCGAGGCGGATCTGCTCGGCGTGTGCAATGGCAGTTATGGCACCACTTACGGCTGGTTCGTGTGGGCGATCGACGGGGGCAGTTGGGAGACCAACAACGGCTACGGCGACTCGTACTATTACCAGGAAATCACCTTCCAGTCCGGCGCGGGGCCAAGCCTGCCGACTGTCGTCAACGGCGACTTTGAACAAGGCAGTGGCACAGGCTGGAGCGAGTCTTCGGCCCTGGGCTATGGCTTGATCGGATCGTCTGGCTTGCCCAGCACCCTCAGCCCGCGCTCCGGCAGTTACGTGGCATGGTTGGGCGGCGACAACAACGAGACCAGTGACCTGTCGCAAAGCTTTGCCATCCCCAGCGGCATAGCGGTCTACCTGCACTATTACTACCAGCTCCGCGCCGACGAGACGGTGTGTGGCTCCGACGTGGCCTCTGTTCTCGTCAACGACACCGTGGTAGCGCAGGGCGATCTGTGTACCAGCAACAACACGAGCAGTTGGCAGCTCTTCACCGTCGACATGGCCAGCTACGCCGGGCAAAACGTGACGGTCCACTTCCACGCCACCACTGACTTTGCAGACTTTAGCAGCTTCTTTGTCGACGACGTGTCGTTCCAGTCGACGGCGAGCTTGATGAGCGAGGCCGTCATGGGCAGCACTGGCGGCTATCTGCCCGGCGGCGTGGGAGTCATCCGCTCGTCGCCTCCAGACCAGCAGGGTGAGAATCGCTTGATGTGGACCGCGAGGTAAATTGTGCAAGAGCTGAGTGCCATTCGAGATAACTGGGACGAGATCGAGGCGCAAGAGGCGCGCCTGCTGCGCGGTATGAGCGTGCAGGAAAGCATGGGCCACTTGCTGGCGCTGCAGCGCGTTTTCGAATATCAGCTCCAGCAGACAGAAGACCTGTTCCGCCCTGATCGGCTGATCTACCTGGCCACACTCCAGGCGCGCTTGCAGTGCTTGGGCGAGTGGCATCAAAAACACCATGGAAAACCTGCTTCAATCCATTGCGGCGCTTCAGACACGCCTGGCTGAGGCCGGCTTTCCTTCGGCCGTGATCGGCGGCATAGCCGTGGGTGTGTGGGGCGACCCGCGCGTGACGCGCGATGCCGATCTCAAGGTGCTGGCGCGCCGCGACCAGGCCGGCACGCTGTGGGAGACGCTCGGTCCCGATTACACGGCCATGGTCGCCAAGCCGCTCGACTCGCTCCGGCGTATGGGCTTTGTATTCGTACAAGATTGTCACGGCACGCGCCTCGATTTGCTGTTGGCCGACACACCTTACGACGAGGCCGTGATCCAGCGCGGGCGCGCGATGGAAATCCAGCCGGGGATTACGCTTCGCGTGTGCAGCGCCGAAGACCTGGTGATCTACAAGATGATCTCCTCGCGGCCACGCGATCGGGCGGACGTGGAGGGCATCGTCCGCCGGCAGGGCCAGGCCTTGGACGATGACTATATCCTCGGCTGGCTGCGCCAATTCGAGCCGGCGCTCGACGACTCGACGCTCGTGGCCGAATACACACGCCTGAGAAAGCTTATTTGAAAGGGATTGGGCCTATGCGCCGCGTAAAATCGATGCGGCTGATCTGCGCGTTCCTCTTGGGCGGGCTGCTGGCGGCTTGCAGCGCATCGTCCCCGCCGGTCACCACCGTCACGTTCATGATCTTTGGCGACCCGGCCGAGCAGGCTGCCTTCAAGAGCGTGGTCGACGGCTTTCAGGCCAGCACATCCGCCGTGCGCGTCGAGATCGTCGGCGTGCCCAGCCAGGGCGATTACATGACGCGGCTGGCGGCTGACATGGCGGCCGGCGCGCCGCCCGACGTGTTCCTGCTCAACTATCGCCGCATGGCCCAGTTCTACAACGCGGGCACGCTGGAGGCGCTCGGCCCGCGCCTGCAGGCAAGCCGTACGCTGAGCGAGGACCAATACTACCCGGTTGCCCTGGACGCCTTTCGCTCCGCAGATGGGACGCTGGTCTGCATCCCGCAGAACATTTCCAGCCAGGCGGTATACTACAACCAGGACATCTTTGACGCGGCCGGCCGGCCCTATCCCGACCCCAACTGGGACTGGGAAGCCTTTCGCCAGACGGCGGCCGCCTTGACCCAGCCCGACCGGAACGGCGACGGCGAGCCGGACCAATACGGCCTGGGACTCGAGCCGCGCCTCATCCGCACGGCGGCCTTTATCTGGCAGAATGGGGGCGAGCTGGTGGACGACCCAGCCCAGCCAACGCGCCTCACACTCGACACACCCGAAGCGATAGAGGCCATCGAGTTCATGATGTCACTCAGCCTGAGGGACCAGGTGGTGCCCAACAAAACGTCCGAGATGGTCCAGTCACACGGCGATCGCTTCCTCAGCGGCAACATCGCCATGTACGTCGACAGCCGGCGGCTCGTGCCGGTGATGCGCGAGGTGGCCAAGTTCAACTGGGACGTGGCCCCGCTCCCGCGCGGCAAACACCAGGCGACCGTTTTGCACAGCGACGGCTACTGCCTGGCAAACGCCTCCAAGGTCCAAGACGCCGCCTGGGCTTTTATCGAGTTTGCGATGGGAGAAGAGGGGCAGACGCGAGCCAGCCAACTGGGACGCACGGTGCCTTCTCTGAAAAGCGTGGCCGAAAGCCCGGCCTACCTGGATCCGGCCCAGCCGCCGGCGCACGCGGGGGTCTGGCTCGACGCGATGGCCTACCTGCACGTCTTGCCCCGGCTGGAAAACTGGGTGGCGATCGAGCGCACGGCCGACACCGAGTTCGAGCTGGTCTACCTGGGCCTGCAGCCCTTGTCCACGGCCATCGAGAACGTCCAGCGGCAGTCCAGACAGGGTTTTGTGCCTCTCAGACCCTAAGGGTTTTGCGAAGCACCCCGAGGCGGAGCGGAGCGGGTAAAAACCCTTAGGGTCTCCCCCAACGCAAACACGGCGAGCACCGGCAGCGTCAGCATGACCGCCCCGGCCATGATCACCGGCCAACGCGTGGCGTCGAGCTGAGCCAGCAAGCGCAGACCGACCGGCAAGGTCATGTGCGCCTCAGAACGCAGGTAAAGCAACGGATCGGCAAAATTGCCCCAGAAGAGGACGAAATTGAGGATAGTCACGCCAGCGGTGACACCCCGCGAGGCCGGCAGGGCGACTCGCCACCACACCTGCCAGGCATTCGCGCCGTCCAAAATGGCCGACTCGAACAGCTCGGGCGACAAGCGGCGAAAGGACCAGAAAAAGAGCAAGACGAAAAAGGGACTGCCGCCGATCAAGGCCGGGGCGACGAGCGGCCAGGGGCTATCTATCCACCCCAAGGCCTTGAAGATGGGGAAGCGAGCCAACCACAGGACCGTCGGCGGGGCCAGCAGCGCCGCCCAAGACAGCCCAAGCACCGTCGCCCGCAGCCGGTGCGAAAGCTGGTTGAGGGCAAAGGCGGCCCACGAGGCCACCAGCAGCGACAGGGGGACTGCCAGGGCGACGACCAGGCAGGAATTGAGGGCAAAGCGGCCCATCGGCGCCATAGTCACCGCAGTGATATAATTCCCCAGCGTGGGCTGGAAGGCCCGGAGTGAGCGCCACGCCGCCGAAAGGGGTTGGTTGTCCGGCCACAGCGAAGCGAGCAACAGCCAGGCTGGCGGGCACAGGAAGAGCAAGACCGCCAGCCCTCGCAGAATTTTAAAAGTTGCAGGTTTCAAGGTTTCACGTTTCACGTTTTGCTGATTTGCTGTTTGCTATTCGCTGAACGCGCCGGTGTGCTGCCAACGCCTGCCTACGAAAAACAACGCCCCCATCCCAAGCGCTGTCAGGGCGTACACGACCCAAACGAGCGCGGAGGCATAGCCGAGCTGAAAATCGTCGAAAGCCAAAATATAGCTATACAAGGGCACAAAAAGGGTTGTATAGCCCGGCCCGCCCCTGGTCAGAATAAGTGAGGGGGTAAAGCTGGCCTGCAGGCCAACGATCAGGTCACGGGCGGTGAGCAGGAACAGGCGAGGCAGCAGCAGCGGCAGGACGACGTGCCGGAAGCGGGCCCAGTCGCCTGCGCCATCCAATGCGGCGGCTTCGTCCAGGTGAGGCGGGAACTCGCCAAGCGAGGCCAGGAGAATCACGAAACCTTCCCCCAACTGCCAGGCGGCCATGCCGGCCAAGGCCAGGCGCGCCGGCCACGGCTCGGCCAGCCAGGCCGGTCCTGGCAAGCCCACCGCGTTCAGCAGCAGATTGACAGGCCCAAAGCGAGGGTTGAGCGCCACCAGCCAGATCATGGCATACGCCACGTCAGGAATGATCGTGGGCAGACACACGATCGCCTGGGCCAGGCCATGGGGACGGCTACGGAACAACAAGGCTAGGCCCAAGGCCCCCACGAGGCGCAGCGGCACAGCCACGGCCAGGTAGAAGGCCGTATTGCCCAGGACAATCCAAAAGAGACGGTCGCCCAGCATGCGCTCCAGGTTGGCCCACCCACTCCATACGGGCGGAGACAGGGCATCATAACGGGTGAAGGCCAATCCTAAGGAAAGCAAGGCTGGGATGAACACCAGCCCGGCCAGCCCGAGCAGGTAGGGCAGCAGCATCATATAGAGTGCCAAGTCGCGCTTGAGGGTTTCAGGTTTAAAAGTTTCAGCTTCAAGGGGTTGTGTGCTGTCCATTGGCCCATTCTACTTTGGAATATCCTTTTCTGCAAGGTAACTCAGCCCCGATGACTTGCGGGGGCATTCGTAGCCAATCGCTCAAGTGGGGCAAGCTCCCCGAAAGCTTAGAGCTTTCGGGGAGCTAAGTGGGGCGCCAGGCCGCAAAATGACGCCATTGTG
>JAFGFO010000197.1 GCA_016931085.1 Thermoflexales bacterium
GCAGCACCACCGAGCGCATGTACATCGAAGGCCAAACCGACCGGCGCGCCGACACGCTTCACATGGTGCTGTGGTCCGGCGACGGGCAGGTCGGCTCGCGCGACGGGGCCGTCGAGATCCGCGTGGCCGACGGGCAGACGGAGGGGCGAGTAGGCCAGACCGAGTGGAAGGATCTGGACGACTTGAGCTCGCCATTTCTTAATGGCGCGGTTGCCCCGGGCCACGACCCGCTGGGCTACCTGGCCGGTATCAAGGACGTCGCCAAGCAAGGCAGCGAGACGCGCCCGCTCGACCCGTCAGGCGGGTCGAGCGTGAGCTTTACTCGCTACAGCTTTGCGCTCAACGGCCCGGCCTTTGCCGCCTACATGCGCGACCAACTCGAAGCCGAGCTGATCAAGAAAGGCGAGCTGCCGCCGGGACTCAAGCTAGACACGGCCCGGGTGTACGCCAGCATGACGGGCGAGGGCGAGATCTGGATCGACAGCCGAGGCCTACCCCTACGCCAGGTCATTCACGCCGAGTTCCCGCCCTACGGCAAGGAACGGATCGAGGTAGACATCACCACCGACTTTAGCGGCTGGCCGGATACGGCCGGCGCGGCGCCGGGCATGACGGCCTGGATGGGCGGATTCGACCCGAGGCGGCTCAAGCTGCCGGGCTCAGACGAGCTGATCACCTGCAGCCTGCTGGTGTCCGTGTTGTGCCTGGCCGGCTGGGGGCTGTTCCGCCCGTCGCGCCCACGCTACGCGTTGGTGTGCACCCTGGTGATTGCCTCAATGCTCTTCTCGCCCCTGCTGCAAAGCCAGCAGGTGATGGCTTTCTCAGACAAGCAAGCTCAAAAACAGGTCCAGTCCGAGCGCGAGCGCCAAACCGCCAAAGCACAGCAAGAGCTGCGAGACGAGTTGAATACCAAGGACTGGAATCCGCAGCGCGATCCGCTGGCAGTCTCAGAGACTTCCGAAGTCTTGAAGACTTCGGAAGTCTGGCCGGCGTCCGCCTTAGCCCCCGCTTCCGCATCAACCCTAGCCTTAGCCTCCGCTTCCACGTCCACCGACCTGTGCGACGCAATCGTCACGGACGACGGCACCGACTCGGACCTGGACGGCCTGACCGACGTAGAAGAAAGCTGCATCGGCACCGATCCCAACCTGAGCGACGCAGACGGCGACGGGCTGAAAGACGGGGCAGAGGTGTTCGACCTGGGCACCAACCCCAACGACCGCGACAGCGACGGCGACGGGATCAACGACGGGGCCGAGGTGCGCGGCTTTGTGGACGATCAAGGCAAGCACTGGTACTTCAACCCGCTGGACGTCGACAGCAACGGCGACCGGGTCATCGATCGCCTCGAGGTGCCCGTCAGCGAGAATGGTGAGCTGGCCTGCGGCTTCACCAACCCTGATGGCAGCGCCAGGTGCAGCAACTCACAAATTGACACCGATTTGGACGGGACGCCGGACGCCTTTGATTTCGACGACGATAACGACGGCGTGCCGGACCAGGTCGACACCGCACGCACCCGCCTCTTCAGCCAGCTCGGCATCACTGTGCCCGGCAAGCTGGTCGGGCTGGCCAACCAGGCCTTTACGTTCGAGCTGAACAATCTCAAGCTCGACACGCCGGTGTTCGCTGACTTTCAACTGCGCCCGCTCAACCCCGAGCACTTGTGGTATAGCCTGAACGTGCTCGACTGGCCCTCGGGCGACAGGGAGGGGCAAATCCAGCGCGTCCACGACACGACCTTCGGGAGCAGCGGCCAGGACGCGAACGGCGACATGCGCCTGATCCCGATGCTCGAGATCATCATCCCCTACAAAGAGGGACACTATGGCAACCTGCCTGTCCTACCGGGCGCGCCACCCATCACAGCCAGCACGCCTGTGACGGCCTGGCTGGACACGGCGCAGACCGACATGTTCAACATCACGGTTCGCAAGCTCAACGAGGCGGGGGATCTGGCCGCCTACGTGCCGCTGGCGCTGGTCAAAGACCCGGTCGGGGAGAACCCAGTAGCTTTTGCCGCCCGCATGGTCTATTGGCCCAGCGTGGAAGCGAGTGGCCAGGCTGGGGTAGCGGACGGCGGGGAGGCTCAGACGGCCCGCCTGATCTGGGCCATCCAGGCCAAAACCGACGTGTGCAGCTCGGTGCCTAAAGACTACAAACCCAAGCTGGACAATTCGGGGCGCTTTGTAGACTGGTGCGAGGATCCCACTCACTGGGACGAAACGACGACCATCGTCCACTCCTATTACGACGACTGGTACCTGACCGGCTTTGAAGTGCGCGAGGACCGGGGCTTGAAGACTGCCGTCATCTACGAACAGCCTGACTATGTCCTCGATCACGGCTACAACCCGGGCAGCTATTACGAAGCGTATTTGTGGGCGCTGGCCAACGACCTGGACGAGACCTTTATCGCCGCGCGCGGCCGCGACACGAACGGCGACGGCTATGGCGACGTGCGCGATTTGACAGTGGACGACATCTGGACACGCTTTCATACCGGAAGCACGGCCGGCGAGACCGAGCGCTGGGGCATCCCGGCTGACGCTTTGCAGGTAGTGACCCACTCTTTTCCGCACCAGGGCTACCTGCCCACGCTGCCGATGACGATCACGCCCAATATCCTCAACTCTGCCTTTATGGCCGGCAGTAGTCCCAAGATCGCCAATCCTACCTTGCTCTTTGCGCGCGAGGAGCGCTTCCGCCTAATCAGCCTGGACGACAACAGCCAGGTCGTCCAATACACGGCGACGCTCTCCAAAGGCATCCTGCAGACCTCAAAAATAAAAGTGAACATGGCAGAAGACTTGGTGGCGGAAAATGTGCTGGCCAGCCTGAGTTGGGCGCCGTTTGTGTACGACAACGGCGAGCAAAAGTGGAAATCGGATCCGGTTGACGAGTACGTAGCCAAGCTCAGGGCACGCCTGGGGCTTGTCTTTCAGGCCGCCGGCGGCTGGGGGCAGGACGCCGACGCGGTGACAGGCGCCGGCATGATCGCGACCTCCTTCTACTTGGGCCTGTATACCGGCCTCAACCGGGCGGTCGAGCTGGACGGTACTCCCCTGACCTTCGATTATGCCTGCCAGGACGAGGACGTGTCGTTCAAGGCGGCCGCCGGCGCCGGCGCAGCGGCCAAGGCCGTGGTAGAAGAGCTGACAGCCCACGTGGCAACAGCAGACCACTCCAAGTGGTGGACCTTTGGCCGGCTGTTGTTGGACACCAAGGCGCTCAAGGCTGTCTTTGGCGCAGGCGCCGCCGACGCGCAATTGGCCTTCTTGAAGGCGCTTGGCCAGAACAACGCCAAGGGCTATGGCGGCGGCATGGCCACGCTGAAAAATCTCCTCCTGCACGGCTTTGGCCCGATCAAAGGCGACTCGCTCGCGTGGCGAGTTGCTCGCGGGACGGGGCTTGGGATAGCGGCGGCCGCCATCGGCCTGGCCCTCACGCTGTACGCCACGACCACACTCCTGTCTCTCGCCGGCATCCACGTGCCTGGCGAAGAGTACATCTGCCAGGGCATCATGGCTGCCCTCATGGTGGGGCTGGCGGCCAAATCTATTATGGCGATCAAGGATATCGCCCCCCTGATCGCCAAGAATGGCTTGAGCAGCACCGTTGCCAGCGTGACCAAAACCTTCATAGCCGCCAGCCGGGCCGCCATCGTCACGGCTGTCATCGCCCTGATCGTCACCGCCGTGCTCGCTACCGGCATGTTCCTGGCCACCGTGATCGCCGGCAAGGTCGCGTTCGGCTCGCTGGCCTTCGACCGGGCGCTTGCCTCTGCGGTCGCTACGATCATCGTGGCCGCCTGGATGCTGGCGATTGGCCTCATCCCCATTGCCGGCCCCATCATCGTCGCCATCATCGGCGCGATCGACGCGCTCATCATCCTGGCCTGTACGATTGTCGAGAAAACGGCCAAGCCCAGCGGGTTGGGTTGGGACGTCGTCAAAAATTACGCCTGCGGCGGCGTCACCGGCTTCCTAACCAAAGCCGTCGAGCTGTTGATTTACGATCAGACACCGCTGGTCGACCTGCAAGCGCCGGACCGCGTGATCCCGACCAATTTCAGCCTGCAATTGGTCGACCAGGCCAAAGGCTTTATGGTCGGCAACCGGCTGACGGTCAAAGCCGACGTGATTACCACCCTCTATCGCAACGCGCCCTTCGAGCCTGAAAAAATGCAACGCGAGGTCGAGGACCTGGTCAAGCATAGCAAGTTCTCCACTTTGGAAGATTTGATCGATAACTTTGGCCCCGGCATTCTCTACATCTGGCAATTCGCTGACCCCTTCATCAAGGAGGCTGCCTTCCGCTACAAAATAACGCCGGACAAGGATGACAAGAAATCAGTCGGCATCCGGGACATGCGGGACGAGTGGGACAAGGTCGCCAAGAACCCCCTGGACCAGCGGCGCTACAAGGCGACCCAACGCGCTGGCGAGACCGGCAACGTCAAGTTTACCCAGGCCGGTATCAACTGGAGCCCCCCGCTGCACCTGGTGGAAAGCTATGCCACCTTGGTCCAAGAATGCGTATCCGATCCGCTGATGGTGCGCTTTACCATCATCCCACCCAGTCTGTGTTGGCTGCGCGACAAGAAAGACAGCCTGGACATCTCCCTGGGCGACAAGTTCAAGTTCGACGTCTTCCCGGCCTCGCTGGACGAGTTCTACACGCTGGCCGACCCCGACGGCGACGGCGGGTATGCGCTGGCCTGGGACGAGCGCTTCCCCGCCCTGGCGGACGCCGACGGCGACGGGCTGCGCAGCCGGGCAAGCGGCGGCAACGACCCCAATGACGCCTACGCCGACACCGACGGCGACGCGCTGTCCGACTATTACGAGCTTCATCACGCCCTACCGGTGCTGCAAAACGATGCCGACAGCGATGGATTGGGCGATTACGACGAGATCCGCTACAACACCCGCTCGCAACTGTCCGACAGCGACGGCGACGGGTTGAGCGACAAGGAAGAGGTCGACGGCTGGGATTTCGTCTATGCCTTTGACGCAAGCGACCAGCCCCTATACACCCACGTCACTTCCGACCCCACCGACCCCGATACCGACGGCGACGGGCTGACCGACAAGCTGGAGCAGGTGTATCACTTCAACCCGCGCGTTTACTCGCAGCCAAACGTGCTGGAGCTTGCCTCGGACATTGACGATGCCGACGGCATCGTGGCGCCAGGCCAGCCCATCGTCTACACCGCCAC